>CALBMZ010000063.1 GCA_937896225.1 uncultured Alcaligenaceae bacterium | reverse complement strand
GTGAAGGCGGTCGTACCGTCGGCGCCGGTGTCGTAGCTAAAATCTTAAAATAATTATCCAGAGGCAACTTAATTCATTAAGTTGCCCACTCGTTCTTTGGAAACAAAATGAAAAATCAGAAAATCCGTATTCGTCTTAAAGCATTTGATTACAAACTTATTGATCAATCAGCTGCTGAAATTGTTGATACGGCAAAGCGCACTGGTGCGGTTGTAAGGGGTCCAGTACCCCTTCCAACTCGTATTCGTCGTTACGATTTACTGCGTTCACCGCATGTAAACAGCACTTCACGCGATCAAATGGAAATTCGTACTCATCAAAGATTGATGGATATTGTTGACCCAACTGACAAAACTGTTGATGCACTTATGCGCCTCGACTTACCCGCTGGTGTCGATGTTGAAATTGCATTGCAATAAACAAAGATAACTTGTGTTTTATATGTAAGCCGTGATATGATGTGCGGCTTACCCAATTGAGGTAACCAGAGTTTAAAAGTAAGCACTTCACTAATAAGTGTAAATAATTAAGCTCTGAAGCGTTCGGAAACATCCGAATATTGATTAGCCCCGACCAATCGAAGTCGGGAATCGGGTTAAACCCGGGAGAAAATGATGTCGAAACCGACACCCACGCCCGCCGCTCATCGGCTTGGTTTGGTTGGCCGTAAAGTTGGCATGACCCGTATTTTTACGGAAGATGGTGAGTCCATCCCTGTAACAGTACTAGATGTGTCAAACAACCGCGTCACCCAAGTTAAGTCGCTTGAAATTGATGGCTATGCAGCTGTTCAGTTGGCATATGGTACTCGCCGCGCTTCACGTGTGGCAAAACCTCAAGCAGGTCATTACGCCAAAGCTGGTGTAGAAGCTGCAAGTACTCTTAAAGAATTTAGACTCGATCCAACACGTGCTGCAGAATTTACAGCGGGTGCAGTTGTTGCTGTTGAAACAGTTTTTGAAGCTGGCCAACAAGTTGATGTAACGGGTACGACCATCGGTAAAGGTTTCGCTGGTACGATTAAACGCCACCACTTCAAATCGCAACGCGCATCTCACGGTAACTCACGTTCGCATCGCGTACCAGGTTCAATTGGTCAAGCCCAAGATCCCGGTCGTGTTTTTCCTGGCAAGCGTATGGCAGGCCATCTTGGCACTGATATTCGTACGGCACAAAACCTAGATGTCATTCGCGTTGATGCAGCACGAGGCCTAATAATGGT
This sequence comes from uncultured Alcaligenaceae bacterium, assembly GCA_937896225.1. Taxonomy (GTDB): domain Bacteria; phylum Pseudomonadota; class Gammaproteobacteria; order Burkholderiales; family Burkholderiaceae_B; genus Algicoccus. The sequence continues at coordinate 142,041 of CALBMZ010000063.1, read as the reverse complement.
CAAGGGTGCAGTACCAGGCTATTCAGGTGGCGAAATTATTGTTCGTCCCGCTGTGAAATCACCTTTAAAGAAAGGAGCTTAAAGCATGGAACTCAAGCTCCTAAATGATCAAGGTACATCGTCGGCTACGTTTAGCGCACCCGATACAGTGTTTGCTCGCGATTTTAACGAAGCGTTGGTGCATCAGGTCGTTATTGCATATCAGGCTAATGCTCGTTCTGGCAACCGCGCACAAAAAGATCGTGCCGAAGTAAAGCATTCAACTAGAAAGCCTTTTAAACAAAAAGGTACTGGTCGCGCTCGTGCTGGTATGACGTCATCACCACTTTGGCGTGGGGGTGGTCGTATATTTCCAAACTCACCAGAAGAAAATTTCACTCAAAAAGTTAATAAGAAAATGTATCGTGCAGGTATGCGTTCCATTCTTTCTCAGTTAGCTCGTGAAAACCGTATATCAATTGTTGAAACGTTTACTCTTGAGTCGCCTAAGACGAAGTTAGCATCCGTTAAATTGCGTTTGATGGGTCTAGACTCAGTGTTGATAATTACAGATACTGTTGATGAAAACATTTACCTTGCTACGCGTAATTTGCCAAACGTTGCTGTAGTCGAAACGCGCTATGCAGATCCGCTTTCGTTAATTCATTACAAAAATATTGTAATTACGAAATCGGCTGTTGCTCAACTCGAGGAGATGCTGGGATGAACAACGACCGCTTAATGCTAGTATTGCTTGCACCAATTGTGACTGAAAAAGCCACCTTTATTGCAGAGAAGAATAATCAAGTTGCATTTCGTGTTGCACCTGACGCAACTAAGCCTGAAATAAAAGCAGCAGTTGAGCTCTTATTTAAGGTTGAAGTTGATTCTGTCCAAGTGTTAAACCGTAAAGGCAAAGAAAAGCGTACAGGAAAATTTGTTGGACGACGTCGTAATGAGCGAAAAGCTTATGTCGTTCTTAAAGAAGGCCAAGAGCTTAACTTTGCGGAGGTAAATTAAATGGCCCTCGTAAAAGTAAAACCAACATCGCCCGGCCGCCGTGGCATGCTTAAAGTAGTAACGCCAAACCTGCACAAAGGTGCACCGTATGCTCCGTTACTTGAAAAGCAGATTCGTGGATCAGGCCGCAACAATAATGGTCACATTACCATTCGTCATCGTGGCGGTGGTCATAAACAACATTATCGTTTAATCGATTTCCGTCGCGATAAAGATGGCATTCCAGCAAAGGTAGAGCGTTTGGAATATGATCCAAATCGTTCTGCACACATTGCCTTACTTTGCTATGCAGATGGTGAGCGCCGCTACATTATTGCACCACGCGGTCTTGAAGTAGGTACTCTACTACATTCAGGCATTGAAGCGCCTATTCGCACAGGTAACACCTTACCAATACGTAACATACCTGTTGGTACGACGATTCATTGCATTGAAATGTTGCCTGGTAAAGGCGCTCAAATGATTCGTTCAGCAGGTGGCTCAGCTGTTTTGCTAGCACGCGAAGGTATTTATGCTCAAGTTCGCTTACGTTCTGGTGAAGTTCGCCGCGTACATATTGAGTGCCGTGCAACAATCGGAGAAGTAGGTAACGAAGAGCACAGTTTGCGTCAAATCGGTAAAGCAGGCGCAATGCGTTGGCGCGGTATACGTCCTACTGTTCGTGGTGTTGCAATGAACCCAGTCGATCACCCACACGGTGGTGGTGAAGGCCGTACAGGTGAAGCACGCGAGCCCGTTAGCCCATGGGGTACTCCATCTAAGGGTTTCAAGACCCGTCGCAATAAGCGTACAGACAATATGATTGTTCAACGCCGTAAGCGCAAATAAAAAGGCCGAAACATGTCACGTTCGATTAAAAAAGGCCCCTTTGTCGATGCTCATTTACTCAAAAAAGTAGATGCATCTATCGCAGAAAAGGGCAAAAAGCCGATCAAAACTTGGTCGCGTCGCTCCACAATCATGCCTGAATTTATTGGGCTTACGATTGCGGTTCACAATGGCCGTCAGCACGTTCCTGTTTACATAAACGAGAACATGGTTGGCCATAAACTCGGCGAATTTGCGCTGACGCGTACCTTTAAAGGTCATGCGGCTGACAAAAAGGCGAAGAGATAAATGGAAACCAAAGCCATCATTCGTGGGGTTCATATTTCGGCCCAAAAAACTAGACTTGTTGCAGATTTAATACGTGGCAAGTCAGTCTCTCAGGCTTTAAATATTTTAAACTTCACAAATAAAAAAGCAGCCGAGATTCTCAAGAAAGCACTTGAATCTGCTATTGCTAATGCCGAGCATAATGACGGCGCAGATATTGACGATCTTAAAGTAACGACAATTTATGTCGATAAAGCCCAGTCAATGAAGCGTTTTTCTGCACGTGCGAAAGGTCGTGGTAATCAAATTGAGAAGCAAACCTGCCACATCACTGTTATGGTCGGAGCCTAAGGAGTAATTATGGGTCAAAAAATTCATCCCATCGGGTTCCGTCTTGCTGTCACGCGTGATTGGGATTCTCGCTGGTACGCAGCAGATAAAGATTTTGGTGCATTATTAGCCTCAGATATTCGTGTTCGTGAATACCTGAAGAAAAAGCTTAAAAGTGCCTCAGTTGGTCGTGTTTTAATTGAGCGACCTGCAAAAAATGCTCGTATTACTGTTTATTCAGCTCGACCTGGTGTCGTAATTGGTAAACGCGGCGAAGATATTGAAGGTTTAAAGTCTGACTTACAACGTTTGATGGGCGTGCCAGTGCATGTCAACATCGAAGAAATTCGTAAGCCCGAAACTGACGCCCAACTCATTGCTGATTCAATTGCTCAACAGCTAGAAAAACGTATTATGTTTCGCCGTGCGATGAAACGCGCCATGCAAAATGCTATGCGTTTAGGTGCTCAAGGAATCAAGATTATGAGCGCCGGTCGTTTGAACGGTATCGAAATTGCTCGTACTGAATGGTACCGAGAAGGTCGTGTGCCACTTCATACATTGCGTGCAATTATCGATTACGGTACGGCTGAAGCGCAAACGACTTATGGCGCTATCGGCATTAAAGTTTGGGTATACAAAGGTGATCGTTTACCTAATGGTGACTTACCAGTTGAAACAGTCGTTCCACGCGAAGAAGAACGCCGTCCGCGTCGTGCTCCTCGCGGTGATCGCCCAGAAGGCGCAAAGACAGGTCGCCCTGCAGCAGGCCGTGCACGTGCACCCAAGAAAGTTGATGCACCTGCAGTAGTTGCCGAATCGGCACCTGAAGGAGAATAAACATGCTGCAACCATCACGTAGAAAGTATCGTAAAGAGCAGAAAGGCCGCAACACAGGTTTAGCGACACGTGGCGCAGCAGTTTCTTTTGGTGAGTTCGGTTTAAAAGCAACAGGTCGTGGTCGTTTGACAGCTCGTCAAATTGAAGCTGCTCGTCGTGCTATTAATCGCCACATTAAACGTGGTGGCCGTATCTGGATTCGTATATTCCCAGATAAGCCAATTTCACAAAAGCCTGCCGAAGTTCGAATGGGTAAAGGTAAGGGCAATCCCGAGTATTGGGTTGCAGAAATTCAACCTGGTAAAGTGTTGTATGAAATGGAAGGTGTAAGCGAAGAAATCGCACGCCAAGCATTCCGCTTAGCGGCTGCTAAATTACCCATTTCAACCACTTTCGTTTCGCGCCACATTGGTTCGTAAGAGGAATAGAAATGAAAGCTAGCGAACTTCGCTCAAAAACTGCTGAAGAAATTCGTACTGAACTTGACAGCCTTCTTAAGGCTCAATTTGGTTTACGTATGCAAAAAGCGACACAGCAGCTTACTAATAACAGTCAAATCGTAAAAGTACGCCGCGATATCGCACGTGCTCGTACACTTTTGACAGAAAAGGCAGGGGCCTAACATGACGACAGCTCAAGAAACTGTTAAACGCCAGCGTACTTTGTCTGGTAAAGTTGTCAGCGACAAGATGAATAAAACTGTTGTTGTTATGGTCGAACGTCGAGTTAAGCATCCCGTATTAGGTAAAGTTATTATGCGTTCAGCTCGATACAAAGCGCATGATGAAACGAATCAATACAAAATGGGTGATTCAGTTGAAATTGCAGAGGCGCGCCCTATTTCACGTGATAAATCTTGGGTTGTTACTCGATTAATTGAAGCCTCACGTGACATTTAATATTTAAGCGGTAAAAAATGTAATGTTTAACTTGCATTATTTTTTTTACTGAGTTAAGATAGAAAGCTTTCCTGAAATGTCTATTTATTTTTCTTAATTAAATAAGCAAACAGGAATTTCGGCAGATTTCAACCCAGGGCTTTTGCCTGACGGGACCAAAACTGGCACAAAAGTAAAATACTTTAACAATATTGTTTTGTATTTTAATGATGAGTTAAGTTGGAACAGGAAAAATCATGATCCAAATGCAGACCACGCTTACCGTGGCCGATAACACTGGTGCACGTTATGTAATGTGTATCAAAGTACTCGGCGGTTCAAAGCGTCGCTACGCCTCAATAGGCGATGTTATTAAAGTAAGTGTTAAAGACGCTGCCCCTCGAGGTCGCGTTAAAAAAGGCGAAATATATAACGCCGTAGTTGTGCGTACAGCCAAAGGCGTACGTCGCAAAGACGGTTCTTTGATTAAATTTGGTAGCAATGCTGCTGTATTGTTAAACGCCAAACTTGAGCCAATCGGCACACGTATCTTTGGACCAGTTACGCGCGAATTGCGTACTGAACAGTTCATGAAGATTGTGTCGCTTGCGCCTGAAGTGCTTTAAGGAGCGCGACATGGAAAAAATTCGCAAAGGTGATGAAGTTATAGTGTTAACTGGCCGTGATCGTCAGCGACGTGGCACAATCTTAGCTCGCGTTGACGCAGAACGAGTTTTGGTTGAAGGCATTAACGTTGTTAAGAAGCACGTAAAGCCTAACCCCATGCAGGGAACAACTGGCGGCATAGTTGAGAAATCTATGCCCATGCACATTTCTAATGTTGCTTTATTCAACCCGGCCACGGGTAAAGCCGACCGTGTCGGCATTAAAGAAGTAGATGGCCGCAAAGTCCGTATATTTCGCTCAAGCGGCGAAGTTGTCGGCGCAAAGGCATAAGGGGCATCTGACATGGCACGATTTCACACTATATTTTTAGAAACTATTACCCCACAACTTAAAGAAAAGTTTGCTTATACAAGTCCTATGCAGGTACCTCGTATTAGCAAAATTACGCTGAATATGGGTGTTTCTGAAGCAGTATCTGACAAAAAAGTAATAGAGCATGCTGTTTCTGACTTGACGAAGATTTCAGGTCAAAAACCAGTTGTGACAAAAACCCGTAAATCAATTGCAGGCTTCAAAATTCGTGAAGACTACCCAATTGGTTGTATGGTGACATTACGCGGTCAGCGTATGTACGAATTTCTAGACCGTCTAATCAGTGTAGCGCTTCCGCGTGTGCGCGACTTTCGTGGTATTTCAGGTCGTGCTTTTGATGGTCGTGGTAATTACAACGTTGGGGTTAAAGAGCAAATCATTTTCCCTGAAATCGAGTATGACAAAATCGACGCTTTGCGTGGTATGAATATTAGTATCACTACAACTGCTAAGACTGACGAAGAAGCTAAGGCGTTATTAACAGCCTTTGGCTTTCCGTTTCGTAACTAAGGGGCCGGCACCGTGGCAAAACTTTCACTGATCAACCGCGATATTAAGCGTCTTGAACTTGCAAAGAAGTACGCACCTAAACGTGCAATGCTTCAAGCAATAGTTGACGATGCAACTAAAACTGATGAAGAGCGTTACGATGCTCGTTTGAAAATTCAGCAGTTGCCGCGTAACTCAAACCCCACCCGCCAGCGTAACCGCTGTGCGATAACGGGCCGTTCGCGCGGAGTTTTCCGCAAGTTCGGTTTAGCCCGCAACAAACTGCGTGAATTGGCCATGAAGGGTGAGATACCCGGCATGACCAAGGCTAGCTGGTAGGAGATTCAAGATGAGCATGAGCGATCCGATCGCCGATATGCTGACACGCATTCGTAATGCGCAGCAGGTCGACAAACCAACTGTCACAATGCCTAGTTCTAAGATTAAAACTGCAATTGCTGCAGTTCTAAAGGACGAAGGTTATATTGAAAGTTTCGAAATTAAAGGCACAGTTGCAAAGCCCGAGTTAGAGATTTCTCTTAAGTATTATGCAGGACGCCCAGTTATTGAACGTATAGAGCGTGTTTCACGCCCTGGATTGCGTGTTTATAAAGGCCAAACGAGCATTCCAACCGTTATGAACGGATTGGGTGTAGCCATTGTTTCAACCTCGCGCGGCGTTATGACCGATCGCAAAGCTCGCGCTACAGGCGTTGGCGGCGAAGTCTTGTGCTACGTAGCGTAAGGAAATAAAACTATGTCACGTATTGCTAAAAATCCAGTAGAGTTACCAAAAGGAGTTGAGGCTAGCATTGATGCTGTTTCAATTACTGTAAAAGGTCCTTTAGGTACCCTAAAACAACATCTTACTGGTGATGTCATTATTAACCAAGAAAATGACAAATTATTGTTTGTTGTTGCAAACGATTCTCGTCACGCAAAAGCTATGTCTGGTACGTTGCGAGCCCTCGTTGCAAATATGGTTAATGGTGTTGTTAAAGGTTTTGAGCGCAAGCTTACACTTATAGGTGTTGGTTATCGTGCTCAAGTTCAAGGTGAACAAGTAAAATTACAGCTTGGCTTTTCACATGACATTATGCACAACATGCCGGATGGCGTTAGTGTAGTTTGTCCAACTCAAACTGAGATTATTCTCAAGGGTGTGAATAAACAAGTTGTTGGTCAGGTGGCTGCAGAGATTCGCGCTTACCGTCCACCTGAGCCCTACAAGGGCAAGGGTGTTCGTTATGCAGATGAAAAAGTCATCATCAAAGAAACTAAAAAGAAATAATACGCAAACAAGGAACATTCATGGATAAGAAGATCTCCCGTTTGCGTCGTGCAATCCCGACTCGCCGAAAAATATCTGAGTTACGTGTTAATCGTCTCACAGTTTTTCGTTCGAATCAGCACATTTACGCAAACATTATTTCGCCCGAAGGTGATCGTATTTTAGTGTCCGCCTCAACTGTTGAAGCTGAAGTGCGTCAAGCGCTTAGTGGATCAACTGGTTTAGGTGGCAATACGTCAGCGGCATCAATTATCGGTAAGCGTGTGGCAGAAAAAGCCAAGGCTGCAGGAATTGAGGTTGTAGCCTTCGATCGTTCAGGCTTTCGCTACCACGGTCGCGTAAAAGCATTGGCAGAAGCCGCGCGTGAAGCCGGTCTGAAGTTTTAAGCGAGGATAGATCAAATGGCTAAAGTACAAGGCAAGAATGCTCAAGATGAGCGTGATGATGGTCTTCGCGAAAAGATGATTGCTGTCAATCGCGTAAGTAAAGTTGTCAAAGGTGGTCGAACCATGAGCTTCGCTGCATTAACAGTGGTTGGCGATGGTGATGGTCGTGTTGGTATGGGTAAAGGTAAAGCGCGTGAAGTGCCTGTTGCGGTTCAAAAGGCAATGGAACAAGCTCGCCGCGATTTATTCAAGGTACCTCTCAAAAATGGTACGGTATATCATACTGTTGTCGGTCATCATGGTGCATCTAAGGTTTTGATAGCCCCAGCAGCTGAGGGTACTGGCGTTATTGCTGGCGGTCCAATGCGGGCAATTTTTGATGTTTTAGGTGTTCGTAATGTTGTTGCGAAAAGCTTGGGTTCAAGTAATCCTTACAACTTGGTTCGTGCAACTTTAAACGGCTTGCGTGCCGCGGTTACGCCAGCAGAAGTTGCTGCAAAGCGTGGCAAAACTGTTGAAGAGATCCTGGGGTAAATCATGGCTCAAAAACAAATTAAAATTCAACTGATTCGTTCAGTGATCGGTACTAAACAAGATCATCGTGACACGGTGCGTGGTTTAGGACTTCGTCGTACGAACAGCACAAGCGTTTTGGTCGATACTCCCGAAGTGCGTGGCATGATTAATAAAGTCAGCTACCTCTTGGCAGTGTCTGAAGCCTAAAGGGAATGACCATGTTAGAAATTCAACTCAATACTATTAAACCTGCTGAAGGTTCCAATCCAGATCGTCGTCGTGTCGGTCGCGGTATTGGTTCAGGCTTTGGCAAAACTGCTGGCCGTGGTCATAAAGGCCAAAAGTCTCGCTCTGGTGGTTTCCATAAAGTCGGTTTCGAGGGTGGTCAGATGCCTTTACATCGTCGTCTACCTAAGCGCGGTTTTACATCTTTGAATCAGCATCTCTATGCGCAAGTTAGACTTTCAGATCTTCAGAGCATTCCCGTTGAAGAAATTGATGTTCAAGTACTTAAACAAGCAGGTGTGATTGGTCAAGCTGTTAAATTTGTAAAAGTATTTAAGTCTGGTGATTTAAGCCGTAAGGTTTCTCTCAAAGGTTTAACCGTTTCCGCTGGGGCTCGTTTAGTAATTGAGTCTGTTGGCGGCAACATTGCTTAAATAAGAGACAAAGATTGGCGACTAATCAACTATCTGGAAAAGCTGGGCCACGTTATGGCGATTTAGGTCGTCGTCTCGTGTTTCTTGTGCTTGCTCTTGTCGTGTATCGGCTTGGCACGCATGTTCCTGTGCCAGGTATTAATCCTGACGTTTTAGCTGATTTATTTCGTCAGAATGAAGGCGGTATTTTAGGCCTTTTTAATATGTTTTCGGGTGGTGCGTTATCGCGTTTCTCAATATTTGCACTTGGTATAATGCCTTATATTTCGGCTTCAATTATTATGCAGCTGATGAGTGTTGTTGTACCTTCTTTAGAAGCTATTAAGAAGGAAGGCGAGGCAGGCCGTAGAAAGATTACTCAGTACACTCGGTACGGCACAGTTTTATTAGCATTTGTCCAAGCTGTTGGTATATCAGTTGCTCTTGAAGCTCAGCCAGGGTTAGTTATTGTTCCTGGCGCTTTATTCACTGTAACTACGGTTGTAACTTTAGTAACCGGAACGATGTTCGTTATGTGGCTTGGTGAGCAGATAACTGAGCGTGGTTTAGGTAATGGTATATCGATCATCATTTTCGCAGGTATTGTTGCTGGTTTACCATCGGCAATGGCTGGTTTGTTTGACTTAGTCAGAACAAATGCAATGTCAACTCTTTCGGCGTTGTTTATATTGATAGTGGTTGTTTTGGTTACTGCTTTTGTTGTGTTAGTTGAACGTGGGCAAAGAAAAATCACAGTTAATTATGCAAAGCGACAAGTTGGAAATAAGCTTTATCAAGGCCAAAGTTCGCATTTACCTCTGAAGTTAAATATGGCTGGAGTAATACCCCCTATTTTCGCTTCATCAATTATTTTATTCCCTGCCACCATTAGTAGCTGGTTTGCTAGTGGAGACAACATTCGCTGGTTAAGTGACTTCGCTGCTGCATTAGCGCCTCGTCAGCCTTTATATATTACGCTTTACGCTTCTGCCATTATTTTCTTTTGCTTTTTTTATACGGCTCTTGTTTTCAACAGCCGCGAAACAGCAGATAATTTAAAGAAGAGCGGTGCTTTTGTACCTGGTATTCGTCCAGGTGATCAAACAGCCCGTTTTATTGATAAAATTTTGACCCGTCTTACTTTAGGTGGGGCACTCTACATTACTTTAGTTTGTCTTTTGCCGGAATTCCTCGTTATGCGTTGGAATGTACCTTTTTACTTCGGTGGTACTTCATTGTTAATTATAGTTGTCGTTACAATGGATTTTATGGCTCAAGTTCAGGCTTACATGATGTCTCACCAGTATGATTCGTTACTCAAGAAGGCAAACTTCAAGGGTGCGGGTCAAACCTTGAAATAAGCGAGAGTATGTCTAAGGACGACGTTATTCAAATGCAAGGGGAGATTGTAGAAAATCTTCCAAATGCAACTTTTCGTGTCAAGTTAGAAAATGGCCATGTAGTATTGGGGCACATATCTGGCAAAATGCGCATGCATTACATCCGAATCTTGCCGGGTGATAAGGTCACTGTGGAACTCACGCCATACGATCTTACACGCGCCAGAATTGTGTTTCGTTCAAAATGAGCGACGGTTTAGAGAAAACTAGGAGTCAACCATGAAAGTAATGGCATCAGTCAAACGAATTTGCCGCAATTGCAAAATTATTAAACGTCACGGTGTGGTTCGTGTGATTTGCACCGACCCACGTCACAAACAGCGCCAGGGCTAATGAAAATGAGCCCAAGCATCGATTTTATCTAAGGAACAGCCATGGCCCGTATTTCTGGCATCAATATTCCGCCGCATCAACATACCGAGATCGGCTTAACAGCGATTTTTGGAATTGGTCGCACTCGTGCTCGCAAAATTTGTGAAGCTGCTGGTGTTGAACTTACCAAAAAAGTTAAAGACCTCAGCGATGCTGAGCTTGAGCGTATTCGTGAACACATTGGTGTGTTGACGGTAGAAGGTGACTTGCGTCGCGAAGTTCAATTATCAATCAAACGATTGATAGACTTGGGCACTTATCGCGGCATGCGTCACAAACGTGGTTTACCTGTTCGCGGTCAACGTACCCGTACAAACGCACGCACCCGCAAGGGTCCGCGTCGTGCGGCAGCAAGCCTTAAGAAATAAGGGGAATTGAACATGGCAAAAGCCTCAACTGGCGCGCGTGTGCGCAAAAAAATTAAAAAGAATGTATCTGACGGTATTGCTCACGTACATGCTTCTTTTAATAACACGATTATTACAATTACTGATCGTCAAGGTAATGCGTTATCTTGGGCGACTTCAGGAGGTGCAGGTTTTAAGGGATCACGTAAGTCGACTCCTTTTGCAGCGCAGGTTGCTGCTGAATCTGCAGGACGTGTGGCAATTGAATGCGGTATTAAAACTCTTGAAGTACGAATTAAGGGCCCTGGCCCTGGTCGTGAGTCATCAGTTCGCGCATTGAATGCACTCGGCATCAAAATTTCAAGCATCGCTGATATTACGCCGGTTCCGCACAATGGTTGCCGGCCACCCAAGCGCCGTCGTATCTAAGGAAGCTACTCATGGCACGTTATACCGGACCTAAATGCAAACTCTCGCGTCGCGAGGGTATTGATCTCTCTTTAAAGAGCAACCGTCGTTCGCTTGAATCTAAGTGTAAGCTTGATTCTAAGCCAGGCCAACATGGCCGTACTTCAGGTGCCCGTACTTCAGACTACGGCTTACAGTTACGCGAAAAGCAGAAACTAAAACGTATGTACGGTGTGCTTGAAAAGCAGTTCCGTAAATATTTTGCTGAAGCTGAGCGTCGCCGTGGGAACACGGGTGAAACTTTAATTCAATTGCTTGAATCACGTTTAGACAACGTTGTTTATCGCATGGGTTTTGGTTCAACTCGCGCTGAAGCACGTCAATTGGTTTCTCACCGAGCAATCGAGTTAAACGGCAGACGTTCAGACATCGCTTCGATGATGGTTAGTGCTGGCGATGTGGTTGCAATTCGTGAAAAAGCACAGAAACAAGTGCGTATTCGTGAGTCGCTTGATTTAGCTGCTACTTCAGGTTTCCCTCAGTGGGTATCTGTTGATGCAACTAAATTATCAGGTATTTTTAAACAAGTACCTGATCGCGCTGATGTAGCTCGTGAAATTAATGAGTCAATGGTTGTTGAATTGTATTCACGATAACGTTTTGATCTAACGGCCAGTGTAAATTTTTGTTTGCATCAGTTTTTTTGGTTCACACAAGTAAATACGCTTACTGGTCGTTTTCTTTTTTTTGTCAGCCTTATCGGTGTAATGTACCGAGGGTATTGAATAAGGTATCATCATGTCAACACAAGGTTTCTTAAAGCCCCGCTCCATTGAAGTAGAAATGGTTGGTAATAATCATGCAAAAGTGATTATGGAACCGTTTGAGCGTGGTTTTGGCCATACATTAGGCAATGCATTGCGCAGGATCTTGTTATCTTCAATGACGGGTTATGCCCCGACTGAAGTACAAATTACTGGTGTAGTTCATGAGTACTCAACTATAAACGGTATTCGTGAAGATGTTGTTGATGTCTTACTGAACTTAAAAGGCATTGTATTTAAATTACATAGCCGAGACGAAGTTTCTCTTGTTTTACGTAAGCAAGGTGCTGGTCCTGTTTTGGCCTCTGACATTGAGCTTCCACACGACGTTGAAATTATTAATCCTCATCATGTGATTGCTCATTTGACCGAATCCGGCCATATTGAAATGCAAGTCAAAATTGAGCAAGGCCGTGGTTATGTGCCAGGCAATGTTCGTGCTCTTACAGATGATCGCAGCCAGTCAATTGGACGCATTGTTCTTGACGCCTCTTTTAGTCCAGTTCGTCGAGTAAGTTATATTGTTGAAAATGCGCGGGTCGAACAACGTACTGATTTAGATAAGTTAATTCTTGATGTGGAAACAAACGGCGTCATTTCTCCTGAAGAAGCAGTTAGACAGTCTGCTCGCATCTTAATGGATCAAATTTCCGTTTTTGCGGCCTTAGAAGGTAACGGAGACTCGTTTGATACACCTCTTCGCGGTTCACCTCAGATTGATCCTGTTCTGTTGCGCCCGGTTGATGACTTAGAGTTAACAGTTCGTTCAGCTAATTGTTTAAAAGCTGAAAATATTTATTACATTGGTGATTTGATTCAACGCACGGAAAATGAATTACTAAAAACACCTAATTTGGGTCGTAAGTCGCTTAATGAAATTAAAGAAGTATTAGGTGCGCGCGGTTTAACTTTAGGTATGAAACTCGAAAGCTGGCCTCCAATGGGTCTCGATCGTCCTTAATTAATAATTATATTATCTGTCCCGCGGCTAGCCGATAGAAGAGACAGTCTTTTAGATTCAAAGGAAATAATATGCGTCACGGTAATGGTCTTCGTAAATTAAATCGTACAAGTAGTCATCGCAAAGCTATGTTTCGTAACATGGCAGTTTCTCTTTTAACGCATGAGGCGATTAAAACAACTCTCCCTAAAGCTAAGTCTCTACGTGGTGTAATTGAGCCTCTTATCACAATGGGTAAAAATCCTACTTTAGCAAACAAACGTTTGGCTTTTGCGCGTCTACGTGATCGCGATGCAGTCATTAAGTTATTTGCTGAAATTGGCCCTCGTTATGCTAACCGTAACGGTGGTTACACGCGTGTTTTAAAAATGGGTTTTCGTCAAGGTGACAATGCGCCTATGGCTTTTATGGAACTTGTTGACCGCCCAGTTGATGATGAAACTGAAGACACAACTGCTAAGTCTGAATAATATCAGTCAGGCTTAGTTACTATAAAGAAGCGCTGTACAAATGTTTGCTTTTTTTAGTTATAGAAACAGGCCTCGGCCTGTTTTTTTTCGCTTTTGAGTTCGTTGTAAACTATATAAGTTCATAGCCATTGAGGTACTTTGGTGCATCGATACACATTAAGAATTCTTGCTTATTGCTTCAGTGCGATCGGGGTTTGTTTTTTTTCACAGTTCAGTGTGGCTCAAACATTTCTTGCACCTGAGCAAGCTTTTTACATAGATGCAAATGTTTCCAATAAAAATATAGTTAATGTAAATTTCAAAATTGCTTCAGGTTATTACCTTTACCAAGAGCGATTTGAATTTTCCATTGAGAATTCATCTATCTCTATAAGTAATATTGGTTATCCCCCAGCCAAAGTTAAATATGACCCTACTTTTGACAAAGATATGGGGCTCTATTTTAGGCAAGTCAATATTCCGGTCATTTTAAGTGACTGGAATGAAAATACAATTGACAGTAAGTTTATATTGAAAGTTGTGAGTCAAGGTTGTGCTGAACAAGGTATTTGCTACCCACCTGTTACGTCAGCTATTCAAATTGAGCCAATAAGTGATTTGTCGGGTTACCGCCTTATTAGCATTACAGCTAATCTTGATGACGACATTTCACCCCGCCCGCCCACATTAAACATTGATAATATAAAAGATGTATCGTCTACTACGGATACTACAAATTCGAAGTTAATTGATAGCAAGATAAACAAGTCAAGTTTCTCAAGTTTAGTAAATAGTTCTGATGACTCAAACTTTACACAAGCACTTAACTCGGGTTCATTTTGGGGAAATATAGCGCTTTTTTTTGTGTTGGGCCTACTTCTTTCATTGACCCCATGCGTATTGCCAATGATACCCATCTTATCGATGTTAATCGTTGGTCAAAGTAATCAAGTATCTCGTGCGCGTGGTTTCGGTTTAGCGGCCTCTTATGTAGCCGGTATGTCTTTAATTTATACAGCTCTAGGTGTATTCGCCGGGTTAAGTGGTGCAAGCCTAGCGCTATGGTTACAGACGCCTTGGTTATTGAGTCTTTTTGCGGCATTGTTAGCGTTGATGGGCTTGGCTATGTTCGATATCGTTCGATTCGAAATGCCACAGTCTATTCAAACTAAGCTTACTCATCAAGCTTCAAGCCTTCGTGGTGGAAAAGCTGCGATTGCCTTTGTCATGGGAGCTGTTTCAGCTTTTATTTTGGGTCCTTGTGTTGCTGCACCACTAGCAGGCGCTCTCTTATATATCTCTCAAACGAAAGACGTCTGGCTGGGTGGTGGCGCATTGTTTGCTATGGCTTGGGGTATGGGCATACCCCTATTGTTACTCGGTGCGTCAGCGGGAACCTTCTTACCCAAAGCCGGTGCATGGATGGAAGATGTCAAAAAATTCTTCGGTGTATTACTCCTTGCGACAGCATGGTGGATGCTTTCACCTGTCATACCGTCGCAGGTCAACTTAATGGGTTGGTCGTTCTTGGCAATATTTAGTGGTTTCTTACTTGGTACTTTTAATCAACGCGACTTAAATCGCTCAGTGTTGTTTGATGCAGTTAAAAAAACCATTGGTTTTGTGCTGATGTTGCTAGCAGTTTTTTGGCTAGTTGGCGCTATGACTGGCGCCCGCTCCCTCCTTGATCCGCTCAGCCAAATAGCATTAAAAAATGGCAATTCAAATTCTGCTAAAAGTCAAACTATTCAAGTGGGTCAAAGTAATAACTTACCTAGTCAATTAAATGTGAAGCCAGCTTTTCAAATAATTGATTCCGTTGAAGCGTTGCAAGTGGCTCTGTCAACATCGACCAAACCAGTAATGCTAGATTTTTATGCTGATTGGTGCGTGTCATGTAAAGAAATGGAAGCTTTTACTTTTACAGACCCCAACGTTATCAATCGCATGCAGCAATTTTTACTTCTGAAAGCTGATGTTACAAAAAATACGCCCCAACATCGCGAATTATTGAAAAAATTTAATTTGTTTGGGCCACCTGGAATATTATTTTTTGAATCGAGTGGTCGTGAAATTAAAAATATACGTATCATAGGCTTTCAGTCTGCTGAAAAATTTACACCTGCTCTTGATCGCGTTTTGGGAATGAATAAAAAACCATAAGTTCATAACCCCCTTAGGATTAGCCCTTAGTCCTCAGGCTAATTGATCTTCGGCATCTTAAATGTAAATTGATTAATGATCATGTCTAATTCATCGACAACAAGAGCGATCTTACTATTGGGTATCGCTTCGTTCGCCAGCACTTGTGCGTTTAGAGTTTTAGACCCAGCGCTAATGAACTTATCTGAAACTTTTGATATAACGACTGGTGAAGCAGCCCATGTGATGACTTGGTTTGCTGTGGCCTATGGCGTAATGCAATTCTTCTATGGACCAATTGGTGATCGTTTTGGCAAATACCGAACCGTTGCAACCGCAACATTGGCCTGCGCTGTCGGAAATTATTGGGTTGCCATAGCACCCACTTTTGATTTAATTGTTGTGGGTAGGTTTTTATCTGGTGCGGCAGCTGCCGGCATCATACCGATGTCAATGGCGTGGATAGGTGATCACGTTCCATACGAAAAAAGACAAGAGACACTAGCAAAGTTTTCAATTGGTATGGTCACGGGTATGGGCAGTGGTTTGGTGTTGGGCGGCATGTTTGCAGACACATTAGGTTGGCGAGCATCGTTTTATTTTTTAGGTTCGCTATATTTGGTGGTTGGTACATTGCTTATCAGCCAACGAGGGAGCATGCCAGATTTAAAAAATAAGAGCCAAGTTGGTTTTGAGTTACTGACCCCCATCAAAGGGGTCATAGCCATTCCATGGGCAAGAGTTGTTTTGGGCATTGTACTGATTGAAGGTGCCTTAGTTTTTGGAGCCCTCTCCTTTGTGCCCTCATATTTACAAATGAAGCATGAAATTTCTTCAACCATGGCGGGTTTAATCACGGGCTTGTATAGCTGTGGCGCGCTAATATATGTAATGATTTCTAAATGGGTGATTAAACGTTTAGGTGAATCACATCTGGTTCAGTCTGGTGGAGTGATACTTGCGCTAAGTTACATCATATTCTTGTGGGTACCTGGCTGGCAGTTTGCGATGCTTGCTAGCGTAATGTGTGGGCTTGGTTACTATTTTATGCATGCTGTTTTACAAACACTTGCCACACAAATGGCGCCCGAAAGGCGCGGTACAGCGGTTGCTTTATTTGCATCATTTTTGTTTGCTGGTCAAGCAATAGGCATCACTTTGGGCGCACAGGTTGTTGATCAGTTCGGTTTGGGTAGCGTATTTATTTTTGCAATTTTATTGATGCCGCTGATTGCTTATTGGTTTGCTCATAAACTGAATCAACGACGTATTAGTTTGGCAGCTTCAAGTGCAAAGTAAGTGAGTACACCGTCTGCCCCAGCCCGCTTAAAACCAAGTAAAGATTCAATCATAACGTTATCGTGGTCTAACCAGCCATTAGCCGCAGCGGCTTGTATCATGGCGTATTCACCACTAACTTGGTAAGCAAAAGTAGGCGCTCTAAATGCATCTTTTATGCGGCGCAACACATCAAGGTAAGGCATACCAGGTTTCACCATGATCATGTCTGCGCCCTCTCTCAAGTCAGCAGCGGCTTCTCGTAATGCTTCATCAATATTTGCTGGGTCAAGTTGATAAGTCATTTTGTTTGATTTACCTAGGTTGCTTGCAGAACCGACAGCATCCCTAAAGGGCCCGTAAAACGCACTAGCAAACTTTGCAGAATAAGCCATGATGCGGGTGTGAATAAATTCGTTTGATTCAAGTGTGTGACGAATGGCCGCTATGCGACCATCCATCATGTCGCTGGGCGCAACGATATCAACGCCGGCTTGGGCCTGAATCAAAGCTTGTTTTTGTAAAATGCTTAAAGTAATGTCGTTCAAAACGTAGCCTGCATGGTCGATGACACCATCTTGGCCGTGGCTTGTATAGGGATCAAGCGCGACATCAGTCATTACTCCAAGCTCAGGAAACCGAGTCTTTAAAGCCTGAATAACGCGAGGCACCAAACCATTTTCATTAAAAGCCTCTGCACCGTCAAGACTTTTAAGCGAAGGTTCTATAACTGGAAAAAGAGCCATCACGGGTATGCCAAGCTTTAATGTTTCTTCGGCTACGCTTAATAACTTATCAAGCGAATAACGAGAAACACCAGGCATAGATTGCACCGGTTGCTCAATACCTTCACCTTCTAAAACAAAGACAGGATAAATGAGGTCATTTACTGATAAATGGTTTTCTCTAACCAGACGTCTAGAAAAGTCATCACGCCTTAATCGGCGTGGACGATGAGATGGAAAATCGGCAAAATCAAGGTGGATAGGGTTCATGGTACGACCTGAGGAGATATCCAGTTAGTAATACGTGCAGTAGCTTCGTCGAGACCCAGTCTTGCAGTCGCTGAAAACGGAATAGCCTGAAGGTTACCTAGGTCTTCAAGCTGTTTTTTGACCGCAAAAACGGCTTTGATACGTTGGCCATATGGCAATTTATCGGCTTTGGTTAATAATACTAAAACGGGTCGGCGAGCTGGGGCTAGCCAGTCTGCCAAGCGACGGTCAAGCTCAGTAACCCCACGTCTAATATCAATCAGTAGCACCACACCTGCTAGGCTAGGTCGTGTTGCCAAATAGTCGCCCATAACATCGGCCCACTCTAATCGGGCAGCATGCGCAACAGCAGCGTAGCCGTAGCCAGGTAAATCGACCACATAGCCTAGCTTGGCATCGGGGTCGATAGGGTCTGGTAACCCAAACATGTTTATTAAACGTGTGCGACCAGGTGTTTTGCTTGAGTATGCAAGCCTTTTTTGATTGGTCAATACATTGATTGCGGTCGACTTACCCGAATTTGATCGACCGACAAAACACACTTCAGGGGCGCCAGGCAGCGGAAGTTGGTCAAGCCGAGCGGCTGAAATGGCAAAAGAGGCACGATGAAGAATAGACAAAATTAATTAGTCCTAACTAGCGATGAATCCCTATTGTATAATCGCTAGGGCTAAGCAGGGTCTGAATCTGTCGAGGTAATTCATGAAGGGTGTTCATTTAATGTCATTTTCCTTTGTATTTGCAGCCGCTACGGCGATTGCTTCTATTTTATTTGTGTCAAACGTTCAAGCAGCTGGGGCTTCAACTGGCCCCATTAAGCCTGATGTTAAACAGGGTGCCATGTTGTACGAGCAAGGTGATGCGGCGCGTGGCATTGTTGCCTGTGTTTCCTGTCACGGGGCTGCGGGTAACAGCGCGTTGCCTACTAACCCTAATTTGGCTGCACAACCGCACGAGTATATTTACAAGCAGCTCGTTGAGTTTAAAGTTAAAGATGGTGCAACCATGGCCTTAAGACGAGGCGCTGATGGCGCCCCGTCGATGATGACGGCCCTAGCAACCCCCCTTACCGAAGCTGACATGCGAAATTTGTCGTTGTATTTAGCCGAACAAAGTTTAACGGCACCTGCCAATGCGTCAAATATCAAATTGGTCGAGCGTGGCCAGCAAATTTGGCGTGGCGGTATTGCTGACCGTAATGTACCAGCCTGCGCCGCATGCCATTCGGCAAATGGTGCGGGTATTCCTGCTCAGTACCCGCGGTTGGGGGGGCAATATGGAAGCTACATTGAAGATCAGCTTAAATATTTCCGAGCGGGTCATCGTGGTAACAGTGCCATGATGAGTCAAATTGCTAGCAGAATGACAGACGAAGACATCAAAGCGGTGTCTGATTATGCAGCGGGTCTGCGTTAATCATCTTTCGTCTAGCACCAAATAGGGTTTTACCCTTATTTGGTGCCTAAAGCGTGAACGTAACGCTTTATAAGAAGTCATATATTGATAGGGCTTATGGTAGCCCATCATTTTTCAAGGGTTGTCATGACGCAGACAAGCTCTGAGGCGACGCTAACGCCGCCGCTGCGCCGAGTTTCATTTGCAGACATCATTGAGATGTTCGCATCAATGAGGTTTTCAATTAGTTTGTTGACGATTATTTGTGTCGCAAGCGTTGTGGGCACAGTTCTACCCCAAAATCGATCTGAAAATAGTTACATAGACCAGTTTGGTCCCTTTTGGTTTGACGTTCTTGATAAATTCTCAGTTTGGTCAATCTATAATAATTGGTGGTTCTTACTGATTATGGCGTTTTTGGTGGTGTCAACCAGCCTATGCTTGGTGCGCAATGCCCCCAAAATGATCAAAGACATGCGCTCTTATCGTGAATCGGTTCGGGGTTCTAGTTTGCGTGCCTTCCATCATCGGGTTGAAGTCGATACACAAAGAGATTTATCTTCTAGTACGCAAGCTATTTCAGCCTGGTTAGCTAAACAGGGTTATGGTTTTAAAAAGCGTCAAGAAGAAAATGGCGTTTTAATTGCCGCTAAAAAAGGTGGTGCAAATCGTTTAGGCTATATCGCTGCTCACGCATCAATTGTCATCATCTGTATTGGTGGTTTACTCGATAGCGAGTTGCCGGTTCGTTTTCAAGTATGGATGTTCGACAAAAAACCATTACTCGAAAATATGTTGATTGCTGACGTACCCCCTTCAGGTCGGTTGTCAATTAACAACCCTAGTTTTAGATCGAATGTGTTGATACCTGAGGGTGCAACAAGAAGTAATGCCATTGTTAACGTGGGTCAAGGTGCAATGGTGCAACCTTTACCTTTTGAGCTCACACTGAAAAAATTTATTGTTGATTATTACTCAACGGGCATGCCTAGTCGTTTTGCGAGCGAAGTAGAGGTCACTGACCCCGATACGGGTGAAAAGTTTGATGTCACGATTGAGGTGAATGAACCCCTACGCTACAAAGGTGTGACGGTTTATCAGTCTAGTTTTGACGACGGTGGCAGTGAGTTGGTACTTGAAGGTTACCCGCTTCAAGGGCCAAGAGTTGAGCCTGTTTCGATGACTAAGCAGGTAGGTGAAAGTGTCGAATTAACACTCGGCCAAAACAATCGAAAGGTTCAATTAGAGGTGACGGGTTTGCGCCCCATTAATGTTGAAGATTTGAGTGCGGGTGACCCTCAACCGCAAGTTCTACGAGAGCATGTTGCTGCCGTGACAGGTAGCGCTGCATCAAAGAAAACAACTCAACTTAGGAACATTGGTCCTAGCGTTGAGTACAAAATTATTGACGAAAGTGGGCAAGCTACACTATTTCATAATTACATGTTGCCCATTGAGTTAGATGGTGCTCGAGTATTGTTGGTTGGGGTAGAAGACCCTAATCGAGGGGGCGCCTTCAGATACATGCGTATTCCTGTTGATGAGCAGTCAGGGCCTCTGGAGTTTATGGAGTTACGCGCAGCACTGGCTAACCCAGCACTTAGAAAAGCGGCTGCGCGCCAGTTCGCGATCAATAATGCAAGCACTTCAGTTGACCAGCAAGCGCTTCAACTGTCAGCAGAAAGAACGCTTGATACCTTTGCCCAAAGTGGTTTGCAAGGGGTATCTGCTTTTCTTGAAAAAAATGTACCAGCAGCCGAATTGCCTCGCGCTGCAGACGTGGTTGTGAGAGTTTTGGGTGCTTCTTTAGCCGAATTGCGGGCACTATCTCGAGTTCAGAGCGGCCGGGTGTTGTTTGATCCACTCGATGCCCAACAAGGTCAATGGACCCAACTGGCCATTGCAGCCTTGTCTGATTTAGCTTTATACCCGGCTCCTATTTTGTTTACGCTCAAGACTTTTAACCATGTTCAGGCTAGTGTTTTTCAGGTTAGTCGTGCACCAGGTATGTTGATTGTATATATTGGCTGTGTATTGTTAATTTTTGGCGTTTTTTCAATGTTTTATGTGCGTGATAGGCGTATTTGGGTTTGGTTGCGTCACCCATCGGGTGAAAACCAAACGCATGTAATAGCTGCTATGACGTCACAAAAACGTACTCTTGATTTCAACCGTGAGTTTGAAAAATTTCAGCAAGCGATGAAACGCTTAGATGCGAAGAAGGAATCATCATGAATACTACGACAGCTCCGTCAACTCAGCAATGGGGTGACTTAAATGACCCTAACGATCGCCATGAGTCGCGCTTCATTAAACGTCGTATTGACTGGACAGACTTTGTTTTTTTCATTTTATTGTCGCTCGGGGTTGCTTATGCATTGAAGCAATACCCACAATCGATGGACTACTACGAAAAAATTATTTTGGTGTCTGCAGTGCCTTTCCTGGTTTGGTTGGGTTGGTTATGGCGACCATTGCGAACTATTTTAGTGGCGAGTGGTTTAGCCGCACTATTTGCTATATGGTTGTATCAATCTGACTTAGCGCGAGCAGACCAGGTTTTTTTATTAAAGTATTTGTTTTCATCGCAATCAGCCATTTTATGGATGTGCGTGTTGTTTATTGTTGCCACCATTTGCTACTGGGTCGGTTTGTTTAGTAAGA
This sequence comes from uncultured Alcaligenaceae bacterium, assembly GCA_937896225.1. GTDB lineage: Bacteria > Pseudomonadota > Gammaproteobacteria > Burkholderiales > Burkholderiaceae_B > Algicoccus. The sequence continues at coordinate 120,345 of CALBMZ010000063.1, read as the reverse complement.
CGGCGGCTTGGTTGGGCACGGCGCTGACTTGGGGTGCAGTGTTTGCTGGCACAACAGGCTTGTTGGTACGCTGGCGCGAGGGTCACTTGTTAGGGCCCGATTTAGGTCATATACCGGTTAGTAATCTATACGAAGTTTTTGTTCTATTTGCTATCATTACGTCTTTGTTTTACCTGTATTACGAGAAACGTTATAACACCCGTGCTTTGGGTGGCTTTGTGATGTTGATTGTCACCTCAACGGTCGTTTTCTTGATGTGGTACTCAATTACACGCGATGCCTATCAAATTCAACCTTTGGTACCGGCTTTAAAGAGCTGGTGGATGAAGATACATGTACCGGCTAACTTTATTGGTTATGGCACATTCTCATTAGCGGCCATGGTGGGTTTTGCTTATTTGGTAAAAGAAAATGGTCATACTCGCTCATGGGTAAAGCTTGCGCCATTGTTCATCATGGGCGTTTTACTTGCTGCCGAACCCATGGTGTTTCGCTCTGATGGTTTATCAGCAACATGGATGATTTATTTTGGTATTGGTGCCGTTGTGGTGGGCACCATCTTATTGTTTCGTCGCCCTATTGCCGATAAACTGCCGTCGTTTGAGGTGCTTGACGATATTATGTATCGAGCAATTGCCATTGGTTTTGCATTTTTTACCGTCGCAACGATTTTAGGTGCACTATGGGCAGCCGATGCTTGGGGTGCTTATTGGCAATGGGACCCTAAAGAAACTTGGGCGCTTATTGTTTGGCTAAATTACGCAGCTTGGTTACATTTACGTTTAATGAAAGGTATGCGTGGCACGGTTTCGGCTTACTGGGCTTTGGTTGGCTTACTAATCACGGGCTTTGCATTCTTGGGCGTTAATATGTTTTTGTCGGGCCTACATTCTTACGGTGCGCTCTAGGTCAACTGTAAGTCAAAAAAATGTAATTCAATCTGAGGCGCCAAATTTTTTTTCGGTTGTTATGGCTTTAAAATACGTCTATAACAACCGAAAAATATCAAGGTCATATGACAGTATCGCAAGGACAACATCCTAATTCAACGTGGGTGTTGACTGCTACTCTGGCTATTCAGGCGCTTAGCTCAATGGCACTCATTACCTTACCGGTGATGGCGCCTGTTGTTGGCGATTCAATAGGCGTATCACCTGCGTTTGTGGGTCTGTACGTGGCAGCGGTGTATCTTGCTGCCATGTTTGCAAGTATCTTAGGTGGTGCTGCCGTTAAACGATGGGGTGCATTGGGTTTAAGCCAAATTTGTTTAGGTATTACCTCATTTGGTTTGATCATGTGTGCGGTTGCACACCCTGTCACAATTGTTTTGGGTGCCATGTTCATTGGTTTGGGTTACGGGCCCATTACCCCAGCCAGCTCACATTTATTAATACAGTCAACCCCTCCTGAACGTTTGTCTCTCGTTTTTTCTATTAAACAAACGGGTGTTCCGGTCGGTGGTATGTTGGCTGGTTTGATCTTACCCAGCGTTGAAGGCTGGTTTGGATGGCAATTAGCGACGATTTCTGTAGCAATTGCTTGTCTAATTTGTGCTTGGCTTGTTAAGCCCCTACGCGCCGCACTCGACCACGATCGAGACCCAAGTGCACGTGCTTCAATTGTGCAAAGCTTGGTTCAACCCGTCAAATTGGTTTGGCAACATAAAAGTTTGCGTATCTTAGCGATTGTGTCGCTTATGTTTTCTGTCACACAAGTATCGGTTACAACATATCTAGTGACTTATTTGTTTGAAGATTTGGGTTGGGGGCTGGTGGCTGCAGGCGTGGCATTAACTGTGGCGCAGGCCGCCGGTGTAATAGGTCGAATTGTTTGGGGTTGGATGGCCGATAATTGGCTAGGCTCGAGCAAAATGCTCATGACCATTGCGGTAGGCTTAGCCATGGTCACTGTTGCGACTGGCGCATTAACTGCAAATACGCCCCATCTCTATTTATTCTTAATACTAATCGTGTTGGGTGCAACTGCAATTGGTTGGAATGGGGTTTACCTGGCTGAGGTTGCTCGACAAGCACCAAAAGGCCAAGCGGGAATGGCTACGGGCGGCACACTCGGCTTTACCTTTATGGGGGTATTGTTTGGGCCACCATTGTTTGGTTTTATTGCTGCAACGTTTCACAGTTATGGTGTGAGCTTCACTCTACTGATGTTGCCTGCCTTGATGGTGTTGGTTTTACTTTGGACAAATCGACACATCTGGACAAAATCACTCAACTAAGCACAATACCAATACACCACCTAAGAAGCGAAGTAGCTAAGTAGCCAAATTGTGTCGTGTTAAGGCAGAGATTCGCCCCGTATCATGTCTTCAAATGTCTCGCGTGTTCTAATAATGTGCCATGTTGACCCGTCAACCAAGACCTCTGCAGGTCGACCGCGAGTATTGTAGTTACAGGCCATGACAAAGCCATAAGCACCCGCTGAGTCGAGGGCTAACACTTGATCTTCTTGTAAGTCTAATAGGCGCTGTTTGGCCAACCAGTCAGCGCTTTCGCAGACTGGGCCAACTAAATCGTAATGATGCGTGGCAAGCTCAGCCTTTGGCAAATCAAGCGGCAAGACGCCATGCCAAGCTTGGTAGAGGGCTGGGCGAATAAGATCATTCATACCTGCATCAATGATGGCAAAATTACGTGCTTCAGTGTGTTTGAGGTATTGAACAGTTGTCATTAGAACGCCCGCGTTACCAACCAATGAGCGGCCCGGCTCAAAAACCAATTCAAGATCTGAGTACCCGCGCTGATCTATTACCGTAAAAATAGCACTCAGTAACAAACTTGGAGCGAGCGGTGTTTCGTCGTCATAACGAATACCCAAACCTCCACCTAGGTCTAAATGTTTGAGTGCAATGCCGTTTTCTTTGAGCGTATCAATTAGGGCTAAAAGCTTATCAAGTGCATCTAAATAGGGGGCTGTTTCAGTGATTTGAGAGCCGATATGACAATCGACCCCAACAACTTGTAAACCGGGTAATGTAGCGGCCAATTGATAGGTTTGAAGGGCATCTTCAATGGCAATGCCAAACTTATTTTCTTTTAAACCTGTTGAAATATAGGGGTGAGTTTGTGCATCAACATCGGGGTTCACGCGCAAGGAAATCGTGGCGGTTGCTTTTAGGGCGCTTGCAACCTGAGAAATTCGCTTAAGCTCAGAGGCTGACTCAACGTTAAAACATTTCACGCCAACCTTTATTGCGTGTTCAATTTCCCATGTTTGTTTACCTACACCTGAGAAAACTATTTTTTTAGGGTCGGCACCCACCTTTAAAACACGTGCCAGTTCACCGCCAGAGACAATATCAAAACCGCTACCTAAGGCTCTAAAAGTATTCAAAATGGACAAGTTACTGTTCGCTTTCATGCCATAACAAACTAAAACTCGGCGTGTACCAATAGCAGCTTGATAGGCTTGCCAAGCTTGGGTAATGGCCGCTTTTGAATAGACGTAGCAGGGCGTGCCGACTTGTTGGGCTATTTCGGCTAATTTACTACCCTCAGCGAACAATTGACCTTGATCGTAATGAAAATGGGGAAAGCCAGCAGGCGAGAAAGGTTGTGCGAGTGTGTTTAATACAGACATGTTCTATTCTTTAAAGTGACGAGTCATGAGACAGATTATTCGATTATGCGGGGTGCGGGTTCAAGTGAGGGGTTCTGTTGCATATAGGGCGAGTACGGCGATACAACAGACCCCGATTGCTCAGATGTTTGTGAGCTTGGTTGGTCGGTTTGATTTGATGAACCCGTCGACTTGCCACTTAACGTATCAGGTGGGGGGGGTAGATATAAAGGCCCTTTAAAACCACAACCTGTCAGTAATGCTAACCCTAAAACTGATATCGTGATACAACCCGTAATACGCTTTTGATTCGAAAAACTCACGTCAAGCTCCGGTAGATGACAGGAAAAATATTATGACTGAAACAGAATTTGATAACCGCGTTAAAGGTATTTTAGACGCTCTAGAGCTGCAAGTTGACGATTGGTTCGAACGTTTAGATGTTGATGTTGATGCCAAACGTGAAGCCAATGTATTGAACTTAATGTTTGATAATGTCACGCCTGTTGTGATAAATAGTCAAGCCCCTATGCAGCAAATATGGGTAGCAGCCCCAAGTGGTGGTTTTCATTACGCATTTGATGGCCAACACTGGCAAGATACGCGCGGTGGTTTGGTGATGCACGAAGCCTTGTCGCAGATTTTTTCTGCTGCCACAGGGCACGCTATTTCTGTCAAAGTTTAATTTGTCGGCGTGCTACCACTGAGACTGTTAATTAAATCGCCAATGGCATCTTGTGAAGCAGGTTTTTCATCAATACCAATCCGGGTAACGGCTTGGCCTGGTGGAAATTCGCTGAAATACATATTATTGCCATCAACGATGAGGCCGCCCGGTGGCAAACCGCGCTTTTGAACAGGAAACGCTTTAAGCGCCTCTTGCATGTAACCTAACCAAATCGGTAGTGCGGCACCGCCACCTGTTTCGCGAGTGCCCAATGATTTAGGTTGATCAAAGCCTAGCCAAGCCACACCCACTAAGTTTGGTGTGTAGCCAGCAAACCAAGCATCTACAGAATCATTTGTAGTGCCGGTTTTGCCCGCTATGTCATCGCGTTTAAGCGCTTGCCGCGCTTTGGCAGCCGTGCCATTTGTAGCCACCCCGCGTAGCAGGTCGTCCATCACGTATGCGGTGCGTGGGTCAATAGCTCGTGCAGCCACGTCGCCAGCAATAGTGGGCCGCGCTTGCATTAATAAGGTGCCATCAGAGTCGGTCACTCGGTCAATTAAAAAAGGTGTGACACGGTAACCACCATTGGCAAAAACAGCATACCCAGTTGCTATCTGCATAGGTGTGACTGCCCCTGAACCTAGCGCCATGGGAAGGAATGCGGGGTGTTTGGCACGATCAAAACCAAAACGTGAAATATAGTCTTGGGCGTATTGAGGTGTAATAGCTTGCAAAATACGAATAGAAACCATGTTTTTAGAGCGTGCGATGGCTTCGCGCATGGTGAAAGACTCTTCGTAATCATTGCCATAGTTTTTAGGGTTCCAATCTTTATTTGAACCGGTTTGAGCAGCTGTTAATGAAAACGGTTGATCTGAAATAAGGGTGCTAGGTGTTAAACCTCGCTCAAGTGAGGCAGCATAGATGAAGGGTTTAAACGCTGAACCGGGTTGACGCCAAGCCTGGGTGACACGATTAAAATTGCCGCGATAAAAGTCAAAGCCCCCGACCATGGCACGTATGGCGCCGTCTTGCGGAGTGAGGGCAATAAAGGCCGCTTGAACTTCGGGTAGATTTAAAATTTCCCATTTGTCTTGGTCTTTGTTGATGTAGACCACGGAGCCCCTTTGAATACGTTCGGCTGAAGGTGCTTTGGGGTTAAGCGCACGTGACACAATAGCTAATATTTTTCTGTCGGTGATGGTGATAATGTCAGTTGGGCTACGTGCCAACTTCACTTCATTAGGGCTAGCAGACAGCACAATTGCAGTCAAAAAACCTACCGCATCAGGATGTTTCTCAAGTACATCGTCAAAAATTTCATCAAATTGTGCGACGTTGTTTTCAATACCTGTTGGTAATTTGACCTGATCTTCTGGGCCAGGGTAGCGAGCTCGGCGGGTGTAGTCAAGCACACCCTCACGTAAAGATGACCAAGCGGCTTCTTGGTCTTTGGCAAGAATGGTGGTGTAGACATTCAGACCGCGTGAATAAATATCTTCACCGTATATTGAAAATAGCAACTGACGCGCTAACTCAGATGCGTATTCACCGTGCACGGCATAGCCACCGCTTGGGGTACCTTGACCGGAGCGCAACACAATTGGTGCCACCATAGCGGCTTTGTATTCTGACTCAGTTAAGTAGCCCAGCGATTGCATACGACCCAATACGTAATGCTGGCGAATGGTTGCACGTTTAATATTTGAAATAGGGTTAAATCGTGAGGGCGCTTTGGGAATGCCTGCCAGCATTGCGGCTTCAGCCGCAGTAAGTTCAGAAACAGTTTTACCAAAATACGTGCGTGCTGCCGTAGAAAAACCGTAAGACCTTTGACCTAAATAAATTTGGTTAAGATAAAGTTCTAAAATTTGGTTTTTACTTAAACTCGATTCAATTTTAAACGTCAGTAGTAGTTCGTAAAACTTACGTGACCAGGTTTTTTCAGACGAAAGATAAAAATTTCGAGCCACCTGCATAGTAATGGTGCTAGCCCCTTGCGTTTTAGACATGGCCATGATGTTGGCTAAACCCGCACGGGCGACACCCATCCAGTCGATACCGCCATGCTGATAAAAACGGTCGTCTTCAGCTGATAAAACGGCTGATTTCAAGACGTCTGGAAACTCGCTGAAACGTAAAACGTTACGGCGCTCTTCACCAAACTCGCCGATTAATACTTTGTCTGCGGTGTAAACGCGCAGAGGCACCCTTGGCCGGTAGTCGGTCATGGCATTTAAGTCAGGCAAGTTAGGCCATGCAATGGAAACAGCAATAGACGCTAACAAAAGACCTGCGACGCCAAGGCCTAAGCTAAAAAGGAAAAGTTTTAAAAACAGCCTGATAAACCAAGGGCTGCTTGAAGGCGACGAAACGCTGTCGTCGGATGCGCGATGTTGGGTAGATTTGCTCATTACCTATAATTTTACGCTGAGAGGCCAAGCAATGGGATAATGTTGTTATGAATGATGATGAACCTTCAATTTTTCTGGTTGGCATGATGGGTTCAGGTAAAACCACTATTGGTAAAAACCTGGCACGTACCTTGCATAGAACTTTTGTTGACCTTGACCATGAAATCGAGGCGCGATGCGGTGTACGCATACCTGTTGTCTTTGAAATAGAGGGCGAAGAGGGCTTTCGTAAGCGTGAATCACAGGTCTTAGAAGAAATGACCCAGATGCCAAAAATCATTTTGGCCACGGGTGGTGGCGCCATCATTGCTCAAGAAAACCGAGAAAATCTTAAACAACGAGGCGTCGTTATTTATTTACGTGCCTCCGTTGAAGATCTTTATCGACGAACGGCTCGCGATCGCAATCGCCCCCTTCTCGCCACAGGTGACCCTCGTGCGACGTTACAGCGTTTGCTAATAGAGCGTGAGCCCTTTTATAAGTCAATTGCGGACATTATTTTAGACACGGGCTCCTCAACTATTTCTGCAGTGGTGCACGAGTTGATTGAGCAAGTTCGTCAATTTAAGCTTTCGCAACCACTCAAGCTAAAAGTGATCCAACAGCTGCCCCAGGCCTTAGGGGCTGATGGCCCCAATTCGAATTCTCATTCTACTTCCGGAACCCTTTCTATGCATACCGTTGAAGTTGCCACACCAGGTGGCCATTACCCTATTCATATTGCTCCAGGCCAGCTTGATCTGGTCGGCGAATGTATACCTGTAGATGCCACGATGGTGGCGGTGGTGACAAACTCTGTGGTTGATCAGCTTTACGGCGACCGCGTGCGCCAATCTATTCAGGCTAAAGGGTTTAAAACCTTGACCATTACTTTGCCTGATGGTGAGGCATATAAAGACTGGTCCACCCTAAACACAATTTTTGATGAAATGTTGTCAGCACAACTTGATCGTCGTGCGGTCATTGTGGCCTTAGGGGGCGGTGTAATTGGTGATATGGCAGGTTTTGCGGCTGCAGTTTATATGCGTGGCATTCGTTTCGTGCAGGTGCCCACTACTTTGTTGGCTCAAGTCGATTCTTCAGTGGGTGGCAAAACCGCTGTTAATCACCCTTTGGGTAAAAATATGATCGGTGCGTTTTATCAACCCATCGCCGTCATAATCGATACCGATGTGCTTGCCACCCTGCCTGACCGTGAAATTTCTGCTGGTTTGGCTGAAGTAGTGAAATATGGTCTGATTATGAACGCTGATTTTTTTGCGTGGTGTGAGCAAAACGCAACAGCCCTTAAGTCTCGAGACCCGTTATTATTAGGCGAAGCGATTCGGCGTTCGTGTGCGTTTAAAGCTGAAGTTGTTTCGGCAGATGAGCGTGAGGCAGGGCAAAGAGCCCTCTTGAATTTAGGCCATACGTTTGGTCATGCTATTGAGGCGGGTCTTGGCTACGGAGAGTGGTTGCACGGTGAGGCGGTAGGTTGTGGTTTGGTTATGGCAGCCGCCCTATCAGCAAAAGTTGCGGGTTTGAGTGAGGCTGATGTCGCGCGTGTTGAAAAAATTGTCGCTGACATAGGTTGTCCCACGCGCGCTCCAAGTTTGTCGGGTACGCAAGAGTGGCTCACTCATATGCAGGGTGACAAAAAATCACAAGCCGGTACCATTCATTTTGTGGTGATGCCTCATATTGGGCATGCACTCGTCACAACATCTGACTTAGAGTATGTCGAGGCCGTTTTAAGCACTTATTGCCTCAAAAGTTGAGGGGGAATCTTCATGACGCTTCGCGCGCCCTATGCCAGTGACCCTCAGCATTCACGGGGTCGTCGTTTCCCCGAGGCGCCGCCTGCAAATCGCACGGAATATCAACGTGATCGAGATCGTATTATTCATGCCAATGCTTTTAGACGGTTGGAATACAAAACACAAGTGTTTATTAACCATGAGGGTGACTGGTTCCGAACACGGTTAACCCATTCGCTTGAGGTAGCACAAATTGCGCGTGTGTTGGCTCGCAGTTTGCTGCTGGATGAAGACCTAACCGAGGCGATTGCCCTGGCGCACGATTTAGGCCATACACCTTTTGGTCATGCAGGCCAAGATGAACTGAACGCTTGCATGGCACAACATGCCCCTGAGGCGGGTGGTTTTGAACACAATTTGCAAAGCTTGCGGGTGGTTGATACGCTCGAAGAACGTTACCCCGGGTTTGATGGTTTAAATTTAACGTTTGAAACACGTGAAGGTATATTGAAGCATTGTTCGCTGAATCATGCCAAACAATTGGGTGATGTGGGGCAGCGGTTTATCAATCGAACACAGCCTTCTATTGAGGCACAGTTGGCAAACTTAGCCGATGAGATTGCCTACAATAATCATGATATTGATGACGGTTTACGGTCAGGTTTAATTACGTTGACTCAATTAATGGAAGTTCCTTTTTTCGTACGCCATTATGAGTCAGTGCGGCACCGTTGGCCTGATGTTGAAGAGCGTCGCCTGGTGTCTGAAAGCATACGTCAAATGATTAACACCTTAATTACTGATCTCACCCGCACAACCGCTGAGCGCATTCAACTGGCCAACCCAGTTAATGCGAATGTGGCGCGACAATGTGAACCACTGGTAAGGTTTTCCCCTGAGATGCGGGCTGAAGCGAACCAGCTTAAAAAGTTTTTATTAAAAAATCTTTATCGTCATCATCGTGTATTGCGGATGATGACCAAAGCGCAACGAATTGTGCGAGCGTTATTTGAAGCGTTTCTAGATCAGCCTCAGCTTTTGCCCGAAGATTATCGAAGAGAGGGCCACAACGAGCAAGCTCGAGCCATTTCTGATTATGTGGCCGGCATGACTGATCGATATGCTGTACAAGAATATCGTCGGTTATTTCAAATTGAAGAAGGGTTTTAAATGACTACACATACAAAGATCAATTTCAATACAAGTGTTCATGTCAGTACTTTCTTGATGTCATTCAAAAAGTCTATGCAACTGTTGAGCCAAGCGCGTGCCTGCGCAATGGGAATGTTTTTGATTGCTAGCGCTTTGGTTGCACTGCCCGTCATGGCTCAAACTGTGTCTGCACAGCCCACTAAAGTTCTATCTATAGTTCAAGTTTGTAAAACCATGTCGCGTGGCGGTGGATGTCGTTTGTTGTTTGTAGCCACTCAAAATCAAACAACTTCTGCAGGCAATATTCATTCAACTTGTGCCCCAGGTTGGTTAGCTTATCTGTCAGTTGAACAAGGAACGGTTGAGCAAGGCGGCGTGAACCGTGGTGAAGCGGTTGTGTGTGGTTACATCGATGCGGCTTCAGCGCTGAAAGCTGTTGTCAAAGCCTGTAATGATCAAAACTTAGGCATGTGTAGCCGCGCCAGTCAAATCGATACGAAATGGGCTTTTTGGTCAGACAAAAGCCCTGTGCTGGCATCTTTACAATTAGATCAACCTGCTGATTTAAAGTCGTTTGAGCAATATCAAACATGCCAAAGTGCGATACCTGTCTCAGCCAGTTCAACCTGCTTGAACCCGGCTGCTGATGCAGCAAGGTTAGCTGGTTTTAAATAATTTTTTCAAGTATTGCCCTGTAAAACTTACTGCAGTCTTGGCTATTTTTTTGGGTGGGCCTTGAGCGATAATTTGCCCGCCCCCATCGCCGCCTTCTGGCCCTAAGTCAATAACCCAATCAGCCGTTTTAATGACGTCTAGATTGTGTTCAATCACGACAACGGTGTTGCCTGCTGCAACCAATTGATCTAGAACATTCAACAACATAGAAATGTCTTGAAAATGTAGCCCCGTCGTGGGCTCATCAAGAATGAAAAGGGTTTGTCCTGTACTGCGTTTAGACAATTCAAGCGATAGTTTGACGCGTTGGGCCTCACCACCTGATAGGGTGGTGGCACTTTGACCAAGACGTATGTAAGATAAGCCCACATCAAGCAGGGTCTGTAGCTTACGTTGTATGGCGGGCACCGCTTCAAAAAATGCTAGGGCTTGCTCAACGTTGAGTTCAAGTACGTCGTGAATGTTAAGCCCACGGTAACGAATTTCTAAAGTTTCTCGGTTGTATCGTTTGCCCTGACAGGCGTCACACATGACGTACACATCAGGTAAAAAATGCATTTCAACTTTAACCATGCCATCGCCTTGGCAACTTTCGCAACGACCGCCTTTGACGTTAAAACTAAAACGCCCTGGGTCGTAACCACGAATTTTAGCTTCAGGCACCTCTGCAAAAAGCTCGCGCATCGGTGTAAATAGGCCAGTGTAAGTGGCTGGGTTGCTACGAGGGGTACGACCGATTGGGCTTTGATCAACAGTGATGATTTTGTCAAACAAATTGAGATTGCGTATATCTGTGAAGGGTGCCGGTTCGGCGTGTGCACGATGCAAGGCGCGCGACATGGCAACTGCGAGGGTGTCGTTAATTAACGTTGACTTGCCAGAACCTGAGACACCCGTGATGCAAACAAAGCGACCCACAGGTACTCGTAAATCAACATTTTTTAAGTTGTTGCCTGTGCAGCCGAGTAGTTCGAGTCGTAATGTTTCATCTGTGACGGGGCGATATTGTGCACTTTGAATATTGCGTTTACCGCTTAGGTATTGGCCTGTTATGGAATCAGGGTGGTTACAAATGTCGTCAGGGGTGCCTTGCGCCACGATATAACCACCGTGCTCCCCTGCCCCAGGACCCATGTCAATGACCCAGTCAGCCTGGCGAATCATGTCATCGTCGTGCTCGACGACGATGACGCTGTTACCCAAGTCACGTAAGTGCTGTAAGGTATGAATTAAACGATCGTTATCGCGCTGGTGAAGACCGATTGAGGGTTCGTCTAAAACGTACATCACACCGGTTAACCCTGAGCCAATTTGACTGGCCAACCGAATGCGTTGTGCCTCGCCTCCAGAGATGGTGTCGGCTCGTCTGTCTAATGAAAGATAAGTGAGCCCAACATTATTTAGAAATTTAAGGCGTGAGCTAATTTCTTTCACAATGCGATCAGCAATTTCTTGACGTGCGCCCGTTAAGGCAAGCGCTTCAAACCATTGCAAGCATTTTGAAAGTGACATGGCTTCGACTTGGTAAATGGCATGATCTGCAATCAACACATTGCGTGCCACGCTACCAATACGTGAGCCCTCGCAATCAGGGCATACGATTTGCACCCTTTGCTTGTTGAGTTCTTCGCGAACAGCGCCTAGTACTGACTCACGATAACGTCGTTCTAAATTAGGCATAACGCCTTCAAAGGTATGGCGTTTGACTGAACTTTGACCATTTTCTTGAAGGTAGAAAAAAGGTATTTCAACTGTGCCAGAACCCTGCAAAATAACGCGATGAACAGTTTCAGGTAAGTCTTGCCAAGGGGTTTCAAGGTCAAACCCATAATGGGTCGCCAAACTACTGAGTATGGAAAACGTGAAAGCGTTCCGAGCGTCCCAACCTTTGATGGCGCCTGCTTTCAGGCTTTGCTCGGGAAACGCTACCACGCGGTTGAGGTCAAAAATGTCGATATGACCCAGACCATCACAGCTCTGGCAGGCACCACTTGGACTGTTGAAACTAAAGAACTTAGGCTCTAAATCAGGTACGCTGTGGTGGCAAATGGGGCAAGAAAAGTGACTTGAAAAAGGCTGTGTTTGGTTACTGTCCATGTTGAGTACATTGACTCGCCCATTAGACAATTTGTTGGCAGTTTCAATGCTGTCGGCTAATCGGCTTTTGCTATCTGGACGAATGCGTAGACGGTCGATGACGACTTCTACTTCAAACGTTTCAGCTGTGAGAGAAGTCAGTGGTACATCAATATCGTGCATGTCACCATTGACGCGCAGTCGAACAAAACCTTGCGACTGCAGCCCTTGAAAGCGTGATTTCAATTCGACGGCAGGTATTTGACCGATCGGTGACAAAATCGCAATGCGGGTCTGGTCGGGCCATGCTAACAATGCGTCAACCACTTGGCTGACACTTTGGGCGATGAGGGGTATGTGATGGGTGGGGCAAACTGGTATGCCGACACGGGCATAAAGTAAACGAAGATAATCGTGAATTTCAGTGCTGGTGCCCACGGTTGAGCGAGGGTTGTGGCCGGCTGATTTTTGTTCAATTGAAATGGCGGGTGATAACCCTTCGATTAAATCGACGTCGGGTTTCTCCATTTGATCAAGAAATTGACGTGCGTAAGCTGACAAACTTTCAACATAGCGTCTTTGACCCTCAGCATATAGCGTGTCAAAAGCCAACGACGATTTACCTGAACCTGATAAGCCCGTCAAAACCACCAACTTATGCTTGGGTAAGTCAAGCGACAAGTTCTTTAGGTTGTGGGTGCGGGCACCGCGAATACGTATAAAGCTCATAAGGGGTGACGCCGTTAGAATTGCTAGGCTAGAGGGTAACTTGTTACTATAACGCGGCAACTTGTGATGTCGATGCGTTGACACCATCAATTTGAAGGGTCATTTGCCCTTAACAGCAACGAATCTTAATTTTAAATATGACAAAAGAAGTTCGACTTGCCTTAAACCCTGCTGAGCGCCGTGCAAGTTTTTCACTGGCGGGCCTGTTCGCAGCCCGTATGTTGGGCCTATTTTTGTTGTTACCAGTTTTTGCGGTGGCTGCACAAAGCCTGCAAGGCGGCAACGACCCCGCTAAAGTGGGTTTGGCTCTGGGCATGTATGGCTTGACTCAAGCTTTTATGCAAATACCGTTTGGTATGGCTTCTGACAAGTTTGGTCGTCGCCCTGTGGTCTTATTTGGCCTCATTTTATTTGTGCTGGGTAGCGTGATTTGTGCACAATCTTCCACCATTGAGTGGGTCACTATTGGTCGTGCCATTCAAGGCGCTGGTGCAATATCTGCTGCCGTCACCGCATGGTTGGCCGATGCGACTCGCCCCGAGGTGCGTACGCGCGCCATGGCAATGGTGGGGGCTTCAATTGGTTTGTCTTTTGCTTTATCGCTGGTACTGTCCCCTTTAATCGTTGGTTTTGGGGGGTTGTCAGGGCTGTTTTGGGTGATTGCCGCGCTGGGTGTGGTGGCCATTGGGGTGGCAGCTTTTGTCATACCCGTGGTGCCGCGTGCCGAGGCAGGTATGTCGTCAGCCCGCGCGATTGATGTGATTAAAAATGGCGGTCTGTTTCGCTTAAATGTAGGTGTTTTTTGTTTGCATTTAACCCAAGTGGCGTTGTTTGTAGTGGTGCCACCTTTGCTGCTTAAGCTGGGTCACATTTCGACAGAAGGTTTGTGGAAAGTTTACTTACCGGTAATTTTTATATCGTTTTTGTTAATGGTGCCGATTATTTTTGTGACAGAAAAGCGTCGTACGCACACTTTAACGCTGCGTTGGGCGGTGTTGGGTTTGGTTTTGGTTGGTGCCGGCTTTGCCTTAACGGCGCAGACTTGGTGGCCTTTACTGATATGCCTGACATTGTTTTTTGTGTTTTTTAATGTTTTAGAAGCGTTACAGCCTTCACTAGTCTCTCGTGTAGCACCACCTCATTTAAAGGGTTTGGCCTTAGGGCTTTATAACACCACACAGGCTTTCGGCTTGTTTTTTGGGGGCGTTTTGGGCGGTTGGGTATCTCAGAATCAAGGGGTGCAAACGGTATTTTGGGGGTTGACGGCTATTTGTGCGGTTTGGTTGTTTGCGACCTGGGGTTTACACGTCAATATGCCCGAACGTTCAATGCCTATGGCTGAACCGAGTATCGTGCCGTAAACTATGACAATACGTAGCAACCCGACTGGTCACAGGCGAAACACTCACGCACCATGGCAAACCGTTGGGCCGATTGGCTCGTTTTATTTAAATCACTCATTTTTCGGAGATCGGCATGGCATCGGTCAATAAAGTTATTTTGGTAGGCAACTTGGGGCGCGACCCTGAGGTTCGTTACAGCCCAGAAGGGGCTGCTTTATGCAACGTTTCGATTGCAACCACCAGCAGTTGGAAAGATAAAACCAGTGGTGAGCGTCGTGAAGAAACCGAATGGCACCGTATCGTGTTTTACGGTCGTTTAGCCGAAGTTGTCGGCGAATACATGCGCAAGGGTCGCCCTATGTATGTTGAGGGCCGTCTGCGCACCCGTAAATGGCAAAACAAAGAAGGTGTTGACCAGTACACCACTGAAGTGGTCGCTGATCAAATGCAAATGTTGGGTGGTCGTGACGGTGGCTCGGGTGATAGCGGCGAACCGCCAGCGCATTATGAAGGCGGTTCAGGTGGTGGTTCGGGTGGCCGTTCTAGCGCCCCCCCTAGCCGTCCTAATCAAGTCGCTCGCCCCGCTGCCCCCGCCGCCGGTGGTGCAAACTTAGGTGATTTAGACGACGACATACCGTTTTAAGTTTCCTTTAGATCGTAATTTAGCGGCGACTAAATTGTTTTGCCGCAAAAAACACCAACTGCTTGTTTAAGAGTTGGTGTTTTTTATTCGACGCTGACTACACTTGCCCAAACGACTCACGTCAAACCTTTACTGCCACCAAATCAACCAACGCTGACGTTCCTTTATGTCGATCGCCTTCTTCGAGTTCGGCGTCGTACTCTTCAAGCACATCGATGCGCATCGTTGCAAATGAATTGCGCATTAGATCGAGTGTGTAGAGGTGTTCGGGTATGTCGGGCCCGCCGGTTTTGTATTCCAACTGCTTCAGGCCATAACCTTCGATCAAAAGGTGCCCACCGGGTTTAACGGCAGCGGTCATGCCTTTAAAGATGTCAGCACGCAGCTCAGGGTTAGCAAATTGAAAGAATATGCCAACCACCATGTCAAATTGTTGCGCATGCCAGGGCCATTGTGAAATGTCTGCAGTTTCAATTTGTAGGTTAACGCCCCGCTCATTTGCAAGAAGGCGTGCCTTGGCCGAGGCTGCGGGGGCGCTATCAATTGACCACACTTTGCAACCTTGTTCGGCTAACCATACGCCGTTGCGACCTTCACCATCAGCAATGGCTAAAACGGTCATACTGGGTTTGATCAAAGGGGTGGCATGTTTAACTAAAAAAGCATTGGGGTCTTTGCCAAATAAATAATCATCGGTTGAGGCGAAGCGTTCATTCCAGCGAGAAATAGCAGGTTTCATGTTTGACTCAATAGGTTGTCAAGCTAAACGCGTTAACCAACCATGGCTGTCAGGGGCGCGACCATATTGAATATCAGTCAAAGCCTGCCGTAAAGACATGGTGAGTTCACCCGCTGGTTTGTTGATATCGCCCGCGGTAAAGTCACGGCCTTTCAGTGCGCCAATTGGGGTCACCACAGCAGCCGTGCCACAAGCAAAGGCTTCGGTAATGTCGCCAGAGGCAAAGCCGTCTCGCCATTCATCAATTGAAATTTTGCGCTCAATGACCTTTAAGCCACGCTCTTTAGCCAATGCGATGATGCTGTCACGGGTGATGCCTTCTAATATGCTGCCAGTCAATTCGGGCGTAATCAGCGTGTGATCGCGGGTAACTAAAAACACATTCATGCCACCAAGTTCTTCAATATACTTATTTTCTTGCGAATCTAAAAACAAAACTTGAGAGCAACCCTGTGCAGAGGCTTCTTGCTGCGGTAATAATGAAGCCGCATAGTTACCGCCACATTTTGCAGCACCTGTGCCACCGTATGCGGCTCGAGCAAAATCTTGCGTTACCCAGATTGCGACGGGCGCAACACCTTGGCTAAAGTAAGCACCAGCTGGTGAGCCAATCACGAAGTAAACGGCTTTTTTAGCGGCACGTACCCCTAAAAAGTTTTCATTTGAAATCATGAACGGGCGCAGGTATAAGCTGGTTTCGGGTGCCGAAGGTACCCACGCTACATCAGCTTGAACAAAATGTTTGATAGACTCAACGAAATCAGCAGCGGGTAATTCTGGCAATGCCAATCGATGGGCTGAACGCTGCATACGCCGTGCATTTGATTCGACCCTAAACCCCCACACACTGCCATCGGCATGACGATAAGCTTTTAAGCCTTCGAAAATTTCTTGGGCGTAGTGCAACACTGACGCGGCTGGGTCAAGAGATAGTGGGCCGTAAGGCGTGACACGTGCGTCGTACCACCCTTTTTCAACTGTCCAGTCAATCGTGACCATGTGGTCAGTAAAGTGCACCCCAAACCCTGGGTTAGCCAAAATCCGTGCCAACTTCTCAGGGGCCGTTGCGTGTGAAGTGTGGGTGATTTGAAAATCGATTGGTTTTGAGGCGGTCATAGACATCAGCTAAAGAAACAGAATGGGACACAAAGGTTTTTGTAATATAACTTGTGGGCGTATGCTAACAAAACAAACAATAACGGTGCAAATTTTCGGTAATATGTATTTATACCTAATTTGCGCCGTTCAAGGGAAAACAATCGACATGGTCAGTACATTTGTATCCGATCAAGCCTTGCAATTTGACTACATTGTTGTTGGTGCGGGTACAGCGGGTTGTTTGCTCGCCAACCGATTGTCAGCCGATGCATCAAAACGTGTCTTGCTGCTCGAAGCGGGTGGGTCTGATAACTACCACTGGATCCACATACCCGTTGGTTACCTATATTGTATTGGCAATCCGAAGACCGATTGGTGTTTTAAAACGCAAGCTGACCCAGGTTTGAACGGCCGGGCGCTCGGTTACCCGCGGGGTCGGGTGTTAGGCGGCTGTTCTTCAATAAACGGCATGATCTATATGCGTGGCCAACGTGCTGATTATGACGGTTGGGCGGCACAAGGCAACAAAGGCTGGGGTTGGCAAGATATGTTGCCCTTGTTTATTGGCATGGAAGATCACCACGCTGGTTCTAGTGACTTTCATGGCAGCGGCGGGGCATGGCGAGTCGATCGTCAAAGGCTGTCTTGGGAAGTGCTTGATGCGTTCAGGCAAGCTGCCCTTGAAGTGGGCATTCCCATGGTGAACGACTTTAATCAAGGTAACAACGAAGGCAGTGATTATTTTGAAGTGAACCAAAAAAAAGGTTGGCGTTGGAATACGTCTAAAGCTTTTCTTAAGCCGATTGCTCATCGAAAAAACTTAACTGTCCTGACAAGAGCTCAAACGCATCGAGTTATCTTTGAAGGGCGACAAGCGGTTGGGGTTGAGTTTAGTCAAGATAAACATATACGTCATGCCCGAGCCCACCACGAAGTTGTTTTAGCGGCGGGTGCTATTGGTTCACCCCAATTATTACAATTGTCAGGGGTCGGTGATTCTGCTTTATTGAACTCGTACGGAATTAATGTGGTGCACGAACTGCCGGGAGTTGGTGCAAACCTACAAGACCATTTGCAGTTGCGCACCATTTTTAAAGTGCAGGGTACTCAAACCCTAAACACCATGGCAAATTCTGTTTGGGGTAAAGCCAAAATTGCACTTGAGTATGCGTTAAGTCGAACGGGGCCCATGAGTATGGCGCCTTCTCAGTTGGGTATTTTTACAAAATCGAATCCAAGCCAACCACGCGCCAACCTTCAGTACCATGTTCAACCCTTGTCGCTAGAGCGCTTTGGCGAAAATTTACATCACTTTCCAGCCATCACAGCATCGGTTTGCAACTTACAACCTACAAGTCGTGGTCAGGTCAATATTATGTCGGCTGACCCAACTCAGGCGCCTTCTATTGATTGTCGCTACTTATCAACGGCTCAAGATCGACTAGTTGCAGTTGAAAGTATTCATTTAACCCGACGTATTTTGTCTGCGCCTGCCATGGCAGCTTTTAGGCCAGAAGAGTTTAAACCGGGCGCCCATATTGATACCGACGCTGAAATTGAACGTGCGGTGGGTGATTTAGGCACCACTATTTTTCACCCAGTGGGCACCTGTAAAATGGGCCATGATGCGGCTGCTGTGGTTGATGCCGAATTAAGGGTGATTGGCCTAAAAGGCTTGCGGGTGGCCGATGCCTCAATTATGCCAACCATAACTTCTGGTAACACCAACTCACCCACTTTAGTCATTGCTGAAAAAGCAGCACAAATGATGATGACGGCCAACCAATAAAGGCTAAGCCACAGGTTTCGCCCTTTTTTACATAGGTTAGTTTTGACGTGTGATTGAATAAAAACTGCCTCTGTTAGAGCTTTGATCTTAAAAACCGTTAAAATCAAAGGCTTCCCATCTATTTTGTTGATTTGCCAAAGGGGTTTGTCGTGCCGATTTACGCCTATAAATGTTCGTCTTGTGGCCATGCCGAAGACACCTTACAAAAACTATCTGCTGCGCCGTTGACAGTTTGTCCGGCTTGCCAGCAAGAAACTTATGTCAAACAAGTTACCGCAGCGGGCTTTCAGCTTAAGGGCTCAGGTTGGTATGTAACTGACTTTCGTAATAACGGTGGTAGCGCTGGGGCAAATGGCAGTGCGACGGCTAAGAGTGATGTTTCAGGTGGCAGTTCAGACGGTGCAGCAAGTGGCGCAGCCACTGATAGCTCTGCTTCGAAAGATTCAAGCAGTAGTGATTCAGCAAGCAAAGGGGAAAAGTCTGGTGCGTCAAGTGCTGCACCAGCTAGCCCTTCAAGCGGCACGGGGTCAAGCAACAGCAGTTCTAGCAATACGAATTCTTCTGCTTCTTAGCGCGTTGCAAAGCCCTCGACTTAAACATAGTTCCAATTAAAGCCAAATAATATTTATGCGCGCATTTAAAAAATACTTCGTCACAGGGCTCTTAATTTGGGCGCCGCTTGTGGTGACGGCGTGGGTGCTTATTATGTTGGTGACTACGCTTGAAAACCTCATACCTGAGTCGTTGTCAGCCAATGCACTGTTTGGTATACCTATACCAGGCCTGCGCATGTTAATTGTGTTGGCCGTGGTGGTGCTAACCGGTTTATTTGCCGCTAACTTTTTGGGCCGCAGTGTGGTCGAACAATGGGAACGCTTGCTAGGCCGTATTCCCCTTATTCGTTCAATATATAAGTCAGTTAAGCAAGTGGGCGACAGTCTATTGGCGCCTAATGGTCAAGCGTTTAGGCAAGCGGTTTTGGTACAGTATCCCCGTCTTGGGGTCTGGACCATTGCTTTGATCACGGGCACCCCAGGTGGTGATGCAGCCAACCAATTGCCTGGTGATATGGTCAGTGTGTATGTGCCCACCACACCCAATCCAACGTCTGGTTTTTTTCTGATGATGTCTCGTGCTGAGATCAAGCCGCTTAATATGACGGTTGATACAGCATTGAAGTACATTGTTTCTATGGGTGTGGTTGTGCCACCCTTACCTCCGCAGGAGTCTCGCTAAATGCGTACTTGTTACACCGGCAAGGTCTGCCGCGATCATTTAGACCAAACAGTCACTTTATTTGGTTGGGTGCACCGTCGCCGTGACCATGGTGGTGTTATTTTTATCGATTTGCGCGACCGTGAAGGGTTGGCGCAAGTTGTGTTTGATCCTGACAACGCGCCTGCGTTTGCCATCGCTGAAGATTTGCGTAATGAGTTTTGTATTCGCATCACAGGCTTGGTGCGTTTGCGCCCAGAGGGTACAAGTAATGGTGATTTGGCTTCAGGTGAAATTGAAGTGTTGTGCCGCGAAGTTGAAGTGCTTAACGCTTCGATTACACCGCCCTTTCAACTTGATGACGACAATTTATCTGAAACGACGCGTTTGACGCATCGCGTATTAGATTTACGTCGTGTACCAATGCAGCAAAATTTAATGTTGCGTTATCGGGTTTCAATTGAGGTGCGTAAATTTTTAGATCAATTGGGTTTTGTAGATATTGAAACACCGATGTTGACAAAAAGCACCCCTGAGGGCGCGCGCGATTATCTTGTGCCGTCACGTGTGCATGCTGGCGAATTTTTTGCTTTGCCCCAATCACCTCAATTGTTTAAGCAAATGTTGATGGTGTCAGGCTTTGATCGTTACTATCAAATTGTTAAATGTTTTCGTGATGAAGATTTACGGGCCGACCGTCAGCCTGAATTTACCCAGATTGATTGTGAAACGTCGTTTTTGAACGAATTACAAATACGTGAAATCTTTGAAGAAATGATTCGTCATGTGTTCAAAGTGGTGCAAAACGTTGAGTTGGCCAACCCCTTCCCGATCATGACTTATGGCGAAGCCATGCGTTTGTATGGCTCAGACAAGCCTGATCTTCGCGTCAAGTTAGAGTTCACTGACTTGTCAGACATTATGCAAGACGTTGATTTTAATGTGTTTGCGCAAGCCGCTCGTTCTGAAGGCAGTCGTGTGGTGGCGTTACGTGTACCAATGGGTGGTCAAATTTCGCGCAGTGAAATTGATGCCTACACAAAATTTGTGTCCATTTATGGTGCCAAAGGTTTAGCCTGGATCAAGGTCAATGAAGTTGCCAAAGGCCGCGATGGTTTGCAATCACCGATTGTTAAAAATATTCATGATGCTGCATTAACCGCAATGATCAAGCGAACGGGCGCAAAAGATGGCGACATTTTGTTCTTTGGTGCCGATCGTAACAAAGTGGTTAATGATGCCATGGGTGCTTTGCGTGTCAAAATTGGTCATAGCGAGTTTGGCAAAACCCATGAATTATTTCAGGCTGGGTGGCGTCCGCTCTGGGTGACAGATTTCCCTATGTTTGAATATGACGAAGAAAGTGGTCGCTACAGTGCGGCTCATCATCCCTTCACCAGCCCGCAAGATGGTCATGAAGATCTACTTGAAAGCGACCCAGGTAAAGCTTTGTCTAAAGCTTACGATATGGTGCTGAATGGTTGGGAGATTGGCGGTGGTTCAGTACGTATTCACAAAGAAAGCGTACAAACAAAAGTGTTCCGAGCTCTGAAAATTGATGACGAAGAAGCCCGTTTGAAGTTTGGTTTCTTGCTTGATGCCTTGCAGTACGGCGCTCCCCCACACGGCGGTATTGCCTTTGGCTTAGATCGCATTGTGACCATGATGACGGGCGCCGATTCGATACGTGATGTGATTGCCTTTCCCAAAACGCAACGTGCTCAGTGTTTGCTTACTCAGGCGCCTTCAGCGGTTGATGAAAAGCAATTGCGTGAGTTACACATTCGTTTACGTCAAACAGAGGTCAAGACTGAGGCAAAGGCCGAGCCAAAGTCTAACCCTCAAGCAGGTCAACAGACAGGCTAAAGGTCGGTATGGCTGAACTTCGTATCGTCAGCTATAACATTCATAAAGGCCGCTCGTTAAGCGGGCGTGATTCATTGCAAGCGTTACGTTTGCATTTGCATGGGTTGCGCCCTGATTTGATGTTTTTACAAGAGGTGCAGGGGCGTAACGAGCAACGTACGGCATCCCATGCGCAGCATGAATCATTGGCTGCTGCATTGCACATGAACGTGGCTTACGGTTGTAATGCGGTCCGCATGCATACCGATCACGGTAATGCGTTGCTCACCCACCATCCCATTATGAGTTTTGAAAACCTTGACATTTCTGATCATGTCTTAGAGCAACGTGGTCTGTTGCATGCACAGGTTCAAGTGGGTAAACATATTGTTCATTGTTTTGTGGTGCACCTAGGCTTATTTGCAGGGGGGCGCGAGCGCCAGGTAGATTTAATGGTCGAACGCATTCGTCAAACGGTACCTGATGGTGCTCCTGTTTTAATTGCAGGTGATTTTAACGATTGGCGTGACGAACTAGCCCCTATGTTTGTGCAGCAGTTAGGCCTGAATGAGGTCTTCGCGCATGCATCGCAAACACGTGGTGGAGTGCCTGGCCTGCGACGTTCCATGCGTCAAATTAGGCAAATTTTAAAAGGTGATCAACCGTTAAAATCGCTATACCGTGACGATGCACAACGTTTGAATCAGCTGCCTATGACTGGTGCTTACAACCCTGTACCACCACCCAAAACATTTCCCGCTAAGTTTCCTTTGCTCAGGCTTGATCGCATTTATCAACGGGGCTTTTCTGTGAAACGCGCGCATGTTTTACGTGGTAAACCTTGGAGCATTTTGTCAGACCATTCGCCCATTTTGGCTGAGCTTGAGCTTGAATGATGGTGACGAAACCTTTAACTGCTACCGTTGTAATTGCAGTCTATAACGACTGGCAAGTCCTTGAGTGCATATTGCAGTCATTAAAAAGCCAGTGGCATCATCAGTTTGATGTGGCCATTGCTGACGACGGTTCCACAAACGAATTCGTTGAACACGTTAAGCGTGCGCAGCAGTACGGCTACCCTTTTAAAATCAGTCATTACTGGCAGGCTGACGACGGTTTTGGTAAAACGATTGTGTTGAATCAAGCCGTGGCACATGCTCAAACCCCATATTTAATTTTTATTGACGGTGATTGCGTGCCCCAAACAGGTTTTGTGGACGATCACTTGCGCTTGGCACAGCCACGACAATGTTTAACTGGACGGCGTATTGACTTACCGCGTGCTGCATTAAATATGCTTGTTATGCGACACCCTGAGTCTATTTTTAGGCATAATAAAGTTCGACTTTTTCATATGTCACTTACTAAACGCGCCCGCAATATTGAGAAAGGGGTCCGTATCGCGTGGTCAAAATTGAATCTGTTTAGTCATAAAGATCGTGGCATTATTGGGTGTAACTTTTCACTTTACCGCCAAGATTTACTATCTATAAACGGATTTGATGAACGCTTCCGTGCTCAATGGGGTGCTGAAGACTCTGATATTGATCGTCGTTTGCGCATGGTTGGTGTCAAGGTGCGTAGTTTATTTTTGTGCGCCACTATGGTTCACTTTGATTCATCTTATGACAAGCGAGCCATGTGGGCAATTAACCCGCCTGATGCTAACAAGCCTAAGTATTACGATTCAGTTTCGGCTGAAGGGCAGTCGTATACAAACTTTGGTATCAATAAATAATGATGCGATACACGCCTTTTCATTGAGCCATTAAAAGCGACAGCGATCGTATTAAATATATGGCTGTGCCCAGCATCATGATGGCAACCAAACCATCAATTGCACGCCATGGGTTGAATTGATTTAAACGCGCACCTAACCAGCATAGTACGGCACCAAATAAAACAAACCACACCATTGACCCCACAACAGCTCCCGCACCAAAAACGGCATTGCCAGGCGAGCCATAGGCCAGCGATGCGGCACCTATTAGTATGGCTGTATCAACCCAAGCATGCGGGTTAAGCCAAGAAAACACCAGAGCCATCACAATCGCTTGGCGCTTTGACTCAATGATATTAGGTGGTTGGGGCGGCGTGATGAACTCAAGTTTTTGAGGGCTGGTTAAGCAACGCAAACCAGCTCTACCCCCGTAGTACAGCAAGAAAAGGGTGCCGCCGATCAACATAAATTGTTGAAAGTGAATGGATAATCCTCCCAACTTACCCAGCCCTAGTACGCCTAGAGCGATCAGTGCAGCATCTGCAAGGGTACTGGTGATAACCGTTGTCCATAAATATTGACGGTTCAGGCCCAGTCTAAGAATGTGTGCATTTTGAGGGCCCATTGCAGCGATGAGTGACAGGCTTAAGACTAAGCCAGCAGAGAAAGTTGAAATGAACCCAAGGGAGATATGCTGCATAATAATCTGCCTTAAATATTTGATAAATGGAGTGAACGAAAGAAAGGAATACAGGAATAGATAGATATATTGAGGGAAACCGACTAATATTTAAATAATTTTTAAAATAAATTAGTTTTGTTAAGTAATACTGAAAACAATTCAAAACGCTTTATCTCAACAGGTCAAATTTCCAACTGAGAAGTCATGTTTGATCCAAAATTAATCGAAGCATTAAAAGCTGTCGCCAACGCAGGTAGTTTTCAAGGCGCTGCCCATGCCTTGAATTTGTCAGTGGCCGCGGTATCGTTGCGCATTAAGTCGCTAGAAGTGTTGTTGGGGGCTCGCGTTTTAATACGGGGTAAAACAGTCCGTTTAACAACTTCTGGCCAAACGCTCATGGCTTATATGCAACGCGTTCAAATGTTGCATGATGATGTATGGTCAGCGTTACAAACAGGTGGGGTGAAACGTTGGCAAACCTTAAGTGTGGCAGTCAATGCTGATTCTGTTTCTACTTGGTTTTTACCGGGCGTGGCCCCTTTGTTGGTAAAGTCTAAATTGTTGATTGACATCACCATTGACGATCAAGACCATACGCACGCAGCGCTTAAAAGTGGTGAGGCTTTGGGGTGCGTCACCACTTTGGCTACACCGATGAAAGGTTGTGTCTCTGAGCCGTTGGGGCAAATGCGGTATCGATGTTTGGCTAACCCTGACTTAGTTGAGCGGTGCCGCACACCCAAAGGGCAGGTGTCGATACATAAATTACTTAAATTGCCAGCTATTATTTTCAATCAAAAAGACGCTTTACAAGATACATTTTTATTTAAATTTTTCGGTTTGCAATCGCCTCAATACCCTAAACATTACGTACCTGCCATTGAGGCGTTTAGCCAAGCTATTGAGTTAGGTTTGGGGTGGGGCATGGTGCCTGATTTGCTTTCGCAGCTTGATCAGCCGCAAGCCCAGTCAAATACCCATTCGAAAACGGTGCCGGAAAAGTGGGTTGAGGTGGTACCCAACGCCCCAATTGACATCACGTTGTATTGGCAACATTGGTCACACACCTCTGAAGCCGTGACAAAGCTCACAAAAATGGTTAAGTCTGCCGCAAAAGAAAGCCTATTACCTTGGGCCTAGTTATGCCGATTAAATTTACGACGCCACACGTTTTCCGTCACAATGCCAGTGGCTAATGCTGTACCGGCAATAATGATTCCAGCCCCCATTAAAATTTGTTGCGTCACATGCTCTTCAAGCCAGAGCCAGCCCCACAGCACGCCAAAGATGGGAATTAAGAACGTGACGGTGCTGGCTTTAGCGGGGCCCACAACCATAATCAGGCGGTAAAAAATAATGTAAGTAAAGGCCGTGCAAAGTAATGCGAGCATGAATACGGCAGCCCAAGCCCGACTTTCAATAGGGGCTGTAGGCCACGTTAACCAAGCAAGGGGTGCAAGCACAATTGAGGCCGATATGAGCGACCCTGTTGCTACGGCAAGGGGGTCTGTACCCATAAGATGCTTTTTAGTGTAATTGGCTGACAAACCATAAGATAACGGTGCCAATAACCCGGCACCCAAAGCCAAACCCGAAGACAATACGGCATCAAGTTCAAACTCGTCCCATACCAGCATCATGATGCCAAAAAAACCAATGAATAAACCAACTAACCTCCAAAATGGAAGTTTGTCTTTAAACCAAACCCATGCAATGGTTGCCCCCCATAAAGGGGTTGAGGCATTCAAAATTGACAGAACACCCGCAGGAATATTGATGGCCGCATAAGCCAACAAACAAAACGGAATCGCTGCATTAATGATGCCAACGGTGAAAATGGGCCGCCAATGCTTAATCACTAACGGTAACTTTTCTTGCCACAATAAAATAGGTAGCAAAACGGCTAAGGCAAGGCTTGTACGTAAGGCAATTAAGGCAAAGGGCCCAAAACTATCAACGGACATTCGCAGAAAAATAAAAGAGCTGCCCCAAATAGCAGCGATCAGTATGAGATCAGTAAGGTCTTTGCCCTTCATGCCTACATGTTAAGGTGAATTTGGGTGCGTATGTAACAAGTCTCGCAATAAAGTTAGTGCGGCGGCGGCGTCTTGTGCAGATAGCTGTAAGGCGGTTTCAATTAATACACGCTGTAAAGGTGTAGTGACCTGGGCTGAGTTGTCGTAAGTTCGGTGACCGTTGGTTTTGCGCTCAAATACCTCGCGTAGTTCTGGGCCTAACCACTCAACCAACACCGTCATGCGGGACATATGTGGCACGGAAGCGCCGCTTAGCCATTTGCGAATGGCTTCACCGCTAACATGCCTTAAGTGTGGTGCACGAAGCGAGAAGTCGCGTGCAACGGTAGCAATAGAAGGTAAGCGGCCGCCATATTCTCGTTGAAGCGACGCTAGCAACTCTTTTGAAAAAGACTTTTTAAGGCTGCTGGCATCGGGGTATGGCACATGGCGCGTTCGTATGGTGTCTCGTTCATTAAGCATAAACATAGCTGATCTCAAATAAAATTGAACTGCTATGCTACAAACGAAATGAAACTTATTTAGACACTTAAGTTGTCAAATGAGCACTAATTTGTAACAAGACTTTACAGACCTATTATTTGTATCAATTACGCTAGTATTTTTACGGATGAGGGAAGCGCCTGTCAACATCATTCAAGTATGGGGGTTTTTACAATAATGTCGCTAACGTTAAACCCGCTAGATCTTTTGTGGCCAATGTTAGTGGTGTGACGGCGGGCCATTCAATACCGATTGCAGGGTCTGACCACAGCAAGGTGCGCTCAGACTCAGGGTGATAATAGTCGGTTGTCTTATATAAAAAATCAGCCGTTTCGCTGAGTACTAAAAAACCATGCGCTAAACCAGGAGGCACCCACATTTGCTTGTGATTGGCACCGCTTAAGGT
Organism: uncultured Alcaligenaceae bacterium; assembly: GCA_937896225.1. GTDB lineage: Bacteria > Pseudomonadota > Gammaproteobacteria > Burkholderiales > Burkholderiaceae_B > Algicoccus. The sequence goes on along the minus strand of CALBMZ010000063.1, from coordinate 93,318 downwards.
CGCGCTGACCCACTGGCCTAATGTGGGTGAGTCGCGACGAATATCAACCACTACATCAAAAACCTCACCTTCTGTTACCCGCACTAATTTGCCTTGTGGGTGGTCTACTTGAAAATGCAACCCTCGCAAAACCCCTTTTTTGGAGCGACTGTGGTTGTCTTGTACAAACTGAACGTCTAACCCAGTGGCTTGGGTAAAGTCACGAGCGTTAAAGCTTTCTAAAAAGAAACCCCGGCTGTCACCGAAAACTTGTGGTTCAAGAATTAGAACGTCTGCAATAGCAGTAGGTGTAACGGTGTACATAACTTCCTAAGACGAATGAGGACGGTTTACTAAGTTAAGCAGATATTGACCATACGCATTTTTTTTCAATGGGTTGGCGAGTCGTTCGATTTGTTCAGCATCGATCCATTTTAGGTTCAAGGCAATTTCTTCTGGGCAGGAAACCATCAAGCCTTGTCGCTTTTGTAAGGTACTGATGAAGCTGGCCGCTTCAAGTAAGCTGTCGTGCGTACCGGTATCAAGCCAGGCATAACCGCGCCCCATGGTTTCAACGTTGAGTTGGCCTGCTTCTAAATAGACGCGATTGACATCCGTAATTTCAAGCTCACCCCGATGCGAAGGTTTAATATTGGCGGCAATGTCACAGACTTGTTGGTCATAAAAATATAAACCTGTGACGGCAAATGGGCTACGCGGTTGGGCTGGTTTTTCTTCGATACTGATGGCGCGATGGTTGGCATCGAACTCAACTACACCGTAACGTTCAGGGTCATGTACGTGATAAGCAAATACCGTAGCCCCTAAAGGTTGAGCGCTGGCATTGGCTAACAAAATACTTAAGTCGTGACCGTAAAAAATGTTGTCACCTAACACTAACGTGCTGGGGCGGTTGCCAACAAAGTCGCGACCAATAATAAAGGCTTGTGCTAAACCGTCTGGTGAAGGTTGCACGGCGTATTGCAACGACATACCCCATTGGCTACCATCGCCCAAAAGCGCCTCAAAGCGAGGGGTATCTTGTGGTGTGGAAATAATTAAGACGTCTTGTATGCCCGCAAGCATCAGTGTGCTGAGGGGGTAATAAATCATTGGTTTGTCGTAAATAGGCATGAGCTGTTTGGAAACAGCTTGCGTGACGGGGTAGAGTCGTGTGCCTGAACCGCCTGCCAAAATAATGCCGCGATGTTTAGAAGTGGTGATCATGCTAGGTTAGCCTTTTCCCCATATTGTTTATCAACCCAATGACGGTATTCGCCGCTTGTAACGTGAGCTACCCATTCGGGGTGATCAAGGTACCACTGAATGGTTTTTTGAATGCCTGTTTCAAAGGTTTCGTTTGGTTTCCAACCTAATTCACGCTCAACTTTGCGTGCATCAATGGCGTAGCGGCGATCGTGACCAGGGCGATCGGTAACATAAGTGATTTGATCAGCGTAAGGCTTGCCATCAGCGCGCGGTTTTAAAAGATCAAGGTGCGAGCAAATTAGTTTAACCACATCGATATTTGCTTTTTCATTCCACCCGCCGATGTTGTAGGTTTCACCAATGCGACCGGCTTGTAAAACGCATGCGATGGCACGGGTATGGTCTTGCACATAGAGCCAGTCGCGCACTTGTTGACCATCGCCGTAAATAGGTAAAGGTTTGCCATAAAGGGCATTCATGATGATGAGTGGAATGAGCTTCTCAGGAAAATGAAAGGGCCCATAGTTATTACTGCAGTTGGTGGTGATGACCGGCAACCCATAGGTATGGTGCCAGGCTCGCACCAAATGATCTGATGCGGCTTTGCTGGCCGCGTACGGGCTATTTGGCAGGTAGGCGTTGGTTTCTGAAAAGGCTGCTTCAGTAGGTGACAGGGTGCCGTACACCTCGTCTGTTGAAACATGCACAAACCTAAATGCCGTTTTGTGTTCAGTTGCCAAACCAGACCAATAGGTGCGCACGGACTCAAGTAAGTTAAAGGTACCGACGATATTGGTTTCAATAAAATCTTGTGGGCCGTGAATAGATCGGTCAACATGCGACTCAGCTGCAAAGTTAATCACGGCGCGGGGTTGATGAGTCTTCAGTAAGCCTTCAATCAGCCCGCGGTCGCCAATGTCACCTTGTACAAAATGATGCCTAGAGTCGTTTGTAAAGGCAGCCAGATTTTCGAGGTTACCTGCGTAGGTCAGTTTATCTACGTTAATAATACCTTCGTCTTGACCTTCAAGCCATGTGTGAATAAAGTTACTGCCAATAAAGCCCGCACAGCCAGTCACCAGAATCATTGTTTTATTTTCCATGTCATTTTAAATATTTTAACAGTGTGTTCGGCGACACATGCCGTTTCCGTACACTCGCCTTAATCTGGTTTGAAGGCCGTCATTTGTTTTTCAAAATGACATGAGTCTTACAAAAAAACAAAAAAGGTATAAGATAACAAGTCAAAGACTATATCTATATATTTATAGCGTGGTTAAATGTATTGAAAATTAAATGCCCAAGCCATAGCGCGACAGAGGCAAATTTATATAATCGGGGAATCGAATGGAAGCATGGGGAAAAACCGTTCATACAGCTGAGATGCGCCGCGCTTTGCCGGCAAAAGTCTCAAACGCGTTTGATACGGCTGTCAAAGTAGACTGTGTGGCTGATGACATTGCGCATCAACTGCGAGAGCAGATTTTGAATGAAACCATCAGTGCGGGTAAACGCTTGCCTACCGAACAAATGCTAGGTACGCAATTCGGCGTCAGTCGTAACATCGTTCGTGATGCCATTGCACGGTTGAAAGAAATGGGTCTAGTCGAAACGCGCCACGGGGTGGGTACCTTTGTAAAAGGTGACGCCGAGCAAAACCGAACGGAGGCTTCAACTGATGGTTTGATGGCTTTGTTGCCGTTAATGCACGTATACCAAATGCGACTTGAACTTGACTCGGGCGCCGCCGCATTGGCGGCTACACATCGTTCTCAAACACAACTTGATCAAATTCGTACAGCCTTAGCGGCGTTAATGCGAGCGGGTGATGAGTGGGAGCATGCTGCTAAAGCAGCCTTTGAGTTTAATAAGGTATTGACCGAAGCGACACAGAACCCCTTCATTATTAGTACGCATCATCACTTGGCCTCGTCCATACGTGATGCGATTCGTACGTTGAGATTGCGTGCCACAGATGAGCAATGTATTGCTGACATTTTGACTGAACATGAAGCTATTTATCTAGCTATTGAGCGCCGTGATGCTAACTTGGCTAGGCAAGCCATGAAAACGCACCTTGAACGCGGCATGACGCGATATAGGCAGATGTTTGGTCAAATCTAATTAAAGTTTGCTCACTTGCGCCTAAAATAGTGCAATGAGCATCTCATCCTTCCCCCTGCAAATACTTTTATTGGGTAAAGATGGCCAGCTAGGCCACGCTTTGCAAACGTCTTTATCAACTTTAGGCGTGGTAACGGCTGTTGGCCGTAAAACCCTCGATCTAGAGCACCTTTGTCAAGATACGTCTGCTTTGGATCAGCTGATTAAACACGTTCAGCCGAATGTGATTGTGAATGCTATGGCATATACCGCAGTTGATCGGGCAGAACAAGAGGTTGATCGGGCACAAGCGGTTAATGCCCAGGCACCAAGTTTGTTGGCCCAAGCGGCGAAGTCTTGTGGTGCGTGCATGGTGCATTATTCAACTGATTACGTATTCGATGGCGCACAAGCGCGTCCGTATCAAGAGATTGACGCCACACACCCTTTATCAATTTATGGCCAAAGTAAACTTGATGGTGAGTTGGCCGTTGCTGCGAATTGTGCTCAACATTTTATATTTCGCACCAGTTGGGTTTATGGCGCACATGGCCAGAACTTTCTTAAAACCATGTTGCGACTCGCGACTGAACGGGATGCCCTAAGTGTGGTCAATGATCAGTGGGGTGCCCCAACAGGGGTTGAAATGATTGCAGCGGTGACAGCCATAGCATTGGCACAGCAACTTGGTCTAGAGGCACCGTTAGCACTCGCTCAGCAGGCGGGAATAAGCGCTCGTGTTGCTGACCCGCTCGCAGTGAGCCACCTTGATCAATCAGGCGCTGACAAATGGGGGCTTTACCATTTGGTGGCGGCAGGCCAAACCAATTGGTTTGAGTACGCCGAGTTTGGCATTGAACTGGCACGTCAGCTTGGCTGGCCGTTGACTTTGCCACACGGTGCAATCAAGGGTATTGCCGCTCGTGACTACCCGGTAGCGGCTACCCGCCCTCAAAACTCAAGATTGAGTACGCAACACCTTTGCGATACTTTTGAGTTGGTCTTGCCTGACTGGCGCGATGGTGTTGCTAGCGTGGTTCGATCATTGGGCTTAACACCCCTGTTAAAGCCTGTTTAGTGATGAAGGTTTTAATTGTTCGTACTTCATCGTTAGGCGACTTGGTGCATATGTTGCCTGCCATATCTGACATGGCTAAACAGGTGCCTAATTTAAAAATCGATTGGGTGGTTGAGTCTGCCTTTGCAGAGATACCATCATGGCACCCTGCAATTAACCAAGTTATTACCGTTTCTCACCGAAAATGGCGTAAAGCTTGGTGGCAGCCTAGTGTCTGGGCAGCCCGCCGGGCAGTGCTTCAACGCATACAAGACGCTCATTACGATGTTGTGATTGATATGCAAGCGTTGTTGAAGTCGATCGGTTTGGTCCGTGCAGTTAGCGGCGTGAAGCATGGGCTTGATTGGAAATCCGCGCGTGAACCACTTTGCAGTTTGTTTTATGACATAAAGCACTGCGTGGCCTTTTGGCAACCCGCTGTCACGCGACAACGGTTGTTAGCGAGTCAGGTGTGGGGTTATGACATCTTGGGCGAGCCTGATTTTGGCTTGCAACATTTTGTGCAACAGGCACAGCCCCACCACACTGGCGCACCGTATGCCGTCATCATGGCTTGTGCGAGCCGTGCAGATAAACTTTGGCCCGCATCAAATTGGCAGCAAGTTTTTGACTGTTTGCAACAACACGGCCTAGCGCTAAAGTTATTATCGGGTAGTACGGCTGAAACCGCTTACTCACAAGGTTTAATATTAAATCGTGATCAAGCTACAGTTTTGCCACGTATGGGTTTAACAGAGGTGGCGGAAGTGTTAAGTGGGGCAAGCATGATGGTCGGTTTAGACAGCGGTTTAACGCATTTATCAGCTGCGCTAGGTCGTGACACCATTGGCATCTATCAAGCGTCAACCCCCGTTCGTACACCCTTAACCGGGTCAGGGTCGACGGCAAGTTTAGGCGATCGCGATCAACCCCCAAGTGCTCAGGACGTACTCATGGCAGTAGACTCGTTCTTAAAACATTCTTTAAAGCCGTCCTGATATGAGATTAAACCGTATCTTCTGGGGTTACAAAATTTACACCGTTATTTGGTGGTGTTTGTCTCCTATATTGTGGTTAGGTATGGCGTGGCGAGCTAGGCGCAATAAACAAGATTGGCAGATACTCAGCGCGCAACGGTTTGGTCGTTATAACCAACCGTGGGACGGTCAGAAACCTATTTGGTTGCATGCTGTCAGTGTGGGCGAAGTGCGAGCTGCGGCACCGTTAATGCGAGCGTTAATTGATAAGGGTGAAAGGTTATTGCTGACACATATGACCCCAACCGGGCGCGACGAAGCCTGGCGTATGTGGCAATCTGAAATTAAAGAAGGGTTGATTCTGCAGCGTTGGGTACCTTACGATTTTTTAAGCTCGATGCAGGGCTTAATACAGCACTATCAACCACGTTTAACGATATTAATCGAACGTGAGGTTTGGCCTAACTTAATACGGGCATCAAGGTTGGCCGGTATACCTGTTGTATTAGCCAGTGCACGTTTTTCAGAAAAGTCTTTGAAGCAAGCTCAAGTGCTAGATCGTTGCAGCGCCGGTTTAATGCGTCAAACCTACGCCACCATTGACTTGGTGATGGCGCAAACGCAAGACGATGCAAACCGTTTAACCTTAATGGGTGCAGCGCATGTCAAGGTAACGGGCAACTTAAAATTTGATGTGCAATTACCTGCTCTCGCGCTTCAAGAGGGGTTTGATTGGCGCGAGAAGTTTAAGCGGCCACTGATTGTGATTGCTAGTACGCGAGAGGGTGAAGATGCACAATTTGTTGCAGCCATTCAATCGCATCACAACGCTCATAAATTGACACCTTTATATGTGTTGATTCCTCGGCACCCACAGCGTTTCGAAACTGCCGCGCAACACATACAAGGTGCAAACTTGAGGTTGGGTCGATGGTCAGAGCTGAAAGAACCTGTTCAAACGAACTCTTCAGCTGCTTGGTCAGCCCTTGACTCAATTGATGTTTTATTGGGCGATACCATGGGTGAAATGCCGTTTTTTTATGCTGCATCAGGTGTAGCGATTGTATGTGGCAGTTTTGAGCCACATGGCGGACAAAACTTCATTGAGGCTTGTGTGGCAGGTGCACCAACAATTGTCGGGCCCCACACTGAAAATTTTGCTCAGGCTGTTGATTCAGCGCTGGCTGCAGGGGCTATTGTGCAAGTTAATACGCCTAGCGAAGCGATTGGTTTTGCAAATAATTGGGTAAATGATCTGGCAGGTCGACAAGGGTATTGTGATGCAGCTCAAAAGTGGTTGCATGAACACATTGGGGCAACACAAGCCATGATGACGGCTATGGTCGACCTTGAGACACAGCGGGCGTTACAGTTAACTGAGTCGCATTAAGTTGTTGCTGCAGCATGGCCGGGTTGCGCCCCGCCTCTGCTCTCGGTGTGCCAAACCAGCCTTGACCTAAACCAAACATGGCGACATTTATGACCACTAAACTAATAAATATAAATTTCATATATGGACCATAAGGTTACGTTGGTGACGATGCGACGGCTGCTAAACCTTCTAAAACAATATGAGGCAAAGCTTGCCAAGCTACGAGTTGAAAGTGTTGAGACCATGCCGCCTCAACTTTAGACCATGCGCCGCCACTCACGCAAACGATAGGGTTAATTTTAAATGTTTGCTGGGCAATATCAAACTGATGCTGCAAAGCACCTAATTGTGAGGCTAAAACACCTGAAACAATGGCTTGATCGGTGTCGGTTGGGTGATTAACGGCAGAGCCATGTGCCAGAGGTAGTTGAGCTGTACGACGCGCAAGTGATTCAAACATCATGTCTACCCCTGGCAAGATAAGCCCTCCTAAAAATCTGGGTTCAATTGAAAGGGTGTCAATAGTCGTTGCAGTACCAAAGTTTGCCAAAATAATAGGCGCCAGCCGGTTGCTGAAGCGAGTATTTAACCCTATTGCTGCGGCCCAGCGGTCGGCACCCAGTTGATCTGGGTCGATATAGTGGTTTTCTAACCCATGCAAACGACGCGAGGGTCTGAGCCATTTAACGGTGAGACTTAGACGTTTCAATTGATGTTCGATCAAATGATTGAAGTGTTGACCGGCAACACTGACAGCCCAAACCTGGTTGATATCTTTCAAGGCGTTTGCCTGTAATTCAACTATAGAGTCGGCTAAGCGATGCGTGTCTTCGAGTTGATTCAAATCAATCGCCAACACGTTTTGTATTGGCGAGGGTATGAAAGCCGATTCTTGTGCCAAGCTTAATGACCGCGCACCATGAGTGATCGGCTGATACAAACAGATTTTTAAGCGGGTATTTCCCACATCTAGCAATAGAATCATGTTCTTATTTTATCGGGAATATACGTAAAACCTCACCCGTCAAGGCGAAGCGAAAGTAGAGGCGGTGATGGACGTTACACGAACTGAGATGTCGCCTACCGTTACAGCCCTGGTTTTTAAACCGTCACGCACCAATAAAGCGCCTTGTGAATTGATGCCTTGTGCCATGCCTTCAAAAAGAGTACTTTGATTTTGTGTCACAGTTACCGGTTGATTGAGTAAGTAGTCTAAATGCTTAAACCGTTGTTCGAAGGTTAATAAGTTATTGTTTGCATAATTAAAAATAATGTCGTGCCATGAGGTGGCGATTTTGTTGATGAGTGTAACGACCCCTTCAGGTTTAAGGGTCATGAAATCATTTAACGCTGATACCTCACGCCCAATCGTATTGCTCAAATGTTTAGCGTGTATCAAATTTATACCTATGCCAACGATGACGCGAATACGTTGCGTGTTGATTTGGGTTTCAACCAAAATACCCGCAAGTTTGCCATGATTAAACATTAAATCGTTAGGCCATTTAAGTTTCAGTTGTTCAATATTTTGGCCTGGACAAAGCTTACGTATGCTTTCGCATGCTCCCACGCCTAGAGCTAAGGAAAGGCCATTGAGTTCAGTTGCTTTTAAGTTCGTTTCAAAACCGCATGAAAATGTGAGCGATTGCCCAGCCGTATTGTGCCAAACACGCCCAGCCCTCCCGCGACCTGTTGTTTGAAGGTGAGCTCCCAAAAGTTGACTTTGACCCATTGATAAATCGTGATTGCTCATTAGATCTGCGTTAGTTGACCCGGTCTGAGCAACCCAATTAATACGTGTGAATGGGGTTAACTGCTTCGATAGTATTGAGGTGATTTCTTCAGGTGAAGGTAGGTTTGACAGCATTGAAATGAAATAAGTTGAGTTGGAATACCCCATTTTTTCGCAAAAACGATGACCATGAGAACGAAGGCGTCGAAGATTTCAAATACAAATCAGGTATAAACATACTATATGAAATTAATCTTGTCCGGTTTGTAGTCTATGCAAACGTTTAAAACCGCTTTTATCGAAGAACCGCTAATTTCCGTTGAACAAGGCATTGCTTTTGTTCGGGGTGACTGGAGCGTGCGGACGCTTTCAAAACGAGGTGAAGTGAAGCGTCGTTTGAGTTTGTTAAAAGAGGTACCTAAAGCGACCGGTTGGAATATTTCTGAGATGGGTCTTTTAGACAGCCTAGGGGGGCAGTTGTTATGGGACAACTGGGGTGGGCAACGGCCCAAGGCGCTTGTCGCCACCCCCGCTCAGTCTGACTTATTAAGCAAGGTTGAAAGTGGTCAAAGTATTCCAGCTTTATCAAAGCCCTTAAAAGATAAATGGGCCTGGATAGTGCGTTTAGGCCAAGGGGCGCAAATTGGTCTTGAGCATGCTTATGCTTTAGCGGCATTGCTGGGCCAGCTCGTTATTGATTTAGGTTCGTTTATTAAGTCGCCGCGGTATGGTCCTTGGCGTGAAATTTCAGCTCAGATTTTTAGAACGGGTACGCAGGCATTGGCCATTACCGCTTTGGTAGGGTTTTTAATTGGTGTGGTGCTTTCTTATTTGTCAGGTCAGCAGTTGGCCTCGTTTGGTGCGGGCCATTTAATTGTGAAGCTGCTTGGCGTTTCGGTTGTGCGAGAGTTGGGGCCTATTTTGGCTGCCATACTGGTGGCAGGCCGTTCGGGTTCTGCCATTACGGCTCAAATTGGGGTGATGCGTGTCACGCAAGAGCTTGATGCGATGGCGGTGATGGGCATTGAACCAAGTCAGCGTTTAATTTTGCCGCGTGTGATTGCGTTAGCTCTGACCATGCCATTATTAATATTGTGGACCGATGCAGTTGCCTTGTTGGGTGGTATGTATGCGGCCAAGTTTGATTTAGGTATTAAGCCTGTTTGGTTTATCAGCCAGTTACCTACGGCAATTGGTTTCACTAACTATATGATTGGTATACTGAAAGGCTTGGTTTTTGGTGCTTGGATCGCTTTAGCGGCCTGTCATTTTGGCTTGCGTATTGAACCTAATACCGAGAGTCTAGGAAAGGGTACAACCGCTTCAGTTGTCACCGCTATAACGGGTGTGATTTTGATTGATGCGCTATTTGCCATCATGCTTGATCAGTTGGGTTTTTGATGAATACAACCGATCAACCGATTATTGATGTTGAAGACCTCACCACTGCGTTTGGTGAGCATGTTGTTCATGAACATTTAGATTTACGTGTCATGTCCGGTGAAATATTGGCTCTAGTAGGCGGTTCAGGCTCAGGTAAAACTACCTTGCTACGACAAATTTTGGGGCTAAATAGCCCAAAGTCGGGTTCGGTGAAGCTTTGGGGGCGCCCGGTGCAAAGCTATGTTGGGCCAGAGCGTTTGGCCTTGACTCGTCGTTGGGGTATGTTGTTTCAGTCGGGGGCTCTATTTACGGCATTATCAGTATTTGATAACGTGGCGTTACCCTTACGTGAAGTGCATCATTTGCCCTCAGACTTGGTGCGTAAAGTGGTGTTGATGCGTTTAAAGTGGGTGGGTTTAAATGAACAAGATGCGCAGCTGATGCCTTCTGATTTGTCGGGCGGTATGGTTAAGCGCGTCGCACTTGCAAGAGCGCTATCACTTGACCCTGAGTTATTGTTTCTTGACGAGCCAACCGCTGGGCTCGACCCGCAGCGTTCAGATGAGTTTGTTGAGTTGATTAAAGCACTGCATCAGCAATTAAAATTTACAGTCATTATGGTTACGCACGATTTAGATACGATTCGAGACTTATCAACGCGTATTGCTGTTTTGGCAGAAAAGCATGTTCTGGTTGAAGGTTCGATTCAAAATGTAATGACCTTTGATCACCCATTTATAAAAGCTTTTTTTCAAGGTAAACGTGGCGAGCGCGCACTTGGAAATCAGCCTTTGCAGGCAGAACAATATGGAAAATCGTAGCCACGCCATTCTTGCGGGCCTCTTTGTAATAGCGCTTGTTATTGCAGGCATTGTCGCAGCGCTTTGGATCGATCGTAAAGATGTCAGTTACACACCCTACAAGATTGTTTCAATCTACCCAGTGGGCGGGCTCTCTACGCAGTCTGACGTGCGTTATATGGGTGTAACTGTCGGTAAGGTGCTTGAAGTGGGTATTTCCGCAGCACACCCAGGATCGGTCAATATTGTGATTGGTTTGTTTACGGGTACACCCATTACAAAAGAGACTTGGGCTGAAATTCAATCGCAAGGGGTGACTGGCATTTCAAATATTGAGCTTCGCGACTCGGGTATAGATAAAACAAGGGTTGAAAGCCGTGATGGGGCGTTATATGTTATTCCTTCACGCCCTGGTTTTTTTCAAGAATTACAAAAACTCGGTACAGGGACGATTGAAGACATCGACCGTATTGTTGACCAAGTTGAGAAGCTACTAACTGATCAAAACGTAGCAGCGTTTACAGCCGTGTTAACCAATATAGAAACCTTAACCGCATCGCTTAATCGCACGGTTAAAAGTTTAGACCCCACTTTTAAAAAGTTACCGAAATTGGTTGACTCGCTAGATCTTGCCGCATCAAGTGTGACAGAGTTGGCTAAAGACGCAAATGACACGGTTGAAATGCTCAATGCACCGTCTGGGCCGATACGCCAAGCCGCTAAAAGCCTAGAGCGGGTGCAGCAAATTGCCTCACAATTGCAAGGCTCAACTTTGCCTGAAATGAATCAACTGACTGAAAGTTTAAATTTGGCGGCTCAGGCTTCTACACAAGCTGTGAAAGAGCTTAAGCAATCACCACAATCGCTTATTTATGGTTCCCCCCAAGTTGAACCGGGTCCGGGTGAGCCAGGGTTTACAGGTTTCAATCAATAGTGATGCATTTGAATGTTGAACAAACACCAAACACACCAAACATAGCTTACAAACATGATGAATCTAGCGCTTTACGCATTACCTAAATCAGTACCAAACAGGTCTTTCAGCCATCTGACAAAGCTGATGCTGATGGCCATAACTTGTTTAACCTTGTTAGGTTGCAGTTTGGGCCAGCGTGGGCAGGCGCTCACACAGCTTGATTTGGGTTCGCCTACCACTCAAACGAGAGCAGATTCTTTAGACGCGACTCATCAGGCCGTTGCAATTGCCGTACCAAGCGGTCTGTCAGTGGGGTTAGTGCAGACATCAGGGGTGGTGTGGCGGCAAGGCTCAGCGGGTATGCCACAAACTTATGCAACCTATCAGTGGGTAGCGTCTCCAGCAACGCTTGTGCGTCAGAGATTGATCGATTTTTTGTCACAACAGCGACCAGTATTCGCGAGTGGGTTAGGCAATCAGACGCCTATTTTACGTATGAACTTACAGCAGTTTGAACAAGTGTTTAAAAGCAATGGTCAGAGTGAAGGTGTGTTGGCATTGCAAGTTGTCTTAACCCAAGGTGATGTCGTTTTAGGCAGCGAAGTCATTTATGAGCGTGTCGCCGCGACCTCGGCTGATGCAGTTGCGGGTGCGCAAGCACTCAGTACAGCCAGCAACCGTGCTGCAGAGCGCGTCACCACTTGGGTTGGCAAGACGTTGTCTGATCGTTCAAAATGATAAAACATATTGAATTATAATGGGGTTAGATAGATGACAGCACATACTGAAACGGTTCAGTTTGATGGTTTAGCAGGCAAGATTGATTGCGCATTCGATTGGCCCGATGAGCCGGCACTCGGTTGGGCATTGGTGTTGCACCCTAACCCCGCTCAAGGGGGTACGCGTGATAATAAAGTGGTCACCACCATGGCTCGGGCTTGTGTACAACAAAAACTCGTTGCTGTACGACCAAACTTTCGGGGCATAGGCTTGTCAGAAGGTGAGTTTGATCATGGTCAGGGCGAAATGCTTGATATGGCAGCTTTGGTCGAGCAATTTAGGGTACGTTACCCTGAGTTGGCAGCCGGGCAATGGGTGTTAGGCGGGTTTTCTTTTGGCACCTCAATTGGTTTGCAAATGTATGCGCAGTGGCAAGCACAAAGCCGACCTCTACCTAATCTGGTCATTTTGGCTGGTTCTGCCGCGCTCAGGTTTCGTCACTTCGCCTCGGCTGTGCCAGCCGATGCGTTGGTCATTCATGGTGAACAAGACGATGTCGTGCCTTTGTCAGAGGTTTTAGATTGGGCTAGATCGCTCGATATACCTATAACAGTGATACCCAATGCAGGCCATTTTTTTCATGGAAAACTATTGATTCTCAGGCAACTTCTTCTGACTCGTTTGAAGACGCTGTAACATAATGGTTTTGTTATGGACGGTCAACATGCTCACATTCAAACGTAAATTAGTCCTGGTCACGGGCGCAATGATGCTGACTTTTGCTGCAACAAGTTCTTCAGTTGCCCAGTCTACGGTTAGTGCGCCATCACCCGCAGCGGCCGCTGCCGTGTCTACCCAGTTCGCTGCGCCTGTAACCGTTTCAACCTTATCGTCTATTCCTGCGCCAACCATCGCCGCACGAGCCTGGATTGTGATTGATGTTGTGACCGGTCAAACGATTGCATCTTTTCGGCCTGATCAACAAGTTGAGCCCGCGTCACTGACAAAAATCATGACGGCCTACTTAGCCTTTAATGCATTAGAGGAAAAACGCTTAACCCTTGATCAGCAAGTTAATGTGTCTGAAACAGCCTGGAAAACAAAAGGCTCGCGTATGTTTATTGAGCCCAATAGGCCCGTTACGGTTCAAGAGCTTCTTAAAGGCATCATTATTCAGTCAGGCAATGATGCATCGGTAGCCCTTGCTGAGGCGATTGCAGGCAGTGAGCAAGCCTTCGCACAGCTGATGAACGAGCAGGCTAAGCGTTTGGGTATGAACGATACGCACTATATGAACTCAACCGGGTTGCCCAACGCACAGCACACGACGACTGTGCAAGATTTAGCGATTTTGGCGCAACGTATGATAGAAGATCACCCCAAAGAGTATGGGTACTATCAAATGCGTGAGTTTACGTACAATAAAATCAAACAGTCTAATCGTAATCGACTGTTATGGGCTGACCCCTCGGTTGATGGTATGAAAACGGGTCATACCGATGCAGCAGGTTATTGTTTGATCTCAAGCGCTAAACGTGGTGATCGCCGTTTGATTACTGTGTTGGTGGGCGCTGACAGCGAAGCGACCCGTGCCGAAGAAAGCTTGAAACTGTTGAATTGGTCGTTTCAAAACTTTGATCAAATTAAGCTCTTTGATGCCAACCAAGCTGCCATCGAAGCACGAGTGTGGCAAGGTACGGCTGAAATTGCTAAATTAGGGGTTGAAAAAACACTCTGGGTTAGCGTGCCACGTGGCATGGCCACACAAATTAAACCTGTTGCGAAACGCCCCGACCCCTTGTTAGCGCCTCTGGCAAAAGGTGAGCACGTCGGTACACTTTCTATTATGTTGGAAGACAAGTTGCTCAAGACCGTACAACTCGATGTCTTAGACGGGGTTGAGCGCGCCGGGTTTTTTGGTCGTATGGTTGATTCAGTTAAGTTGTGGATGCAATAGCCATGCGTATAAATGTTTGAAGTAATCTTGAGAGCCGACTAATGAATACGTTTATACAAGGTGTGACGGGCAACCCAACGGTTTTCTTAAATGGCGAATTAACGCCCCTGTCAGAAGCCAAAATCTCAGTTTTAGATCGAGGTTTTATCTTTGGTGACGGCATTTATGAAGTGGTACCCATTTATGCGGGTAAACCTTTTCGCATGGACAATCACTTAGATCGCTTGGCCCGCAGTTTAAAAAAACTGAGAATCGAGTCACCCTACACACGTGAAGAGTGGGTTGACTTGGTTCAAACGTTACTTCAAACGTTGCTTCAAACCTCGTCTGCGCAAATGTGCATGGTTTACCTGCACATTACGCGGGGTGTGGCTAAACGCGACCATGCTTTTCCATTGCCCGCAGTTAAACCAACTGTATTTGCGATGGTTGCCCCTATGTCTCGCCCAACGGTTGCGGCTCGTGAGCAGGGTTTAACGGCTGTTAGCATTGATGATATACGTTGGTTACTTTGCGATATTAAGTCGATCTCCTTATTAGGTAATGTGTTGGCAAAACAGGCTGCGGTTGATGCTCAGGTTGATGAAGTGGTTCAATTTCGTAACGACTTTTTGACCGAAGGCGCCTCATGCAATATTTGGGTCGTCAAGCAAGGCACTTTATATGCACCACCTAATGATAATTTGATTTTAGAAGGTATTCGCTATGGCCTTTTGCAAGAGTTGTGTCAACAAGAAGGCATTCCTTTTGTGGTTGGGCCGGTTTTAAAGCAAGCCGTCAGCTCTGCAGACGAGCTGATGATGTCTTCTGCTACGCGTGAGGTGCTGCCGATTGTGCAGCTAGATGGCAAGCCTGTTGGTTTAGGTCAACCTGGGCCAATTTATCAAAAACTACGTCGCGCTTACGATGAGGCGATAGAAGCTTTAACCGCTTCCTAATGATTTGCTAAAAGAGTGCATCGCCATGACTGACCCCCAATCAAAACCCAACGAAACCGTTGAAACGCCGTCCCTCATCGAATACCCGAGCGCATTCCCCATTAAAGTAATGGGAAAGCAAGAGCCCAATTTGGCTCAAGCTTTAACGGAAATGGTATTGCTTCACGACCCTGAATTTGATCCCGCTACCGTCGAAATGCGTATGAGTAAGGCGGGTAATTATGTTGGGTTGACCTTCACCGTAACGGCTACGTCGCGTGAACAGCTTGACGCATTGTATCGTGACTTGCATAGCCACCCATTGGTATCGGTTGTACTCTAACGTGAGTCAAGCAGTGCGTATTCGCCACTTAGGCCAAGTTGAATATGTTGCAACTTGGCAGGCGATGAAAGATTTCACGTTACAACGCCATGCTCAAACGCTAGACGAGATCTGGCTGGCTGAGCACCCTTCTGTTTACACCTTGGGCCAAGCAAGTCGCCCCCAGCATGTTTTAAATGCTGGGCACATACCGTTGGTACAAACTGATCGAGGCGGGCAAGTGACTTATCACGGGCCAGGTCAGGTGGTAGCTTATGTGTTGATTGATTTACGTCGTGCGGGTTTGTTTGTGAGGTCTCTGGTGACAGCCCTTGAAGACGCTGTGATTGATACGTTGACTGAAACGGGTTTGAAGGGTGGCTGCCGCAAGCCATCGGCGCCAGGGGTTTATCTGCCGTTTGATGGCGAATTGGCTAAGATTGCTGCACTGGGCATTAAGGTCAAACAGGGCTGTACGTATCATGGGGTAGCCTTAAACGTTGATGTTGATTTAACCCCGTTTGACGGCATTGACCCCTGTGGCTACCCAGGTTTGCAAACGGTAAATATGCGTCAAATGGGTTCGAACGCGACATTTGACGAAGTAGCCCTAATACTTTGTCGCCATGTTGTGCAGCGTTGCGGGCTAAGAGTAAAATAAGTCATCATTTTCTTGTTCTAAAGCCGATCAGATGTCGATAAGCACCGAAATTATTAAAACTGCTGCACCTGCTGAAACCTACGATGCGACGCTCAAACAAAAGTCGCAGGCTAAGACGGCACGCATTCCCATCAAAATTATTCCTGCTGAACGGTTAAAAAAACCCGACTGGATACGTGTGAAAGCCGCACCGATGGGGTCACGTTTTCACGACATCAAACGTATTTTGCGTGAGCATAATTTGTTTACTGTCTGCGAAGAAGCATCGTGCCCCAACATCGGTGAATGTTTTGGTAAAGGCACGGCAACTTTCATGATCATGGGTGATAAATGCACCCGTCGTTGCCCGTTCTGTGATGTCGGTCACGGCCGACCAGACCCACTTGATGTGGATGAACCCGTTAACTTGGCTAAAACAATTGCTGCCTTAAAGCTAAAGTACGTCGTCATCACCTCTGTTGATCGCGATGATTTACGCGACGGTGGGGCAGCTCATTTTGTCGAGTGTATTCAAAAGGTACGCGAGCTTTCACCACAGACTCGAATTGAGGTTTTGGTACCTGACTTTAGGGGGCGATTAGATCGTGCGTTAGATATTTTGAATGCGGGCCCACCTGATGTGATGAACCATAATTTAGAAACCACTGCGCGACTTTACAAACAGGCGCGCCCAGGATCAGATTATTCTCATTCGTTGATGTTGCTTAAGCGCTTTAAAGCGTTACACGCGGGTGTTCCTACTAAATCGGGCATTATGGTGGGTTTAGGCGAGACAGACGAAGAAGTCTTGCAAGTCATGCGCGACTTGCGTGAACACGATGTTGACATGCTGACTATTGGTCAATATTTACAGCCCTCAGGCCATCACCTACCCGTTTTGCGTTATGTACACCCCGATGTATTCGCCATGTATGAGCGAGAGGCGTATGCAATGGGTTTCACACACGCTGCCGTTGGTGCTATGGTGCGTTCGTCATATCATGCTGACGAGCAAGCCCATGCGGCAGGGGTAAGCTTAGATTGATAAATTGAATAACTGATTAACAATTTAGTTTTGGCGTTGCCACATCACGTCATTGACCGATAGACTTTGGTTCACACAGCGTGCCAAAATAAATAACATATCAGACAAGCGATTTAAATATTGCTGGGGGTAAGGGCCCAGTTCGGTTAGGGCAACAACCGAGCGTTCTGCTCGCCGACATACACTTCGGGCAACATGTGTTTGAGCCGCTGCGCGCGAGCCGCCCGGTAAAATAAACTCTTTAAGGGCCGGCAGTCTGGCATTTAAAGAGGCTATTTGTTCATCAAGATCTGTAACTTGTTCCGCTTGAAGCTGCTTAAAACCCGGTACAGCCAATTCACTACCTAAATCAAATAAAGCATGTTGAACACGATTTAACATGGCTAAGTAATCATGACACTCAGGGAGTTCCTGTAAGTGTGTCACAACTAACCCCAACACGCTATTGAGCTCGTCAACATCACCGAGTGCATGAATTCTCTCGTCAGTTTTATTGACGCGTGAGCCGTCACCTAGGCCCGTTGTGCCTTGATCGCCTGTACGGGTGGTGATGATGCTAAGTCGGTCAGCCATGAGTAAGCCTTGATGATTATCGTGTTGGGTTATAAAACGTAACGCGCCAAGTCTTGGCTTTGAGCGGTTTCAGCAAGCTGTTCATTCACGTATGCCGCATCGATGGTAATCGTTTGACCAGCGTGTTCCGTGGCATGAAACGAAAGATCTTCGAGTAATTTTTCCATTACGGTATACAGGCGTCGTGCGCCGATATTTTCGGTGGTTTCATTAACGGTAAAAGCCAGCTCAGCCAAGCGTTCAATGCCATCAGGTTTGAAGTCTAGCGTGATGTCTTCGGTGGCCATAAGTGCCGCATACTGTTTCGTCAGCGCCGCATCGGTGTCACATAAAATGCGCACAAAATCAGCTGTTTCAAGCGAGTCAAGCTCTACTCGAATCGGGAATCGACCCTGAAGCTCAGGTATTAAGTCTGAAGGCCGTGCAAGATGAAACGCACCTGAGGCAATAAATAAAATGTGATCGGTGCGAACCATACCAAACTTGGTGGTAACCGTTGTGCCTTCAACTAAAGGTAGCAGGTCACGTTGTACGCCTTGGCGTGAAACGTCTGCACCTGAAGCTTCTTGGCGGGCTGCGATTTTGTCAATTTCGTCTAAAAATACAATGCCATTTTCTTCGACAGATTTGATGGCGTCAGCGCGCAGGGTTTCTTCGTTGACACGTTTACCAGCTTCTTCGTCTGTTAAAAGCTTTAGAGCTTCTTTGACTGTCATTTTGCGGCTGGTTTTTTTATCTTTAGCTAAGCCGGCGAACATGCCTTTGAGCTGTTCGGCCATGTCTTCCATGCCAGGTGGGCCCATGATGTCCATTTTCGGAGTCGGGGCGGCCACATCAATGTCAATTTCGGTATCGTCTAGTTTGCCTTCTCGCAGACGTTTACGAAAAGTTTGACGTGTAGTGGTGTCTTCACGTTGGGGTGAGCCGTCGGCTGCACGCGGTGGGGGCAACAGTGCATCTAAGATGCGCTCTTCGGCGTCGTCTTGGGCTAATGTTTGCACGCGGCGTAGTTCGACCTCGCGCATTTGTTTGATACCAATATCGACTAAGTCGCGAATGATGGTTTCGACGTCGCGGCCCACATAACCGACTTCAGTGAATTTAGTCGCTTCAATTTTAATAAAAGGGGCTTGGGCTAAGCGTGCTAGACGCCTTGCAATTTCAGTTTTTCCGACGCCGGTTGGGCCAATCATTAAAATATTTTTGGGGTGAATTTCATGACGAAGAGGTTCTTCGACGTGCTGACGACGCCAGCGGTTTCGCAAAGCAACGGCAACGGCGCGTTTGGCGCGATTTTGCCCAACAATGAATTTGTCGAGTTCAGAGACGATTTCGCTGGGGGTCATGTGTGAGGCAGGCATGATAATTAAAGAGTTTCTACAATATGTTGTTGATTGGTATAAATGCACAGATCGCCCGCAATTTCGAGCGATGCTTTGACGATGGCGGCGGGTTCAAGGTCGGTGTGCCGTATTAAACCCAATGCAGCAGATTGTGCATAAGCACCACCAGAGCCAATGGCTGCTATGCCGTATTCGGGTTCTAGTACGTCGCCATTACCGGTCAAAACAAGGGTGTGGTCACGGTCGGCCACAATCAACATGGCCTCTAAGCGACGTAACATGCGGTCGGTACGCCAGTCGCGTGAAAGCTCAACGGCAGAACGCATGAGGTGGCCCTGATGCTTTTCAAGCTTGGCTTCAAAGCGCTCTTGTAGGGTAAACGCATCAGAGGTTGCGCCAGCAAAACCTGCTAATACTTTGCCGTGATACAACCGGCGAATTTTACGGGCGGTGGCTTTAATAACGATGTTACCTAGGGTAACTTGACCGTCCCCCCCTAATGCCACGTTTTGCCCACGACGAATGCAGACAATGGTGGTTGCGTGAAATGATTCCATAACTTCCTTCTTGCAGCAAAACAAAGTTGCTTTGAATCGCTGTCATATACTGTTAATCGCCAAACATTTTTTGACGCATTTCGCGACGTTCTTGTGCTTCAAGTGACAGTGTAGCGGTTGGGCGTGCTAATAAGCGACGAAGGCTGATGGGTTCACCGGTTTCTTCACACCAACCGTATTCACCTGAACCAAGTAGGGTAATACATTGCTGAACTTTTTTCAGTAGTTTGCGTTCACGATCACGTGTGCGCAATTCAATGGCATGTTCTTCTTCGATGGTGGCGCGGTCAGCCGGGTCAGGTACAAATTGCGTTTCACGCAAGTTATCAGTGGTGGCGCCGGCATTAATTAACAAGTCATTTTCAAGCGTTTTTAAGCGCGCACGAAAAAAAGCAATTTGAGCCGCATTCATATAGTCTGACTCTGGCATGCTAAGCAGTTGCTCTTCAGTAATGAGGGCTGCCGGTTCTTGCGATGAGCTTGCTTTCGCTGCAGCAGTTTTTTTAGTTACCATGTGGTTACTCCGTTCGAGTCTAAACTCTTAATTAATTCATGCGGCTCAGGCTAGCGGGCGAGGCACTGTTCTAGGCCTTGGGTAAAAATCTCTTGCGGTAATTGACGACCGATAAAGACCATTTTGGTAGACTTCTTTTCAGTGGCTGCCCAAGGTTTACCCGGTTCAGCTCCCATCATCATATGAACGCCTTGAAACAGCATACGACGATTCAAGCCCTTCATATAAAGAATACCTTTGTAGCGTAATAAATCTGGGCCATAGACTTGTACCACACCTCCTAGAAACTCTTCAAGTCTTTCAGGGTCAAAAGGTTTGTTTGATTTAAAAACAAATGCGCCAATGGTGTCGTCATGGTGTGCATGGTGGTGGTCCTGGCTATGGTCATGGTCACATTGGTTGTGATCATGGTCGTGCTCGTGATTGTGGTCATGACTGTGCCCATGGTCATGATGATCATGGTTTTGTGCGGCATCTGGGTGGTCGGCCGATAAAAAAGCTGGGTCAATATCTAAAATAGTGTTGAGGTTAAACCCACTCATTTCTAATAGTTTGGTGATATCGGTTTCACCAAAATGAACGGCATCAATGGGCACACGAGGGTTGATTTGCACGAGACGGCGACGTAACGCCTCGTATTCTGCATCGCTCACCAAGTCTTTTTTGGAAATTAAAATGCGATCAGCGAAACCGACTTGCTTTTGTGCTTCTTCTTGATCGTCTAATGTTTGCATGCCATGCTTGGCATCGACGACGGTAATGACTGCATCAAGCCGGTAGTATTCGGCGATTTCGTCGTCCATAAAAAACGTTTGGCATACGGGGCCCGGGTTGGCCATGCCCGTTGTTTCAATTATGATGCGTTCAAAATTGATGGTGCCAGTTTGGCGACGCTCGCGCAAATCGTTAAGTGTGCGCATCAAGTCGCCCCGAACGGTGCAACAAATGCAACCATTTGAGAGCTCAATGATTTGTTCGTCGCTGTCTTGCACCAAAAGCTCGTTGTCGATGCTTTCAGGGCCGAATTCATTTTCGATCACTGCAATGCGGTTGCCGTGGTACTCGGTCAAAATTCTTTTTAGCAAGGTTGTTTTACCCGCACCCAGAAAGCCTGTGAGTACGGTCACAGGCACCATGTTTTCTACTGAAATAGGTTGGTTCATAACGGTTAATTACTCAAAATCTAGAAGGTTTAATGACTTTAGTATGAACTAAGCCGATGATTACAGCACACACTGAAGCGCTAAGGTTGAAACGCATGCAAGGGTTTTACCTGATAATGGAAATAAATTTGACAAATGCTTAGGAAAGCTTAGTTTCTTCAGTATTTATTGCACATTGTGCACATAAGCCGTAAAGGTTGAGTTCGTGTTTTAAAACAGTGAACCCATCGGGCACCAAACGTGAGAGGTTACCTGGGCAAGCATGGATGTCAAATACCCGCTTACATTGCTCACAACAAAAATGATGGTGATGGTGATGGGCGAATTCAAAACGAGGCTTTTCACCAGGTAAGTTTACGACTTGCAAAGATTCTTCATTAACCAATATTTTAAGGTTTCGGTAAACCGTAGCAATACCCAATCCTGGCACGCTTGTTTGTGCATGTTCCAACACTTCGTCAGCCAATAATGGGCGGTCTGAGTTGGCCAGTACATCACGAATAGCGGTGCGTTGCCGAGTTGATCGTTCCATCAATCATTCCTTAAAAGAAGCATTAGCGTAACGCAAAATTAATGATAATGATATATCATTATGGTATATTCATTAATTCAACGTCCATTTCAACGCTATTGCCTGATTTCGTGCGTGAAAATACTTCATATTTAAGTTCGTGCCATGTGTGTAAGCACATAACAAAGAAGCGCATTACAAACAAGTTCATCACCCACAACCATATCAACATCACGTCAAGCTCAATTATGAATGACTCTAACGAATCGGTTAAGCCTCTTATACGGCACAATGTATTACTTTGGGGCTTAGGGCCGCGTCTCGCTTTCGTTGGGGCATTGTTATTGCCTCTATGGTGGGCGGTATGGGCTGTGTTTCAGGCAGGCCCGTAACGTGATGCCTAATACCATTATTCGACCTGATGTTTCGATTGAGCTGCAAGATGTCACGCTGGCATATCGCGGTCACCCGGCTGTTCATCATATTTCAGGTGTGTTTGAGCCCGGTTCATTAACCGCATTGATTGGCCCTAATGGTGCAGGTAAATCAACGTTGTTGCGGGCGATGGCTCGACAAGCACGGCCCATACAAGGGCAGGTGAATTATCGAGGGTTGGTATCTACTCAATCTGGTGCCATTGCTTACTTGCCACAAATTGCTGGTCTTAACCCAGACTTTGCATTGCGTGTGATTGATGTAGTGGCAATGGGGGCATGGCAAACCATTGGCGCCATGGGGTCAATTAGCCAGGCCATCATTGAAAAATTACAGTCTGCCTTGCAACAGGTGGGTTTAACAAATTTTGAAGCGCGTCGCGTTGATGAGCTGTCGGTGGGCCAATTGCAGCGTGTGCTGTTTGCTCGGCTTATCGTTCAAGACGCGCCTGTTATTTTGTTAGACGAGCCGTTTAACGCGCTCGATGCCACAACGGTGCGAGATTTATTAAAAATCATTCATGCCTGGCATGCGCAAGGGCGTTTAGTGGTGGCGGTGTTGCACGACTTGAACGCGGTTAAACAACATTTTCCACAAACGCTTTTAATGGCGCGTGAATTGATCGCTTGGGGTGACACGGCTCAGGTCGTGAGCAGCCAAGCACTCGATGAGGCAGAACACGCGTCGTTGGCTTGGCAAGACGCTGCACCATGGTGTTATCAGCCCGATCAACACGGCGGGGTCAGTTCGCATAAACACGATCATAAAAAAGACCCTAAGTACGACCCAAAAAACGGCTCAACACAAGATCACTCGCATCATGCTCATTGATTCAATTTTTAATGTGGTGGTCACGCCTTTCACAGAGTTCGCGTTTATGCGACGCGCATTGTTGGCGTGTATTGCCTTGGGGCTTATGAGCGGCCCTATTGGTGTGTTGTTGGTCATGCGCCGTTTAAGCTTGGCGGGTGACGCCATATCGCATGCAGTTTTACCGGGTGCTGCGATTGCGTACATGATTGCCGGTATGTCGTTGCCAGCATTAGGGTTGGGGGCGTTTGTGAGCGCCACCATTGTGGCGTTACTGTCAGGTGCTGTGTCGCAATACACCTCACAAAAAGAAGATGCCAGTTTGGCGGCTTTCTACATTATGGCGCTGGCATTAGGGGTGGCTTTGATTTCAATGCAAGGCACTA
This sequence comes from uncultured Alcaligenaceae bacterium, assembly GCA_937896225.1. Taxonomy (GTDB): domain Bacteria; phylum Pseudomonadota; class Gammaproteobacteria; order Burkholderiales; family Burkholderiaceae_B; genus Algicoccus. The sequence goes on along the minus strand of CALBMZ010000063.1, from coordinate 69,897 downwards.
GCGTTGACTTAATGCACTTGTTATTTGGTAGTGTTTTAGCAGTTGATGATGGAGGCTTGTTGTTGGTGGTATCGGTCACCACGCTGAGTTTAATCACGTTAGCGATGATTTGGCGGCCCTTGCTCATGGCAGGTTTCGACCCTTCATTTTTAGCGCAATATGGCAGATTGGGGCGACTTTCTAGTTTGATTTTTATGCTTTTGGTGGTGTTGGCATTTGTGGCCTCATTTCAAACCTTAGGTACCCTCATGGCGGTTGGCTTGCTCATGTTGCCTGCTACGGCTGCCCGGTTCTGGGCAAAAGATATTGTGGCCCTTTGTTTAATCGCATCGTTGTTTGCCGCCATTAGCGGTGTAACAGGCTTATTAGTTTCTTTTTACGTGCACATACCTTCAGGCCCTGCCATTGTTTTAGTGGCGGGTGCTTTGTATGCTTTATCACTACTCGTTGGTGCACGCGAAAGCTTGTTGGTTACATTGCATCGCAGTACGCGCCATAAATTATCTTGATGACGTCTTAAGGGGGAATAAGCATGCGTCTAGTTTTAAAAATATGTTTGGTATGGCTCATGATGTTTGGTGTGAGCACTAGTGTATGGGCACAGCGTAGCGCCGCTGAAATCAAGGGGTCACAAGCCGTTTCACCCCAAGTTAAATCAATTAAAGTTGTCGCAAGTTTTTCAATTCTGGCTGACATGGTTAAACAAATTGGTGGCGACGCTGTTGAGGTGGTTTCAATGGTGGGGTATGGCGCTGATGCACATGTTTTTTCACCTACCCCAGCCGACGTGCGTCAAATTGCTCAAGCGAAATGGGTCGTGACCAATGGTTTGGGTTTCGAGGGGTGGATGAATCGCCTCATTGCGGCCTCAGGTTACAAGGGCCCTGTGTTGGTGGCCTCTGAGGGCGTGCCGGCCTTGGTTGAAGATCATAAGTTGGTTGCGTCGCATGCCAAGCATAGTGAATCGATTAATGAATCGCATAACGAAAAGGCCCATGCGAAAAGTCATTCACATGACCACCATGATGATGATCAAGACCCCCACGCATGGCAAAGTTTAAACAACGCAAAAATTTATGTGGAAAATATTCGAGCGGGGTTGATTAAATTGTTGCCTGAGTCTCGCGCAGCTATCGATCAACGCGCAAGTGATTATCAAGCGCGTATTGATGCGCTTGATCAGTACACGCATCAAGCTTTTTATCAAATACCACTTGCCAATCGCCGTGTGATGACCACCCATGATGCGTTTGGGTATTTTGCGGCAAGCTATCAAATTGAGTTTTTATCGATTCAAGGGTGGTCAACCGATCGCGAGCCCTCGGCCGCGCAAGTGGGTCAATTAATTCGGCAAATACGGCAAGACAGAATCAAGGCTTTGTTTTTCGAGCATTTAGCAGACACGAGACTGGTTGAACGTATTGCAGATGAAACCGGTGCCAAACTAGGGGGCACCTTGTATGTTGACGCCTTAACCGCACCTGGCACACCCGCTGATACGTATTTAAAAATGTTTGCGCTGAATGTGGAAACTATTTTAAAAACGTTGCGGTGATTGAAGTGAAGTGGTTAGGTTGATTCAGGTTTTCGTGAAGCCCTGGGGTGGGCGGTGTCGTACACCTTAGCTAGGTGCTGAAAATCAAGTTTCGTGTAGACCTGTGTGGTTGATATGCTGGCGTGGCCGAGCATGTCTTGCACGGCACGTAAATCTTGTGCGGACTGTAAAACGTGGCTGGCGAAACTGTGCCTTAAAACGTGTGGGTGAACGGGTGTGTGCGAGCCGGCTAAGACTGACCAGTCGTGTAGGCGTTGTTGGACCACGCGAGGGTGAATGCGCTTACCACGTTCGCCCACAAACAATGCAAAATGATCAGGGCTTTTAGGGGTTTCACTCACCATACTGGGTCTAACCCTTAACCAGGCTTCAATCGCGTTCAGCGCTTGGGCACCAATGGGCACCGTACGGGGTTTATTGCCTTTGCCTGTAACGTGTACATCTTTGCTAGGCAAATCAACCCAGCTTTGACTGGTGTGCTCGGCTTGTTGAACATAGTGTGTGTCCAGCGAAACCAACTCGCTTAATCGTAAGCCACTTGAATACATGAGTTCAAACATGGCGCGATCACGGGCGTAGGCAGGGGTGTTGGGTGTGACTTGATCAAGCAAGCCTTGCGTTTGATCGACCGATAAAGCTTTAGGTAAACCGCGTGGGCTTTTTGGTGCTTTTATGTCAGCTGCAGGGTTAACGGTTAAATTAATGCGCGGCACCAACCATTCAAAAAAACTACGCCATGCTGCCAGCATGCGCGCTAAGCTTCGGGGTTGATGACCCTGCGCGTGTAATTTGGCTAAACACTGGCGAATGTGGTGTGCCCCCACTTGATCGATTGGGGTGGCACTTAACGCTTTAGGCAAGCTGTTGATGAATGCATGCAGGTGTTGCATATCGCGTTCATAAGCCGCCACCGTGTGTGGTGAGTAGCGGCGCTGATTAGCCAAAAAGGCTAACCATTGCGCCACGTAATTAGGCGGCGTCGAGGGGTTGGTCGACATGAGCAATACGGCCCAACGCGGCACTAGCCAATAAGCCGATGGTGACTAAGAAATCTGTACCCATATCAAAACTAAAACGCTGAGGGTCGCCCGAACCTAAGATTAACAAACCAAATGTGGTTGATTCCGCGTTGTGTCTCAAGGGAATCATCGACAACGATGCGGGTTCATGCAACAACCATTGTGCCGCTTCAAATTGTTTGTTGGGCCCGCAGTAGGGGTTGGGTAAGCTCTCAGCAAATGATTTAACGTCGGCGCTGACTGCGTCGCCCACCCCTTCAATGGGTATATCAAGACCCCAAAGGCGCATCGACACATCTCTGATGTCAAAGTATTGCCCAAGGCCTGCAATGATACGACCGGGCAGGTGTTGCGGGTTATCTTCGCTGAGCATGCTTTGGCACCAGGTATTAAGTTTTTCAGCGATATTTTGATTGCTTTGTGCGTTGCGACTTAGGTCAGCGATGCGGTATTCAAACTCTTTGACACGGTCTCGTAACGTCATAATTTGACGCTCGCCTAGCGAGATCGCGCGGGGTTGGTTGGGGTGAGGAACAGACAAACCCGCAAACAACTCGGCATGCTCTGAAAAGAAATCTGGGTTGTCTTGTAAAAATCGGGCAACCGTTAGGGCGCTTAACGCTTCAGTCATAAGTGAGCTCAAAAAGTAGGAATAGAGGCAACCAGTTTATCAATATTGACTGTGCCGCTGAACGTTGTCATGGCTGGGCCAGTCATGAACACATGATTATTTAACCACTCAATCGTCAGCCAACCGCCACGGGTTTGCACGCGAACGGGGGAAACTAAAAGCCCCCGACGTATACCAGTGATGACCGCAGCGCAGGCGCCTGTGCCGCAAGCTAGGGTTTCGCCAGCACCGCGCTCGTAGACTCGCAGTTTGATGGTGTGTGGGTTAATCACTTGCATAAAGCCAGCGTTGACGCGCTGTAAAAAGCGTGGGTGCGACTCAATGTTCGCACCGATTAACGCGACGTTTGTTTGATTAACATCATCAACCACTTGCACGGCATGTGGGTTTGAAATAGAAAGGGGTGCGAGTGCAACGGTGATTGATGTGTGATCAGCTAAGTCGAGATCAAGGTTGTACAGGGTTTGTTCATTTTCGGTGGTGGTTGATAACCCTGAAACATCAAAACCAGCATCTAGCGGTTGAGTTTGTACTTGCCCCATTTCAACCCGCACATCGCCATTGGCCAGTGACTCAAGCGTAATGAGGCCAGTGCTGATTTCAGCGCGAAGTGGGTTGCGTGATGACAGCCCTTGTTCATGTACGAAGCGTACAAAACACCTCGCCCCATTGCCGCAGTGTTCAACTTCGCTGCCGTCACTATTAAAAATGCGATAACGAAAATCAGCCTCGGGGTGACTGGGTGGGGCGACCCATAAAATTTGATCGCACCCAATACCAAACTGGCGATGCGCAATCGCTCGCGCCTGTTCAGGTGTGAGGGTGATGGGTTGGCGCATACCGTCGAGCACTACAAAATCGTTGCCGGCGCCATGCATTTTTGTAAAAGACCAATTCATGTTGCTTATTATCGCTAAGTTTAGAGGGTGTAGGGGCTTTTCTCGCCTGTTGGGCGTGTTTTAAAACGACGGTGTACCCAATAATACTGCTCGGGGTGCTGTCTGACCCACTGCTCAAGTAAAACATTAAGGCGGGCGGTGGCCCTAGCCATGTCATCTTGGCCGGGGAAATCAACTAAGGCAGGTAGGCATTCAGTATGATAATGTCCGGTCTTGGGGTTCCAAAAACAAAGAACCGGTAGAACCGTCATGTTGAATTGCTGTGCTAGGTGCGCAGGAGCCGTTTGCGTGGCGGCTGCAATACCAAAAAAGGGTGCAAAAACGGCCCCACGCATACCAAAATCCATATCAGGCAAATAATAAATGGGGGTGCCTTGCTCGATTTCGCGAAGCAAGGTGCGAATGCCACCCCGACGATGAATCAGGTTGACTTCATGAAAACGCCCACGCCCCAATCGCACGATTGCGTCAACGTCTGGGTTTGATTGGGCCGAATACAGTGTGGCGCCTCTTGGGCCGTCTAGGGTTAAGCGTGAGGCGGCGGCGTCTAAGCCGATAAAGTGGGGTGCTAGCAACATTAAACGACTGTTTTTTCTAAGGGCCTCGTCAGCATGGTGACGGCCTTTAACATGTACTAAGGCTCGAATTTGTGCAGGCGTACCAAACCATAAAACACCCCGGTCAACGATGCTTTGTGCCAAAGCTCTGAAGTGTAAGGCCAGTAATTGTTGACGTTCAACGGCTGTTTTTTCAGGGAAACACAGCGCTAAGTTTTTTTGCACGATGTTTCGTCGACGTGAAATAAAAATGCGACCGATAAGCCCTAGAAAAGCCCCTAACCTTTGCCTAATGGGGTGCGGTGTAACTGCCAATAACTCGAATGTGCTGACTAATAACCAACTTTTAATTGAGCGTTGTTTGATTTTCGATATGGCCTCGGGCGTTAGGCGATCGGGTGCATTATTGGGCGAATGAGGGCTGTTCATAGCGTATATACGCCGCGGCATGGCTTAAAAAGTGGGCAACGGAATGAGCAATGCTGAAAAGGTATTTGCATCGTTTCATATTAGAGCAGATCGCACATATCGTTTTGCACGAAATGTTGCGATACCTTGCGATATGTTGTCTGACGTTGTTGTGCCTAACAAACTATTTTCCTCAAAATGCCCGACACAACCCGTTCAGCTCAAAAAGTTACCAACATGACAGGCATTTTGTATTAAACTATTAAAAGCTGCTGAGTTACTCGACAACTTGCGGGGCAGCTAAAAGTACTTTTTCCGCTAAAGCGTCGCGCCCATATCCAACATCTTTTTACGGGTCGGTTAAGGGGTGCAGCGCACCCTTATTAACTTACTTGGCTTTGCCAAAAAGGTGTTTTGCGATGTCTACTAAATCAAATGATTTTCTTTTCACCTCAGAGTCTGTCTCTGAAGGTCACCCCGATAAAGTTTCAGATCAAATTTCTGATTCAATTCTTGATGCTATTTTGACGCAAGACCCTACCGCCCGAGTCGCAGCTGAAACGCTTTGCAACACGGGTTTGGTTGTGCTGGCGGGAGAAATCACCACCACTGCCAACGTTGATTACATTCAAGTTGCACGTGACACCATCAAGCGTATTGGTTACGACAATACTGATTACGGTATTGACTACAAAGGTTGCGCCGTTTTAGTGGCCTACGACAAACAGTCGCCTGACATTGCTCAAGGCGTTGATCGTAACTCTGAAGAGTTTTTAAACCAAGGTGCTGGTGATCAGGGTTTGATGTTTGGTTTCGCGTGCGATGAAACCCCCGACTTGATGCCTGCTCCAATTTGGTTTTCGCACCGTTTGGTGCAGCGTCAAAGCGAGTTGCGTAAAGACGGTCGCCTGCCTTGGTTGCGCCCTGATGCCAAGTCACAGGTCACCTTTCGCTACGTCAATGGCAAGCCCGTTGAAGTCGATACGGTTGTTTTGTCGACACAGCATGCCCCTGAAATTTCACAGTTAGCGATTCGCGAAGCGGTGATAGAAGACATCATTCGCCCCAGCTTTCCTGATGGTTTGTTGACCCCCCAAACTAAGTTTTTGATCAACCCAACGGGGCGATTTGTCATTGGTGGCCCACAGGGTGATTGCGGTTTAACGGGCCGTAAAATTATTGTTGATACTTATGGTGGTGCTTGCCCCCACGGTGGCGGTGCGTTCTCAGGTAAAGACCCCTCAAAGGTTGACCGTTCAGCCGCGTATGCTGCTCGTTATGTGGCTAAAAACATTGTGGCTGCAGGTTTGGCGACGCAGTGCCAGGTGCAAGTGAGCTATGCCATTGGCGTGGCAGAGCCTATCAACATTACGGTTTACACTGAAGGCACTGGCGTTGTGCCTGACGAGCAATTGGCTAAATTGGTGCGTGAGCATTTCGACTTGCGCCCACGCGGCATTGTTAACATGCTTGATTTGTTACGCCCTATTTACACAAAAACTGCCGCTTATGGCCATTTTGGTCGTAACGAGCCTGAGTTTTCATGGGAAGCGACCGACAAAGCGGCAACCCTAAAGAAAGCGGTGTAATTCAGCACAGTAGCGCCTTCGGGTGCTACGCTTACGTATGAAAAATGAACCTGTCGCTACCCCCGCCTCCCTGCAGCCCGCTTTGCCCCAACGGGGCTTAGCTGATTCACCCTGCGTCGCCATTTGTTCAACCTTATTTGACGATGTTTGTAGGGGTTGCGGTCGTACCGTCATGGAAGTTTCAAACTGGGTGTTTATGACACCTGAAGAAAAAGATGCCGTTTGGGATCGTATTTTGAGTCAAGGTTTTCCTAAAAGGTAAAAACCGTTACAATATTTAATAGTTTTTATTTATACTAGCAGTACCCGCCTCTTGAGGAGCGTTGCGACAAACCTTGTGTGCCATAGTGCCCCACAAGCCCGTTTGCCAGGCTCATTAGGCGTTCGTGATGTCGGTTTATACCGGCCACAACCGCGCTCACCCAGTCGTGCCAAATGGCGATTGCGGTGAGACCCTCACCTACATATCGCTTTTGGCTTGTTACTTTACGGAGCCTACCGATATGAACGCAGTAAAAGATAAATTCACAGATTTCATCGTTGCCGACATGGCCCAAGCTGAGTTTGGTCATCGCGAAATCGCCATTGCAGAAACCGAAATGCCAGGCTTAATGGCCGTGCGTGAAGAGTTTGCGTTAACGCAACCTTTGAAAGGTGCCCGCATTACAGGCAGCTTGCACATGACCATTCAAACCGCTGTGCTGATTCAAACTTTAGAAGCCTTAGGTGCAGAAGTACGTTGGGCATCATGCAACATTTATTCAACCCAAGACCATGCTGCCGCCGCAATTGCTGCTGGTGGTACGCCTGTATTTGCCAAAAAAGGCGAAACGCTTGACGAGTACTGGGAATATACCCACCGTATTTTTGATTGGCCGAACGGGCATTACGCCAACATGATTTTAGATGATGGTGGCGACGCAACCTTGTTACTGCACCTCGGTACCAAAGCTGAAAGCGACATCACCGTATTAGATCACCCGACATCAGAGGAAGAAATTTCTTTATTCACCGCCATTAAGGCAACCTTGAAGCGTGACCCTAAGTGGTATTCAGTGCGTTTGGCACACATTAAAGGTGTGACTGAAGAAACCACCACTGGGGTACATCGCTTGTATCAAATGTCAAAACGTGGCGAACTCGCGTTTGCTGCTATTAACGTGAATGATGCAGTGACCAAATCAAAGTTTGATAACTTGTACGGTTGCCGTGAGTCGTTGGTTGACGCCATTAAGCGTGCTACCGATGTGATGATTGCCGGTAAAGTGGCTGTTGTTTGCGGCTACGGCGACGTGGGTAAAGGTTCAGCACAAGCTTTGGCCGCTTTGCGCGCTCAAGTTTGGGTCACAGAAGTTGATCCTATTTGCGCCCTGCAAGCTGCAATGGAAGGCTTTAAAGTTGTCACGATGGAAGAAGCGTGCGATAAGGCTGACATTTTTGTCACCGCAACGGGTAACTACCATGTGATCACTAAAGATCATATGATGCGTATGAAAGACCAAGCCATCGTTTGTAACATCGGTCACTTCGACAACGAGATAGACGTTGTTGGCATTGAAGACTTCCAATGGGAAGAAATTAAGCCTCAGGTCGATCACGTTATTTTCCCTGACGGTAAGCGCATCATTTTGTTGGCACGCGGTCGTTTGGTTAACCTAGGCTGCGGCACAGGTCATCCATCGTTTGTGATGTCATCATCGTTTACCAATCAAACGATTGCACAGATCGAGCTATTTTCACGTAACGAAGCGTACACATCAGGTCAGGTATATGTCTTGCCTAAGCATCTTGACGAAAAAGTGGCGCGTCTGCATTTGAAAAAAATCAATGCAAACTTGACTGAATTGACTGCACAACAAGCGGCTTACATCAGCGTTCAACAAGAAGGCCCTTACAAGCCTGAAACATACCGTTATTAAGTTGCTTTCTTGATCTAGGAATTTTGTCATGATGTTGATCGTCGTCTGGTTATTAAATGCCGTTGCATTACTTGCTGTGGCTTACATTTTGCCAGGCATTGTGGTGGCCAGTTTTGGTTCGGCCATGCTTGCAGCTTTAGTGTTGGGGTTACTCAATGCTTTGGTCAAGCCTGTGTTGATTCTGCTGACGCTACCGATCACCATCGTGACACTTGGATTATTTTTATTTGTGCTCAACGCTTTAGTGTTTTGGTTTGCCGGTTCCATCTTAAAAGGCTTTCAAGTTGAAGGCTTTTGGTGGGCTGTGTTGGGCGCTATTTTTTACAGCATTATCTCAACAATATTCTCGGCTTTAATTTTTCAATCATGACCTCACTTGATACGGTGCATGCACCCAGTGCCCAATCTTTGAGCCTTGAGTTTTTTCCACCTCGAGATGCCGAAGGCCAAAAACGCTTAGCCCTGACAGTGCAAGCATTATCTGTGATGAACCCAGCCTACGTAAGCGTGACGTTTGGTGCAGGCGGGTCGACTCGTGATGGCACCATTGAAACGGTTTCAGCCCTTAAAAGTTTAGGGTTTGAAGCGGCGCCGCATTTGTCTTGCATGGGTTCAACTCAATCTGAACTCAAGGGTTTGCTTGATCATTATCGCGAGCAGGGTGTGCGACGAATTGTGGCCCTGCGTGGCGACTTGCCCTCTGGTATGGGGGTTTTGTCGGGTATTAACGCCTTGTCGCATGCCAACGAATTGGTTGCTTTGATTCGCCAACATAGTGGTGATTGGTTTCACATTGAGGTCGCGGCTTACCCCGAAATGCACCCTCAATCTTCGAAACCGACACAAGATATGGTTCATTTCATTAACAAAGTAAATGCCGGTGCAAATGCCGCCATTACGCAGTATTTTTATAACGCGGACGCGTATTTTGACTTTGTTGACCGTGCCGTCAAATTGGGTGTAACGGTACCCATTGTGCCGGGCATTATGCCCATTACTAACCATAATCAGCTCATGCGATTTTCTGAAATGTGTGGCGCTGAGGTGCCCCGTTGGATACGGCTTCGGTTGGCTGAGTATGGTGACGATCGCGAATCAATTCGTGCTTTTGGCACCGATGTGGTGACTGAAATGTGCCAAACCTTGCTTGAAAATGATGCCCCGGGTTTGCACTTTTACACATTGAATCAAATTGAGCCGACACTGGCGATTTGGCGTGGCTTGACGGCTTAGGTGATGACTGCTTAAGCGCTTGTCGGCTTGGCGGGCCACCAATGAGTTGGCGTTAATACATAATTTAACCGAAAGTCGTGTGGCGCAGGTTGATAGCTTGGTTCGAAAGCTTCAATGTTTCCCTCATTCCAAGCAATACCAATTGCAACTATTTTAGGGTTTTGTTGTCTTAACTGAGACAAGGTTCGGTCGTAAAACCCTTTTCCATAACCAATTCTGTCGCCTTGCTGGGTGAAACCTAATGTGGGCACCAGCACAACGTCGGGTATGCGCAAGGTTTGCCCGTCGATCGGCTCAGGGGCCATGACGCCAAATTGATCGGGTTTAAGTACAGTGAGTGAGTTGTAAGGGTAGAACGCAAGGGGCGCATCATTAGCCACCACAACGGGTAAAACCACTTCAATGGCGGGCAAGTCTTCATCATGCAACCATTTCTCAATCAGAGGCGTCAAGTCGGGTTCATCAGCCAGTGGCCAAAAAACAGCGACAATTTTCGGCACAGGCGTTTGAGCCCTGATCGCTTGGTCTCGGGTGACGGCTAACCACGTAAATAAGCGTGCTCGAATGAGTAAGCTGCCTCGTTGATGATCTGCAGCTGTAATCTTTTTGCGGGCTTCACGAAGATGAGATCGAAGTGTAGGTGCGGTATGCTGTGTCATAGACTAAAATTTTACGATAAAGGCAAGGTGGCGTTCAATCTTATGAAGCATACACGGTATCAGTTTTTGGTTTGGCTAGGTATAGCACTGGCATGGCCTAGCATAACGATGGCGCAATCTTTAGGGGGTATGCCAGAAGTGGCCACGCCTATTGTACAAAGTACGGCGCCAGGTTATGACGACTACTCACCTGAAACCCCTGCTGCAAGGGCTGTGATTGCAGCACGCGAGGCCATGAAACGTCAACAATGGCGCGCGCTTGATCAAGCGGCTGCGAAATCGCAGGGCGATATCTTGGCGGTTTATGCTGATTATTGGGTCGCTGAAGCTGCCGTTCAAACCAACCTGAACCCTATAGATGTGCCCATTGCAGAGACGTTTTTACAACGTTACCCCAATACTTATATGGCCGATAAGCTTCGTGCCAACTGGATCATCGAACTCGTTAAATCGGGTGACTTCATAAAAGCTCGCGCGATGAGTGATTTTATTTGGTACAACAAAGAGGTGCGCTGTGCCAAGCTTTTGGCACGTCACATGACTGGTCAAGCGGTTAAAGCCGATGAAGCGATTGCTGACTTTGCGTGGAATGATTTGTGCTGGAAGCTGTTTGATCAATTGGTAGCCGATGACGTTTTAAACTTTGAGAACTTAAAGCCTGTTTTGCTTAATGCAATTGAAGACAATCACACCAAAACAGCTAAGCGAATAGCAAGTTACATGCTCAACGCTAAAGCGATGACGCAGTACAACGCGATGATGTCTAACCCAGGGGCGTGGCTACGTAAGCAATCGGCCCAGATGTCACACACGACTGAGTTAATAGCTGGTATAGCCATGGCACGTCTCGCAAGAGAAAACCTAGACAATGCAGACGTGTTTGTGACGTCTGTTAAAAAAGCGGGTTGGCCTTCTGATGCGGTGAATTGGGCGCGCAGCCAATTGGCATTGCGCGCCAGTTTAAATCTCGAGCCTCGAGCCGATGCTTGGTATCGCGAGGCGGGTGATGTGCATTTGTCGTCTGACGGTTACGAATGGCGGGTACGCAGCGCGCTACGTCAACCTAATATTGATTGGAAATGGGTCAATGTCACCATAGCGTTGATGCCACCCGATTTAGCTAAAGACCCGAGTTGGGTTTACTGGCAGGCGCGAGCCATGCTGGCATTAGGCAGACAAGAGCAAGCCAACGAGCAGTTCAGCAGCATTGCGAAAGGTTTTAATTTTTATGGTCAGTTGGCTGTTGAAGAGTTAGGGCAATCGATTGTGGTGCCGCAAACTCCACCCGCCAGCACGCCAGAAGAAATCAACGCTGCTCAATCAGATGTTGAGTTGCAAACCGCTGTTGCATTGTTTAAACATGGCTGGCGTCGTGAAGCCGTACCCCAGTGGAATTGGGCGATTCGTGGCATGAATGATCGTCAATTGATGGCGGCCGCTGAGTTTGCTCGGCAGCAACACATTTATGATCGAGTGGTGAATACTTCTGACCGCACACGTAAAGAAATTAATTTTTCGCAACGCTATATTGCACCTTTTGAAGGTCAGGTGACTGAGCAAGCACGTTTAATTGATTTAGATGCAGCTTGGGTTTACGGGCTCATTCGTCAAGAGTCACGCTTCATCACTGACGCTAAATCAGTGGTTGGGGCTTCGGGCCTGATGCAGCTTATGCCAGCGACTGCTAAATGGGTAGCTAAAAAGATTGGTATGACCGATTTTTCCCCTCGGCGTGTGAACGAATTTGATGTCAACACCAAGTTAGGCACCAACTATTTGAATTTGGTGCTGAATGATTTAGGGGGCTCTCAAGTGCTGGCCAGTGCAGGCTATAACGCAGGCCCTAGCCGTTCTGTACGATGGCGCGGCACCTTGAGTGAGCCAGTTGAAGGCGCCATTTTTGCTGAGACCATTCCGTTTAACGAAACGCGTGATTACGTTAAAAATGTCTTGTCTAACGCAACCTATTACGCAGCCATTTTTACCGGGCGACCCCAATCACTTAAGCAACGTCTGGGTCAAATTGGTCCTGATGTTAAACGTTCCACCAAGCTACCCTGATGGCTCAATCGGTTACAGAGGGGCTAGAGCTTTACGTGGTTGGCGGGGCGGTGCGCGATGCCTTGCTGAAGATGCCTGTGGGTGATCAAGATTGGGTCGTGGTGGGTACGACACCTGAAGAAATGGTGCAACGTGGTTTTACACCGGTTGGGGGCGATTTTCCAGTGTTTTTACACCCCGATACGCATGAAGAATATGCGCTTGCGCGCACAGAGCGTAAGTCTGGTCGGGGTTATCACGGCTTTACTTTTTATACGGGTTTAGATGTCACGCTTGAGCAAGATTTGCAGCGACGTGATTTAACCGTTAATGCGATGGCACACAATGCAAAGGGTGAGTTGATCGACCCGTTAAAGGGCCTAGTCGATTTGAATGCCCGCGTTTTAAGGCATGTTGGTTTAGCTTTCAAAGAAGACCCTGTTCGTCTATTAAGGCTCTCGCGATTTTTAGCACGCTTCATTGATTTTCAGGTTGCACCTGAAACAGAGCTTTTATGCAGAGCTATGGTGCAAAGTGGTGAAGTCAATGCCTTGGTGCCCGAGCGGGTTTGGCAAGAAATCGTTAAGGGGCTCAAGGCCAGCCAACCTTCTCGCATGTTTGTTTTTCTAAAAAGTTGTGGTGCTCAGAAAGTTGTCATGCCAGAGTTGGTTTTGACGCCACGCGTTTTGAATAAAATTGATCAAATGAATCAGTCGGGCCTGACAGTTGAGGTGGCTGACCTATACGCAGTATTAACGCTTGATTCACCTGATCGTCAGGCATGCAGCCAGCGTTTAAAAGTACCCAAAGAAGTCAGTGACGCCGCCAGATTGCTATCTTTTATAATTGATGATTATCAAATGCACGTGACAGCTGATGCCAGTATAGAACTGTCGCGATTAGAACATTGTGACGCTTTGCGACGACCCGAACGTTTTATACGCCTAAGTTTTTTGGCAGCCTGGGTTTTAGGGGTGAAAGCTGAGCCATTGCTCATTGCACTACAGGCTGCGCAATCCGTTAACGCTGGGGCTATTGCGCGTGAAGTCGGTCATGCACCTGAAAAAATTCGTGAGGCAGTTCATAAGGCTCGTTTAGAAGCCATTAGATTGAGTTTGCATCGAAACCACAACGACTAAGAAGGTAAATTAAATGAGTTTCTATCAGGCTGTATCGGCTTGTTTAGCTAAGTATGCAAACTTTCAAGGCCGAGCGACGAGAAGTGAATTTTGGTGGTTCTATTGGTTCACGGTCATGACGGCTTGGATAGCCACCTTACTTGAGTTCGCAGTCGGCCAAGAGCAAGGTGTTTTGTCATTTGCTGTTACGCTACTTTTTTTAGTACCTATGTTGGCTGCAGGCAGTCGTCGCTTGCATGATACCGGCCGTAGTGGCTGGTGGCAGTTGTTGATGCTGACTTTGATTGGCTTGATTGTGCTCATTTTTTGGTGGGCGTCGGCATCTCAAAAAGAGTCAAACGCATACGGCCCCGTGCAAAATTTAAGTACTGATGAGTGATGTTAAGTGACGCTTAATCAAGGTGCGCGCGTAAGTTGATGGCAACGATCACCTTGACTAAACCCTATTAATGGCAAGTCTGTTAGGCCGCGGCCAAGCGCCAACACTTTAAATAACTCGCCCATTTCTGCTTCAGAAATAAGTTTTTGAATGGCATGTAAAGATTGATGAGGTGAAGTCTTTTGAAGGGTTTGAGTGGCTTGAAGTAAGCCTGCGTTTAACAAAAAGCGTGCCTGACTGACGTAACCCATAACATCAAGCTTTGCCTGTTGCGCTGCGCGAGCCATGGCAGAAAAATCAACATGTGCGGTGATGTCTTGAAGGCCTGGGGCAAAAAAAGGGTTGTCATGGGCACGGTGTTGAATGTGACACATGAGTGTGCCGGTATAACGTTGTGGGTGATAGTACTCAGCCTCAACAAAGCCGTAGTCAATTAAAAACACAACCCCTTTGCCAAGCCATTGACTGATTTGTTGCACCCAAGACTCGGCTTGTAGGTTGATTTCAGTCATATAACCAGGCAAGGCAGGCATACGCTGGGTCAATGCTTGCGCTAAATCAGGTCGTGCCGGGCGGTCTTGCCAAGTAAAGCTGTTCTCTTGCCAAATGACGCCTCGTTCGACGGCCTCTAGATTGTGTGACCAACCCACTAAGGCGACAGGCATGGCATCGAGCACTTCGTTAGCCACCACCACACCTTCAAACTGGGTTGGCAGGGAATTAAGCCAGGTGATGCGCGATGACCAGGAGGATAGCTTTTGGGCTTGACGAGCCCGTAAATCAGCAGACACTTCAATAATAAAATAGTGAGCGGTCACGCCAGCAGCATCGAGTGCTGTGAGAAGGTCAAAGGCGAGTTGGCCCGAGCCTGCACCAAATTCTAAAATTTTGGGGTGACCGAGTTGGGTAAAAACTTGATTGAACTGCTGGGCTAAGACCTGGCCAAAAATAGGGGTCAGTTCAGGTGCGGTGACAAAGTCGCCAGATATTTGATTTGAGGTGTGTTGTGAACGGGTGCTAAGTTTGGTGCTACCAGCGGCATAGTAACCTAGGCCGGGTGCATAAAGAGTTTCGTGCATGAACTGCTCGAAACTTAACCAGCCACTTGCATCGTTTATGCAACGATGCAAGTGCTGAGTAACCGTTTCGCTATGTTGCCACGCCTCGGCAGAGACCGTGATGGCTGTGCTCGAGTTTGAGGCGGGCAACATCGCTTAAAGCGGGTATGACTTAATCACGACCTGCGCGGGGGCCAGAACGAAAGCCTGTGCGCGTTGCCGCGCCGGGGCGAGACGTTGGGCGTGCGGTAGGACGTGCGGTAGGACGAGCCGTTGGGCGCACTGCAGGGCGCGCACTAGCTGTATGACCCGGTGCTGAGCGTGGCTTGGCTGGCGCATCAAACGAATCGCCCCGATCGCTGCTGTACGCGCCACGTGGGGCGTTGATGCGAGCACCAAAACCTGTACGCTCTTCACGAGGTGGACGTGACTCAAAAGGTTTGTTAGCTGAGCGATGCTCGAAGGGCTTGCCGCCTGCACCATCAAACGAGCGTGCAGGACGACCTTCTGAACGATGTTCAAAGGGACGGTCTGAACGGTTCTCTGAGCGACCTTCAAACGGACGGTCTGAACGGCTTTCTGAGCGACCTTCGAAAGGCCTACCTGAATCGCGCTGAGGGCGTGCACCAAAACTGGGTTTGCCACCACCAAAACTAGGCTTGCTACCGAAACCTGGCTTGGCACCACCAAAGTTAGGCTTGCCGCTAGGCTTTCCGCCTGAACCACGACGTGCGCCACTATTGCTTGGACGTGAGTCGCTACGCTTAGGCTCGAGACCTTCAATCGTTGATGTTGGAATATCGTGACCGATAAAGTGCTCAATACGGCGCACTTTGAAACGCTCGCGATGCTCGGCTAATGTAATGGCTAAACCTTCGCGACCTGCACGACCGGTACGACCGATACGGTGGACGTAGTCTTCAGCTTGCATAGGCAAGTCAAAGTTAATGGCGTGGCTGATGGCTTGAACATCGATACCGCGTGAGGCAACATCGGTTGCGACCAAAATACGAACACGACCACGTTGTACCGCTTCAATGGTGCGGGTACGTTGACGTTGGTTCATGTCACCGTGCAAAGCCATGGCGGGTAAGCCATCTTCGTTGAGTCTGTCAGCCAAATCATCAGCACCACGTTTAGTTGCGGTGAAGATAATGGCTTGGTCAATGGCGGCATCACGCAAAATATGATCAAGCAAACGACGCTTGTGCGCGCCGTCATCTGCATATAAAACGCTTTGCGTAATATTGCTGTGTTGGGCTGAGCCGCTTGATACTTCAATACGTTGTGGGTCGCGCATTAAGCCGCGCGCTAAACCGGCTACGCTGCCATCAAGTGTTGCTGAAAACAGTAATGTTTGACGGTCTGAAGGGGTGCGTGAAACGATTTCTTGAATGTCTTCAATGAAACCCATGTCAAGCATGCGGTCGGCTTCGTCAAGCACGAGTGTTTTAACGGTTGATAAATCAACGCGACGGGCTTTAAGGTGGTCGATTAAGCGACCAGGCGTAGCAACTAACACGTCAACTCGGCGTGAAAGGGCTTTAAGCTGAGCGGCGTAAGGCATGCCACCGACAACGGTTGCAACGTGTAAGCCTTTGATTTGTGCACCGTAGGTGGCGCTTGCATCACTGACTTGCATCGCAAGTTCGCGGGTTGGTGTGAGCACTAAAATTTGAACGCCACGGCCACCTTGTGAAGGATGCTCTGACAGTTTGTGTAAGGCAGGCAACATAAATGCTGCGGTTTTGCCGCTACCTGTTTGTGCTGAAACCATTAAATCTGCACCAGCTATTGCTGCGGGTATGGCTTGTGCTTGAACAGGGGTGGCTTCTGTGAAACCTGCTTGGCGAACAGACGCCAAAACAACGGGCGAAAGCCCGAGTGAATCGAATGACATAACTTTCCTCTTTATCGTGCCGACCGGATGAACCGAACGCCTGGGCGCAAAAAGCGGCCGCGAAAGGAAAGGGGTCAGGAATCGATATATGCAACTAACCAGGGATTGGTTTTCGCTTGGCAACTTATTGCCGTGCGTGTTGCTTTCAGTATTACTTAAACTTCTAAAGAGCGACTGCTGCGTAATGAATATTTAATTACGATTATTGCTTACTGCTTCAGTTACTTTAACTTCATGTTGCGGCTTCATATTTCTAAGACGCGCAATTTCTTTTGCTTATTTCTAGCAAAGACAGATATTCTAGCGGTTTTCCGAGTTGGGGTAAACCCCCGTAATGTCTTTTTTCATAAAAATTTAAAATAATACGGGTTGTCTGAGTGGTTCTTTGCAAACCAAGGGCAAAGATATAAGAGACAAAGCTGATTGATTCTTTTTCACTAAGACATCCAGTCAATGGGGCTTACAGCCCCTTTTTGCTCTAGCCAGTCGTTCGCTTGTGCAAAATGCCCGCACCCTAAAAACGGTGTGGGCGGGCGGCGTGCAGATAAAGGCGAAGGGTGGTTTGCACACAACACTAAATGATTTGGGCTGTGAATCAGGTGCTTTTTAGACTGTGCATGCTGACCCCAGAACATAAAAACAATAGGTTGGTTTTGAGCCGCTAAGGTTTCAATGATTGCGTCAGTCACCCCTTGCCAGCCTATTTTGGCATGAGCTGCGGGTTGCCCGTCTTCAACTGTTAGGGTTGCGTTAAGTAATAAAACCCCTTGTTCAACCCAATTTGATAAATCAGTTTGTTGTTGCGCTTGCAAGGTGTATGGGTGCTGTTCGGCTTGTTCGTGCGCCACCTCTTGCAAAATATGGCGCAAACTTGGTGGCGTTTTGCAACCATGCGGCACAGAAAATGCCAAGCCATGCGCTTGACCTCGACCGTGAAAAGGGTCTTGCCCCAAAATGACAACCTGTACGTTTTCTGGGGGTAGGTGTCTGAGCACGCGCCATGGGTCATCAGGATAAATGGTAGCACCGGCTTTCAACCGCGTCGCAAGTTGTTGCGTGAGGGCGTCTAATGCCTCTTTCACTAAAGGTTGGTCAAGAACAGAACGCCAACTTAAAGGTAGATCATCTGTATTCAGAGCTATCAAATCAAGTAAGCGGTTGTCGCGCATGATGTTTAAGCGTTAACTGACTTTCTGCGTGACAGTAACGTAGCCAAATGATCGGCTCGCTCAATGGTCAAGCGTGCTTGGGCTACCACTGGGGCATCAACCATTCGCCCTTCAAAGGTGCAGGCTGCGCGCCCTGCTGCAAGTTCTCGTTCAAATACAGCTATCAGTTCTCGCGCACGTATGACAGCCACTTCATCGGGGCTGAATGCCCTATTTGCGGCCTCAACCTGTGAAGGGTGAATACAAAAAGCCCCTTCAAAACCGAGTTTGGCGGCCTGTTGAACGGTTAGGGCAAATGCTTCTCGGTCGGTGTAATCAGCGACTGACCCGACAAACCCCAAGGGTACGATGCCAGCACGACGGCATGCTGCCACCAACATGACATTGGGTACATAGAGGGTATCGTGTTCAACAGCCATACGCATCGACACCGCTAAATCTTCGGCGCCGATAATCATGCCGTACAAGCGCCAATGGGCTTGCGCTATGGCATCAAGTTGGATTAAGCCTTCGGCATCTTCGATCATGGCAATGATGCGGGTATGGCCAATTGGTAAGCCTGCGGCAATTTCACAGTCTTCAATGATTTCTGCTACCGCTTTGATCATGCCCGCATCAGACACTTTGGGTAAAGTAATTGCCTGAACCGATGGGTGAACGCACGCTTCAATATCGCGCACCATTAAACGCCATGGGCGATTCACACGAACAATCACGTCATAACCTTTCGCGGCTGCGCGGTCGGCCATTGCCCCGACCTGCAGACGAGCGCTTTCTTTTAGGTCTAGTGGGCAAGCGTCTTCGAGGTCAAGTTGAATGGCATCAGTTGGCCGCTTAAATGCGCTTTCTAAAAATTTTTCGTTATTGGCGGGGACAAATAACATGGAGCGCCAAAGACTGGTGTGACCTGATTTCATATTTGATCTTTTAACAAAGTGTTGTTGCGCATAAAGGGGGGGGGTTAAGAAGTAATGACTAAATAATTTAAATGGTCTTAAGCCAAAAGACTAAATATTAAACCTTTGAATCACCGAAATCACTAGTCAGTTTTTCGCGCAAACGGTCATGATAAGTAGGTAAAAGAGCCCCAGTAGCGCTTCGCCTAGCGGCTGTCTGATCAGTTGTTCGGGTAGCTAAGCTCCAGATTGAATCGGGAAAGCTCGCGTCGTTGGCCCATCTGGGTATGACATGCCAATGTAAATGAGAAACAAAATTACCCAAGCTCGCTAAATTTATTTTGAGTGGATTAAGGTGTTCACGCATCACTTTTTCGACCGTTAAAACAACCTGCATGATAAAAAGCTGATGCTCTGTGGTGAGGTCAGTCATTTCAGCAATATGTGCAGACCAGACGACGCGTGTTAGCCCAGTGTGGTTGGGGTCGTTGGCATCAATGACTCGACATGTTGGCCCTGACCAAATGACCAACCCCCCATCTGTTTCACACAATACACATGACGGTTGTGTACTATTTTTTGTCATGTTTTTTTTGACGTCTCGGGTTAATTAAATCGTCTGGTTTTTTTTGATTATTTAAAGCATCGCCTAACGCTGTGATGATGTGTTGCAAAACGCTGATGCGGGCGTGACGTTTATCGTTTGATGGCACGACGAACCATGGGGCCGATTCAGTATTTGTTAATTTCAGCATATCACCTGCAGCAACATGGTAAGCACCTTGTTTTCGCCGATTTCGCCAGTCTTCATCGGTGAGTTTAAATTGTTTGAAGGCTGAAGCTTCTCGCTCTTTGAATCGTTTTAGTTGTTCTTCAGAGGTCACTGTGAGCCAAAACTTTAGAACCAATATGTTGTTTTGTGCCAATTGAAGTTCGAAGCTATTAATTTCGTTATATGCGCGACGATAAGTAGCTGGTGTAATTAGTTTTTCAACTCGTTCAACTAATACACGACCGTACCACGAGCGATCAAATATAGAAATGCGCCCCAAATGCGGCACATTGCGCCAGAATCGCCATAAATAGGGCCGAGCTAACTCGTATGCTTTGGGGGCGGACGTGGCCATAACTTCGTACTGTCGCGCATCAAGTGCGTGGGTAATGCGGCGAATGGTACCGCCTTTACCCGCGGCATCTTTGCCTTCAAACACGAGCATAAGCGCCAGTTTTTTAAAGGCCTCGCCTCTAACAATTTTTGCAAGTTGGTTCTGTAAATCAAGAATTTGTATGTCGTACTCGTCTTTACCTATCGTTTTTTTATAGTCAAGTTTATCAAGCGGGTTACGTATACGGGTGAGTGGCGGTAACTTGACGGGGTCGTGCAGGGGCGGTACGCGAATACTGCGTTGTTCAAATGCCTGTAACACAGCTTGGGCGGTGCGAATGTTTCGTAAATTATCGTCTGCTGCAGGAATAATCACCCATGGTGAATGATTGGAGTCTGTAGCTTCAATGACGCGCTGTGCCCCTTGGCATATACGATCAAAATGTTTGTGTACTTTGTGATCAAGCGGCCCAACCTTCCAAGCAGTAGATGGGTTCTTAAGCAAGCGTTTGGTGCGGTCACGTTGTGCTTTTTTTGATAAGTGAAACCAAAGTTTAATAACTTGTACGCCATTCGAAACGAGATCAGCCTCGTAGCGGCGTGCCGTCATGATCATGTTTTCAAGCAATTCAAAATCAGGGCGTTTTTTTGAGGCTTCAATGACTAAGGGTGCATAACCCGATCCAAACATGATACCGGTTTCGCCTCGAGGGGGAATGTGATGCCAAAAGCGATAAGTGGGCGGGTAAGCCAAGTCTTCAGCCGTTGGGGGCGGAAATGCCATCGTATGAATGTGACGCGGGTCAAGCCAATCATTTAGTAAGTTGATGGTGTCGCCTTTGCCTGCACCATCAATGCCGCCCACCAGTATGAGCAATGCTCGGTCTTGTTTTTCGAGATGCTGATATTGCGCACGCAGTAAGCGCGTTCGCAAATGTTGCTCAAGTTGCTTGGCAGCCGTATCGGTCAAAGAGGGGTCAGATTCGGCTTCTTCAAACATAGTCAACCTAATTAAATTGAGTTAAGAGGTATTTTTAAATACTGTACGCCATTATCTTCGGCTGGGGGTAGGTTTCCTGCCCGAATGTTGACTTGAATAGCCGGCAATATCAATGTGGGCATGTCGAGTGTGGCATCTCGCTTGGTGCGCATCGCAACAAATTCAGTTTCGCTGATGCCATCATGCAAATGAATGTTATGTGCCCGTTGCTCAGCAACCGTGGTGTTGGGTTGAGCGGGTCGACCCGCTGGCGGATAGTCGTGGCACATCATTAATTGGGTGTCACCAGGTAATGCCAACAGACGTTGAACAGACGCATATAAGGTTTTGGCGTTGCCACCCGGAAAGTCGCAACGCGCTGAACCCACATCAGGTAAAAAGAGGGTGTCGCCCACAAATACAGTGTTGCCATTCACAACATAAGCCATGTCAGCTGGTGTGTGACCCGGCACATGCCACGCTTGTGCATTGATTTCACCAATGGTGAAATGTTCATCGGCTTTGAAAAGATAATCAAATTGTGACCCATCAAGCGCAAAGCCCGGCTCAAGGTTAAACAGCTTTTTAAAGACACCTTGTACGGTTTGAATGGCTTCGCCAATAGCAATTTTGCCGCCTAACTCACGTTTGAGGTAGGGTGCCGCAGAAAAGTGATCAGCATGAGCGTGTGTTTCAAGCAACCATTCAGTTTTTAATTGATGTTCTCGAACATAAGCAATTACCGCATCAGCTGAATCAGTATGGGTGCGCCCAGATTTAGGGTCAAAATCTAGTACAGAATCAATGACGGCACAGACTGTATTGGGGCCCGCGTCAACAACATAAGAATAAGTGTTGGTAGTGGGGTCAAAAAAGGGTTGGCAGCGAAGGGTCGTCATGCTTTGTTTCCTCTTGAAAAACAGGAATTGCGTAGAATTTTGGTTCAATCGCATCATTTTATTGATTTGTGAAGTGTTTGTAAATATAATAAAATTAACCTGATAGTGTGTTCAATTGAGCCGATTTACTGAGAGACTGAAATATGAATGCCGTTTTAACGACCGAAGCAATTGATGATTTACGGGCTTCGGCTGCACAGGCTTGCAACCTGCTTAAAGCCATGGCAAACGAAGATCGTTTGTTATTGATGTGTCAATTGGTTGGGGCGGAGTTAAATGTAAGCGAGTTAGAAACCTTGACTGAAATACGTCAGCCTACTTTGTCTCAACAATTGGGTGTCTTACGTGACGAAGGTTTGGTGTCGACACGTCGTGCGGGTAAGTTTATTTACTACACGTTATCAAGTCATGAAGTCATCGCAATGATGCAGACTTTACATAGTCTTTACTGTGAAAAAGAATAAGTTTTTATCGATTTTTTAAGTCATATACTCTAAAGGAGTATCAAAATGAAAGTAAATGTCGGAACGGTTGATCGCACCCTTCGCATTCTTGCGGGTTTAGTGTTAATTGGTTTAACCTTAAACCACACCATTGGTATTTGGGGGTGGATAGGTGTTGTGCCTCTTTTGACGGGCATTTTTAAAGTGTGCCCAGCCTACTCAATATTTGGTGCCAGCACCTGCACGCTTAAAAAGAACTGATTAAAACTGTGTTAATTCATTTCTTAAACTGGCCGTTTGAATTCAAGCAATGAGGCGAGCCAACTCGACCCCAGGGTCGGGCGCTCGCATAAACGCTTCACCGACTAAAAATGCATTGACATCATGACTGTGCATCAACGCCACATCATCGCGTGTCAAAATGCCACTTTCAGTCACAACCCGTTTACCTTTTGGTACCCGCGGCAATAAATCAAGCGTATTTTGTAGTGACGTCTCAAACGTACGTAAATTACGATTATTAATACCTAATAAATTGGTTTGCAGTTCAAGCGCTCGGTCGAGTTCACTGGCATCGTGTATTTCAACGAGCACGTCCATACCAAGTGAAAGGGCACATGCTTCTAGATCAAGCATTAACGCTTGATCTAGGGCTGCCACAATCAACAAAATACAGTCAGCACCCATAGCCCGAGCTGCTACGATTTGATAGGGGTCTATCATGAAGTCTTTGCGCAATACAGGTAGTGCGCACGCCGCACGCGCTTGACGTAAGTGATCTTGTGCACCGTGAAAGAATTGCACATCAGTTAAAACCGATAAGCATGCAGCCCCACCTGCTGCATAAGACGCTGCAATGTTAGCGGGGTGAAAGTCAGCCTTAAAAATACCTTTTGAAGGCGATGCTTTTTTAATTTCGGCAATAACACCAGGTTGACCTGAAGCGATTTTGCTTTCAATCGCTTGTGCAAAACCCCGAATATCGTCTCGTGCTTGGGCTTCACGCAATAGTTCAGATTCACTGCGCAACGCGCGTGCAGCATGAATTTCTTGAACCTTAACGGCTAGTATTTTTTCTAAAATATCGCTCATGCTGCCAACTTTCTAGTAGTTTCACAAAATTGTTCAAGTTTAGCCCGAGCTGCGCCGCTGGCCATAAGTTCCCGCGCTTGACGCAAACCATCAGCGATTGAAACGGCTTGGTTGCCTGCATAGATGGCTAAACCGGCATTAAAGGCAACAATATCTCGTGCGGTGCCTGGCACATTGTTAAGTGCCTCGAGCACGAGCTGTTTAGACTCTTCTTTTGTGCTGACGCGAATACTGCGATTTGAAACCATGTCTAAACCGAAGTCTTCAGGGTGAATTTCATACTCTGAAATTTGATCGTCTTTTAGCTCACCAACCAGTGTCGCACCACCTAACGTGGCTTCGTCCATACCGTCGCGACCGTGCACGATTAAGACGTGACGAGAACCGAGTGACTTTAAGACTCGCACCTGTATACCGACTAAGTCTGCATGAAATACACCCATCATTTGATTGGCTGCATTCGCAGGGTTGGTGAGCGGACCCAAAATATTGAACATCGTGCGCACCCCTAATTCGCGTCGAACGGGGGCAACGTGTTTCATCGCTGAGTGATGTGCTTGTGCGAACATGAAACCGATGCCGGTTTGTGCGATGCAATCGGCAATTTGTTCGGGTGTTAAATCTATGCGTGCACCCAAGGCTTCAATGATATCAACGCTACCACTGGGTGATGAGGCGCTTCGACCCCCATGCTTAGCAATGGGAACCCCTGCTGCAGCGGCAACAAACATCGCTGTGGTTGAAATATTAAAGGTACTGCTGCCATCACCCCCTGTACCGCACATATCAAGCAAATCTTGCGAGTTAGGTGTTACCACGGGCGTTGCAAACTCTCGCATGACAATGGCTGCAGCAGTAATTTCACCAACAGTTTCTTTTTTTACCCGTAAGCCCATGAGTAGCGCCGCAGCCATGGTGTGCGACATTTCACCGCGCATCAGCATACGCATCAAGTGCAACATTTCGTCATGAAAAATTTCACGGTGTTCAATACAGCGCGAGAGCGCTTCTGAAGGCGTCATTATGCTGGGACCTGTTCGAGACGGTGGTTCATCGTTAAAAAGTTGTTCAATAAAGCATGGCCTTGTTCACTCAGTACTGACTCGGGGTGAAACTGCACACCGTAGAGGGGTAATTCGCGATGGCGAACGCCCATGATTTCACCGTCAGGTGTTTCGGCGGTAATGATTAATGAATCAGGCAGTGAGGCGCGCTCAATAGCTAAAGAATGGTAACGAATCACGGTAAAGGGTGACGGCAGACCCGCAAAGACGTCTGACTGTTGATGGGTAACGGGTGAGGTTTTGCCATGCATAATTTCTTTGGCACGCACAATACGGCCACCAAACGCCGCCCCAATCGCTTGGTGCCCCAGACAGACACCCAAAATAGGCACTTTGCCGGCATAACGTTTGATCACATCAATTGAAACGCCCGCCTCAGTGGGTGAGCAAGGGCCAGGCGATATACAAATTAAGTCTGGCGCGAGTTGATCAATTTGCTCGAGCGTGATTTGATCATTGCGGTGTACTTGCACGTTTGCCCCGAGTTCACCAAAGTACTGAACTAGGTTGTAGGTAAACGAGTCGTAATTGTCGATCATCAGTAGCATGGCGGTTGTTCCAGTTATAGCCCTTTCTTGCAAAAGAGTAACCGATTTTAACGCGTATAACTGACGTGATTACTCAAGGTCTTAATGGGGAAAGGGCCAAAGACGAAGCTTTTCTTTTGCAATTTGCCATAAGCGGGCTAAACCATGCGGTTCAACAATCAAGAAGAAAATAATCAGCGCTCCAAAAACCATCAACTGAATGTGCGACACCGTTGAACCAGCGATAGGCAAATGCAACAGCTGAGAAATGTACGGTAACGTCAGATCAAGCGCGATGGGTAATAACAGAATGAAGGCTGCGCCTAAAAAATTCCCTAAAATACTGCCGACCCCACCAATAATCACCATAAATAGAATTTTGAATGACAACTCAAGCGAAAACCCATCGGGCTCAACCGTACCTAAATAGCAAAATGCATACAGTACGCCCGCTATGCCACAATAAAAAGAGCTGATGGCAAAAGCGATGAGTTTGGTTTTCATGAGGGGAATGCCAATGACTTCGGCTGCGACATCCATATCACGTACAGCCATCCATGATCGTCCGGTTGACGAGCGCACGATGTTTTTACCGATCCAAAACAATACCAACACAATGGCTAAAACCAGCAAGTATTTGCTGACTGGGGTGTTGATGGGGTAATCAAATATTGACAGGGGTTGCGCACTAATTACCCCTGAGGCACTATCATTGGAGAACCAAGAAAATTTTGTCAGACACCACAAGACAAAAAATTGAGCCGCTAAGGTGGCAACGGCTAAATAAAACCCTTTAATACGTAAAGAGGGTAGCCCAAAAGCGATGCCAACCATCGCCGCGCAGACTCCACCCAAAATAAACGACACAATAAAAGGGATGCCTTCTATGCGCAGTTGAAAGTTATACGCTGCAAAAGCACCCACTGCCATGAACGCCGCAGACCCAAGAGACAGTTGCCCTGCATAGCCTGTTAAAAAGTTCAACCCAAGTGTGGCTAAAGAGAAAATTAAAAAAGGCACCAAAATCGCATTGAGTAAATACTCACTTGCAAAAAAAGGCACACCCACCACAGCAATTGCCAGCATAACAATGATGCCAATACGATCTTGCAGAATGGGAAATATCTGACTGTCTGACTGGTATGAAACCTTGAACTGGCCTGATTCGCGGTAGAGCATGGGTATTCCTTATTTTTTAAACGCGGTCGATATGCTTTTCACCAAACAAACCTTCTGGTCTGAATAATAAAAACATCAACGCAAACACGTAAGAGAACCAGCTTTCAATGCCACCAAAGTTGCCGCCAAAAAAGTCTTGCAAGACAGGTGGAATATAAATTTCAGCCAATTTTTCAGAAACACCGATAATAATGCCACCCACAATTGCGCCAGGCACCGAGGTGAAACCACCTAATATCAATACGGGAAGGGCTTTTAAAGCCGTCAATGACAACGCAAATTGAACACCATTGCGCGACCCCCATAACAGACCGGCAATCAAGGCGACAAAACCGGCAATACACCAGACGATCGTCCAGATGTTTTTCAATGGTATGCCCAGTGATAGGGCGGCTTGGTGATCATCGGCCACAGCCCTTAAGGCGCGACCAATTTTTGTGTATTGAAATAATAATGCCAGCACCACTACGAGCAAGATGATCACACCAGAAGCCGTTAGGTCAAATTTCGAAATACCAATGCCGGTGCTGTCCATAATTGACAGAATCGGCTCATCAACTATACCCAATTCAATCGGTCGTACATCAGTGCCAAAAATGATTGGTGCAAAGCCGTCTAAAAAGAAACTTAAGCCGATGGTGGCCATAAATAGCGTAATGGGAGGTTGGTTAACGAGTTTACTGAGCACAAACTTTTCTGTACTGATCGCGATAAGCACCATAAATAGGAAGGAGCCAATAACAGCCAGCCACATGGGTAAACCGAAATCAATTAAACCCACAACAGCCAACGCAGCACAGTACACCATCGCGCCTTGAGCAAAGTTGAAAACGCCTGAGGCCTTAAATATCAATACAAAGCCCAACGCGACTAGGGCATACATCAACCCAGAAAAAATGCCGCTGATGACGATTTCAATAAAGAATTGCATAACGCTGTCTCCGATCTCTATAGGGTCGTCGTGTTAATGGTTGGTGCCCAAGTAGGCACTGATCACATCTGGGTTTTTCATTAAATCGGCAGGCAAACCGTCACCAATTTTCTTACCATAATCAAGCACCACAACACGGTCAGAAATATCCATCACCACGCCCATGTCGTGCTCAATCAGGATGATGGTCACTCCATATTGCTGGTTGACCTCCAGGATGAAACGACACATGTCTTGTTTTTCTTCGACGTTCATGCCAGCCATTGGCTCGTCTAGTAACAGCAAGCTTGGCTCAGCCGCAAGGGCGCGTGCAAGTTCTACCCGCTTTTGTAAGCCGTAAGATAATTTGCCAACAGGTGTTTTACGGATGTGTTGAATTTCAAGAAAATCGATGACTTCTTCAATCTTTTTGCGGTTTTTCATTTCTTCATTTCGGGCGGGGCCCCACCACAGCGCATTCATCAAAAAATTGCTTGTCATATGGGTATTGCGCCCGGTCATGATGTTGTCTAAAACCGTCATGCCTTTGAATAAGGCAATATTTTGAAACGTTCGCGCAATGCCTTGCCGTGCAGCTTGGGTAGGGTCCATCTTATGGCGTACTTTGTCTTGAAAATAAATGGTGCCTTCTTGTGGATGGTAAACGCCATTAATGACGTTAAGCATTGAGCTTTTGCCTGCCCCATTCGGACCAATAATAGACCGAATCTCGTGTTCTTTAACGTCAAAGGAAATGTTGGTAAGTGCTTTGACGCCACCAAAAGCAAGTGAGATATTTTCTAGACGAAGAATGGTATTGGCTTCACTCATCGCACGAGACCTCCGATTTTCTTGGCATTTCTAATGGCGACATTGCCACTGATTTGACCGTCTCGACCGTCTTCAAACTTGACCTTAATTTCGATGAATTGTTCGTCTTTGTTGTCATATAAAGCATCAACCAAAACTGCGTATTTTTCAGAGATAAAGCCCCGTCTGACTTTACGTGTTCGCGTTAACTCATCATCGTCGGGATCAAGCTCTTTGTTTAGAATGAGAAAACGAGCGATCTGGGCGTGGCTCAACATGTCGTCTTCTGATAAGTCTGCATTCACTTGATCAATGCATTCACCAATAATGTCATAGACAGCAGCTTGAGAGGCTAGGTCAACATAGCCTGCAAAAGAGATGTTGCGACGCTCTGCCCAATTAGCCATGGCTTCAAAATCAATATTGATAAACACCATCACGGCATGACGTTGATCGCCAAACACTACGGCTTCTTTAATAAAGGGAAAGAATTTGAGTTTATTTTCAATATATTTAGGCGCAAACAATTTGCCGTCTGCCATTTTGCCGACATCTTTGGCGCGATCAATAATACGTAGATGACCATCATGGTCAATCACGCCCGCATCGCCCGTATGAAAATAACCATCGCTATCGATCGATTCGATGGTGGCATCGGGCCGGTTGTAATAACCAGCCATCACACTGATGCCACGCACTAACACTTCACCTGAATCGGCCAGCTTGATCTCTATGCCTGGGGCTGCTGGACCGACGGTGTCATATTTAACTTGACCATCGGGTTGCAAGCACACATAAGCACAGGTTTCTGTTTGGCCATAAAACTGTTTCAAGTTAACGCCGATCGAGCGATAAAAGCGGAATAAATCAGGACCGATCGCTTCACCGGCTGTGTAGGCGACGCGTAAACGACTAATGCCGAGTACGTTCCGTAAGGGACCATAAATTGTTAAGTTATAAAAGCCGTAAAGTAGACGGCTAGTCAAGCTCACAAAATTACCGTCCAAAATTTTCGTACCGACTTTTTTGGCATGAGCCATCGCGGCATGAAACAGCTTACGTTTCAAATAACCCGCGTCTTCAATGCGAATCATCACTTGTGTGAGTAAACCTTCAAACACTCGAGGGGGTGCAAAGTAATAGCTCGGCCCAATTTCTCTTAAATCAGACATCACAGTTTCTTTTGACTCAGGGCAATTAACTGTGAAGCCAGCTGCCATGGCTTGCGCATAAGAAAACAAATGGTCACCCACCCATGCCATAGGCAGATACGCCAAAATATTATCTTTGTAGGTCAGATGATCAAACGCGCAGGCTTCTTTAGCAGCGCGCATAAAATTTTGGTGAGTATGTGACACACCTTTGGGTTTGCCCGTTGTGCCTGAAGTGTAGAGGATGATCGACAAATCAGTGGGCTCTGTTTGCAGGGCTTCAGTGAGAAAAAAATCAGGGTGGTCGACATTAAATACTTCACCGCTTCGCTGGATTTGATCAAATGAGTGTAAAAAAGAATCCACGTAGTCGGCTAGACCTTTGTTATCTTCATAAATAATTGTGTGCAGGTTGGGTACTTGATCTTTAATTTCTAATAATTTATCGACTTGTTCTTGGTTTTCAACAATCGCAAAGCCAATCTGTGCGTCGTTGAGCACATGCACCATCTCGGTTGCGACAGCGTCTTGATAGAGGGGTACAGCTATACCGCCCAAACACTGCGCCGCCAGCATGGCTTGGTATAGTCTGGGCCGGTTGTCACCAATGATGGCTAAATTCATGCCCCGGGTAAACCCTAGATTTGATAAACCACAGGTAAATGAACTAACCTGCACTAAGTTTTGAGCCCAAGTGGTTTCTTGCCATATGCCTAAATATTTTTCACGATAAGCCGGATGAGACGGAATCGTCTTGGCATGATGAAGCAGTATTTTAGGAAATGTATCGGTATGATTTATGGCTATGCTCATGAAGAATGCGATTTATGATTTAAAAGCTTTTAGGTTATCTTCAAATACACCATGCATCAAAGACAGTTTTTATAATATTGGGTCTGGTAGAAATAGTAATCAACTTTAAGCTTATCGTTTACCTTTATCGTCCAGTTGTCATTTAGCCGACAAATTAGGGGAAGTCCTTATGCCAGTCGATTTTTTGCTTGACCATAGCCCTTGGATGCAGGGGCTCAATGCTGCAGAGCAAAATAAAGTGCGCCAAGACGTTCAAGTTAAAACGTTCAATGCTGAATCTTTTGTTTGCTATCGTGGCGAGAAAGCCAATCATTGGATCGGTGTGATCAACGGTGTTGTCAAAATCAACAATGTTTCTTTAAGCGGTAAGTCGACGACATTGATTGGGTTGGCCTCGGGCGCGTGGTTTGGGGAGGGCTCGCTGCTTAAAGAAGAGCTTCGCAAATACGACGCTATTGCTATGGGATCATGTGAATTAGCATTTATTTCTAAGCACACCTTTACATGGTTGCTAGACAACAGTATTCAATTTAATCGCTTTTTAATTAATCAATTAAATAAACGTTTAGGTCAGTTCATAGGTGCTATTGAAAACGAGCGCTTGCTTGATGTCGATTCGCGTGTCGCTCGCTCTTTAGCCACCATGTTTAATGCTTGGTACCCTAAAGAAACTTTGATGCTCAAAATTTCACAAGAAGAGGTGGGACAACTTGCGGGTTTGTCACGGCAGCGTGCCAATGCTGCACTCAAAACGCTTGAAGAGCACGGGCTCATTCGTGTGAGCTATGGTGAAATTAATATTTTAGATCTTGATGGTTTAAGTCAATTTAACGCAACGCAGGCCGCTGGTAAATAATGTTTCCGCTTAAAGATTTACGCATTTTAGATCTCACCCGCTTGTTACCAGGCCCAGTGTGTACTTGGCATTTAGCGGGTTTAGGGGCAGAGGTGATCAAGATTGAAGATAAGGGCGAAGGAGACTATGCGCGTACTTTTTTTCAGACTGAGACCGAGCGTAATTTAGGTCAAGATAGTGTTTTTTTCAGGGCTATTAACGCTGAAAAAAAAATCATGAAGCTTGACCTCAAATTAGCAGGTGATAAGCAGGCTTTCTTAAATTTAATCCCTACGGTTGATCTGGTGGTTGAAAGCTTTCGCCCTGGCGTGATGGCCAAGCTGGGTCTAGATGCCTCAAGCTTAATGAAAATAAAACCCGCTTTGGTCTACTGTGCTATTACTGGTTATGGCTCAACAGGCCCCTGGCAAACTCAAGCTTGCCATGATTTAAATTCAATGGCCTTAACCGGCATGCTTGAGCAAAACCGGGCCCCAGATGGTCGCCCCACCTTGCCTAATTATCAAATGGCTGATGTTTTAGGGGGGGGCGTATCAGCTGCGATGGGTTGTTTGGCAGCACTATGGCAAGCCAATAGAACGGGTCAAGGTAGTTTTGTAGATATCTCGATGACAGATGGTTTGTTAGCGCATAACCTGACCGCCCAAGTCGCTGTCCATCACACAGGGGCGACCAAAGGGCCAGAGCAAGACTTACTCAATGGGGGTGTGCCTTGTTATAACCTTTACGAAACCTCTGACGATAAATGGCTCGCTTTAGCCGCTCTAGAGCTGAAGTTTTGGCAAAATTTTTGTGATGCACTGAATAAACCTGATTGGCGAGATCAACATTGGTCTCTGGGGCAAGTTGTAGGCGGTGACTCGGCGCGTGCGGTTACGCATGCGGTACAGGCCCAATTTAAAACAGCCACGCGTGATGCATGGCTGGCTCGACTAACCCCGCATGATTGCTGCGTGTCACCTGTGCTGAGTTTGGCTGAGTCCATGCAGCACCCCTTATTCATCGCGCGGCAGATGGTGAGTAAAGATGCAGACGGCGTGAGCTGGTTGCAGACCCCCATTCAAGTGAGCAGTTAATATGACGCCAGACACCTTATCAAACTCTATGCCTGATGCCACAGCCTCATCGCAACCAAACGTGACATCGAGTCCAAAGCCAGATAAGCCGACGCAGTTCAGCATTGCAGAGCTGGCCAAAGAGTTTGAGGTCACGCATCGCACCATACGTTTTTATGAAGACCAAGGCTTATTAGCCCCAACGCGTCAGGGCCGAGGTGGCCTAATACGTGTTTACAGCGCGGCAGATCGCACGCGCTTACGCTTGACCCTGCGTGGCAAGCGTTTGGGATTTTCTTTGTCAGAAATCAAAGAAATACTTGATATGAATATGTACCAGCAACCTAGCGGCCCGTCTTTGCAACTCAAGCGTTTTTTGACCACTTTAGCCAACCATCGCGAGGTCTTAGAGCGGCAGTTGAAAGATCTGAATGATCAACTTAAAGAAATACGCAGCCACGAGGCGCGCTGTCAAAGTTTGATTGCGGGAAATCCCGAATATAAAGAAGATTGACGTTTACCTTAACGTTAACGTAAACTAAATTAGCGATATATTGTATCAGGAGACCTTACGGTGACCTCTTTAAGCGAAGAGCGCGTTCAAGAAATCAAAGACAGCTTTACAAGCCAAGGTTTGATGCAAACTTATGAGGCCACACTGACCCATATTGCGCTGGGGCACGTTGAAATCGCCATGCCTCACCGCCCTGCTATCACGCAACAGCATGGTTTTTTCCATGGCGGCGTCATGGGGGCTTTAGCAGATGTGGCGTGTGGGTATGCCGCTCTGAGCACCGTAGCACCCGGCCATGCTGGGCTAACTGCAGAATACAAAATCAATCTTTTGTCTCCGGCCGACGGCGACACCTTAATCGCTGTGGGCCACGTGATTAAAGCTGGCAAAACCTTGATTGTTGCACAAGCAGAGGTATGGATTGAAAAGCAAGGCGCACGAAAACAATGCGCTGTGATGTTAATGACCCTATGTGTGGTTAAACACTTGGGCAATTTATAAGAGGCCATGATGCAATCATTACCTGGTATTGATTTTAATTTAGGTGAAGATATCGACGCATTGCGCGATACCGTGAGACACTTTTCCGAACAAGAGTTGGGCCATAGAGCACATGAAATTGATCGTGACGATCAATTTCCAATGGATATGTGGAAAAAAATGGGTGACCTAGGGGTGTTGGGTATTACCGTAGAAGAACAATACGGTGGGGCCAATATGGGTTACTTGGCGCATATGATTGCGTTAGAAGAAATTTCGCGCGTATCAGCCTCGGTTGGTTTGTCCTATGGTGCGCATTCAAATTTGTGTGTCAATCAAATTGCTCGCAATGGTGACGAGTCACAAAAACAAAAATACTTACCTAAATTGATTTCAGGTGAACATATCGGCGCCTTAGCCATGAGTGAACCCAACGCGGGTTCAGATGTGGTGAGTATGAAACTTCATGCTCAAAAAGACGGAGATCATTACGTTTTAAACGGCACCAAAATGTGGATCACAAATGGTTCAGATTGCGACGTGTTAGTGGTGTATGCCAAAACTGACCCACAGGCTGGCGCAAAAGGTATAACGGTGTTTATCGTTGAAAAAGGCATGCCAGGTTTTTCAGTGGCGCAAAAACTCGACAAGCTTGGCATGCGGGGTTCGCACACGGGCGAGTTGGTGTTCAAAGACGTGCGCGTGCCTGCAGAAAATGTGGTGGGTGAAATAGGGGGGGGTGTGAAGGTCTTGATGAGCGGCCTCGATTATGAGCGCGCCGTCTTGGCCGCCGGCCCCTTAGGCATCATGCAAGCGTGTATGGATGTCGTGATGCCCTATGTGCACGATCGAAAACAATTTGGACAATCTATTGGTGAGTTTCAATTAATACAAGGCAAAGTGGCCGATATGTACACCACCTTACAGGCTTGCAGAGCCTACTGCTATGCCGTCGGTCGTCAGCTTGATGCCTTAGGTAAACAACATGTACGTCATGTCAGAAAAGATGCTGCGGGTGTCATCTTGTACACCGCCGAAAAAGCAACATGGATGGCGGGTGAAGCAATTCAAATATTCGGTGGAAATGGTTACATAAATGAATACCCCGTTGGCCGCTATTGGCGCGACGCTAAGCTATATGAAATTGGTGCGGGTACATCCGAAATACGTCGCATGCTGATTGGCCGTGAATTATTTATGGAGACCCAAGCATGAATTCATTAGATCAAGACCCTGTAGTGATTGTGTCAGCTGCCCGCACCCCATTGGGTTCATTTCAAGGCGTATTTTCTGGTGTGCCTACAACAGCACTCGGAGCCGTTGCAATTAAAGCAGCTGTTGAGCGTGCGGGTTTAAAGCCTGAGCAAGTTGATGAAGTCATGATGGGTTGCGTATTGCCCGCTGCACTAGGACAAGCGCCAGCCCGTCAAGCCACCCTAGGGGCTGGTTTGCCGATATCAGTTGGTGCGACCACCGTTAATAAAGTATGCGGTTCAGGCATGCGGGCCGTGATGAATGTGCACGATGCCTTGGCTGCAGGGTCGGCAGAGATCATGGTCGCAGGGGGCATGGAAAACATGACCAATGCGCCGTACATGTTACCTAAAGCACGCTCGGGCTATCGAATAGGCCACAGCCAAATTTTTGATCACATGATGATGGATGGCCTCGAAGACGCTTACGATAAAGGCCGTGCAATGGGTACGTTTGGTGAAGAATGTGCTGAAAAATATCAATTTACACGTGAAGCGCAAGATGCTTTTGCCATTGAGTCAGTCAAACGCGCACAACAAGCCAGCACCGACGGCACTTTTGCAACGGAGATCGCGCCCGTCACGGTGACTACCCGGGCTGGAGAAGTGGTGGTTGATACCGATGAAGGCCCTGGAAAAATTAAAACTGAAAAAATTCCAACACTAAAACCTGCCTTCAAAAAAGACGGTACGATTACGGCCGCCTCATCGTCATCGATTAATGATGGTGCAGCAGCGCTTGTGCTGATGCGGGCTTCTAAAGCAAAAGCTTTAGGGCTCAACCCCATTGCAA
The DNA here is from genome assembly GCA_937896225.1 of uncultured Alcaligenaceae bacterium. Taxonomy (GTDB): domain Bacteria; phylum Pseudomonadota; class Gammaproteobacteria; order Burkholderiales; family Burkholderiaceae_B; genus Algicoccus. Next base: position 34,924 of record CALBMZ010000063.1, on the reverse strand, counting down.
AAATGTGTGGTCACACAACCTTTGCCCATGCGCCGAATTGGTTCACCACGGCGCCCGTGACGTGTATTGAACGGTTATTGAAAAAAAATAATTGGACGGTCGACAGTGTTGACTTATGGGAAATTAATGAAGCCTTTGCGGTTGTACCGATGGCTGCCATGCATGATTTAAACATTCCCCACAGTAAAGTTAACGTGCATGGCGGGGCTTGTGCGTTGGGCCACCCCATTGGTGCCTCGGGGGCGCGAATTGTCGTCACGTTGCTACATGCACTCAAAAAACATGGCCTTAAACGCGGCGTCGCAACCCTGTGCATTGGGGGTGGTGAAGCCACTGCGATCGGTGTTGAGTGTTTAGACGACTAACCGGAAACCGACATGCCTATTATTGAGTCTACTCTTAACCCGCGAAGCGAAGATTTTAAGGCGAACGCTGCCGCCATGTCTGCATGTGTGCAAGACTTAAAAGAGAAGCTTCAACACATTGCTTTAGGCGGTGACGAACAAGCCCGTAAAAAACATACTGATCGGGGCAAACTTTTGCCACGCGACCGTATTGCATTACTGCTTGATCCAGGTACCCCATTTTTAGAGTTTTCTCCGCTTGCGGCTTACCAAGTTTATAAAGATAAAAATGGTCAAGACGCAGCCCCTTCAGCGGGCATCATCACGGGTATTGGTTGTATCAATGGTCAAGAGTGTGTCATCGTATGTAATGATGCAACGGTTAAAGGCGGTACGTATTTTCCGTTAACTGTAAAAAAGCATTTACGCGCACAAGAAATTGCCGATCAAAACGAAATGCCTTGCGTTTATCTGGTTGACTCGGGCGGCGCCAACTTGCCGAACCAAGATGAGGTTTTTGCAGACCGCGATCACTTTGGCCGTATTTTTTTCAACCAAGCCAATATGTCAGCCAAAGGCATTTCACAAATTGCGATCGTGATGGGGTCTTGTACGGCAGGCGGTGCTTACGTGCCTGCTATGAGTGATGAAAGCATTATCGTTAAAGAGCAAGGCACAATCTTTCTAGCGGGCCCACCGTTGGTTAAAGCAGCCACCGGTGAAGTGGTCACTGCCGAAGAATTGGGTGGCGCTGATGTGCATACACGACTATCGGGTGTGGCTGATCACTTTGCGCAAAACGATGCGCATGCGTTATCGATTGCACGTCAAATTGTGGGTAACCTCAATAAGTCTAAACCAACGGCATTAAATCGACGCACAAGTATCTCACCACGATTTAACTCGCAAGAGCTGTATGGGGTGATTCCAACCGATACGCGTAAACCGTTTGATGTCAGAGAAATCATCGCACGTCTGGTCGATGACTCTCAGTTCGATGAGTTTAAAGCACGGTTTGGCACGACTTTGATCACGGGTTTTGCCCACCTCGATGGTTACCCAATCGGTATTATTGCGAACAATGGCATACTTTTTTCTGAAAGTGCTCTCAAAGGGGCACACTTCATTGAGTTATGTTGTCAGCGCAATATACCCTTGGTGTTTCTACAAAATATCACTGGCTTTATGGTCGGACGAAAATATGAAAACGAAGGTATTGCGCGCCATGGCGCAAAAATGGTGACGGCAGTGGCCACTGCACAAGTGCCTAAATTTACCGTCATCATTGGTGGCTCATTTGGGGCGGGTAATTACGGCATGTGTGGCAGGGCCTATAGTCCACGCATGTTATGGATGTGGCCTAATGCGCGTATTTCTGTCATGGGTGGTGAGCAAGCCGCGAGCGTACTCGCTACCGTGCGACGCGATGCCCTTGAGGCCAAAGGTGAGGTGTGGTCAGTCGAAGACGAGCAAGCATTTAAAGACCCAATTCGTGATCAATACGAAACGCAAGGACACCCTTATTTTGCCAGTGCACGCTTGTGGGACGATGGTGTGATCGATCCGTGTGATACCCGTCGCGTACTCAGTTTAGGTATCTCAGCGAGTTTGAATGCACCGATCAAACCGACGCGTTTTGGCTTATTTAGGATGTAACCCATGCTGACCAAAATATTGATTGCTAATCGCGGTGAAATTGCTTGCCGTATCGCTCGAACCTGTCAAACACTGGGTATCGCAACGGTGGCGGTGTATTCAGAGGTAGATGCGCAAGCGGCTCATGTGATGGCTTGCGATGAGGCCGTCTATTTGGGTGGCAACACCCCACAAGAAAGTTATCTGCAAGCTGAGCGCATCATTCAAGCTGCGCTAGATACGGGTGCGCAAGCGGTTCACCCAGGTTATGGTTTTTTGTCAGAGAATGCTGATTTTGCGCAAGCTTGTGTAAATGCGGGTTTGGTGTTTATTGGTGCGCCTGCTGCATCGATACGTGCCATGGGTTCTAAGTCAGCCGCCAAAGCATTAATGGAAGCGGCCCAAGTGCCTTTGGTGCCGGGTTACCATGGGGATAAGCAAGAGCCGGCTTTCTTGCGCGAACAAGCTGACCGTATGGGTTACCCCGTTTTACTGAAGGCATCTGCGGGTGGTGGCGGCAAAGGTATGCGTATCGTTACGCGAAGTCAAGACTTTGAAGCCGCCCTTGAGTCCTGCCAACGAGAGGCGAAACATAGTTTTGGTGATGACAAAGTATTGGTTGAACGCTATGTCACTCGGCCTCGTCATATCGAAGTACAGGTCTTTGCTGATCAGCACGGCCATTGTGTTTATTTGTTTGATCGTGACTGTTCAGTTCAGCGTCGACATCAAAAAGTTATGGAAGAGGCTCCCGCGCCACAAGTCAGTGACGCGCTTCGGCAAGCCATGGGGCAGGCGGCTGTAGACGCCGCCCGTGCTGTGAATTATCAAGGGGCTGGCACGATTGAGTTCATTGTTGAGGCGGATGAACAGGGGCATGCCAAGCATTTCTTTTTCATGGAAATGAATACGCGTCTTCAGGTTGAGCACCCTGTGACGGAAATGATTACGGGTCAAGATTTGGTAGCGTGGCAAATTTACGTGGCTTCAGGTGAGCCACTACCTTTAAAACAAGCTGATTTGCGCGTGCATGGTCATGCGGTTGAAGTGCGTGTTTATGCTGAAAACCCAGACAATCAGTTTTTACCGTCAACGGGGTATGTATCGACGTTGCGTATGCCAACGCCCATAGCAGATCGTTTGCGTATTGACACGGGGGTGAGGCAGGGTGACACCATTAGCCCTTATTACGACCCCATGATTGCCAAACTCATTACCTGGGGTGCAGACCGTGACAGCGCCCGTGCGCAAATGGCGCTTGCCTTGATGCAAACCCATATTGTGGGCGTAGCCACAAACGTGGCATTTTTGTACCGCTTAATTAACAGCGCTGCTTTTGCTCAACCACTTTTAAGCACAGGGCTAATCGAACAAAACCAAGACAGCTTGCTGGCTGTTTTGCCACAGACTGATATCGTTGATCTAGCCGCTTTGGTTGCTGACCAATTGAACCGCGAATCGAGTCAGCCGCAACATCGGGTGCGAGAATCCCAATCGCCATGGCAGCAAACGGATGGCTGGTTAGTAAACGGCACCCAAACCAGACGCCTGTCGTTTGATGTGGGCACTGACCAACCAGAACAGGTTGAGGTGCAATACAACCCGCCTGTTTTACATTATCAAGGCCACACTTATCCCTGGTCTTTTAAAAGGGATGCTGAAGCGATACGGATTCAGATTGCGGGCAAACAGCATTTGGTTTCGGTGTATTCTGATTCGACATCGCCCCCATCACGTCATCTGTTTCGTCTCGGCCAACATCGTCAATGCGCCTACCTTGATCCATTAGCTGTGACGCTTGACTCACAGCAGCATGCAGGCAAACTCACGGCCCCTATGCCAGGTAAAGTTTTGCGTGTTCAGGTAAAGTTAGGGCAACGCGTGGCCCAGCATGCACCCTTACTCGTGATAGAAGCCATGAAAATGGAACACACTATTACGGCACCGTTTGAGGGTATCGTAGAGGCCATACATTATGAACAAGGTGAACAAGTCGCCGAGGGCATTGAATTGCTGACTTTTGTAGCCATCACGGCAGATTAAGAAATGAGCCAAGATAGCTTACCCAAGCAGGTCAAAATCGTTGAGGTTGGTCCACGTGACGGCCTACAAAATGAAAAGAGCTTTGTCGCCAACGAGGTCAAAATTGAGCTGATCAATCGTTTGACGACGGCTGGGTTTGCCAACATTGAGGCCGCAGCCTTTGTATCCCCTAAATGGGTGCCACAAATGGCGGGTAGTCATGAGGTCATGGCAGGTATTGATAGACGTCCTGGAACGATTTACTCAGTTTTAGTGCCCAATATGCAAGGCTACGACAGGTCACGTGAGGCAGGTGTCGATGAAGTCGTCGTGTTTTCAGCGGCATCAGAGGCCTTTGCACAAAAAAATATTAACTGTAGCATTGACGAGTCTATCGCTCGTTTTGAGCCCATTGCCAAAGCGGCTAAAGCTGATGGTATACGTTTACGGGGTAGTATTTCTTGTGCTTTGGGTTGCCCCTACCAAGGTGAAGTCACCCCTTCTGAGGTCGTATCAGTTGCCCAAAAAATGCGAGATTTAGGGTGCGATGAAATTGATATTGCTGACACCATTGGGGTGGCTACGCCGGGTCGCGTCAAAGCCGTGTTTGAAGCCTTGCAAGTTGTTTTACCGGTCGAACGGTTTGCCGGCCACTTTCATGATACCTATGGTCAGTCGCTGGCTAATATTTATGCAGCGTTGCAGATGGGTGTGAGTATTTTTCATTCTTCCATTGCTGGTTTGGGCGGCTGCCCTTACGCAAAAGGGGCAACAGGGAATGTGGCAACAGAGGACGTGATTTATTTGTTACGGGGTTTGGGTATCGAGACAGGCGTGAACTTTGAAGAGGTGGCGCGAATCGGTGCCTTTATTACTCATGCTATTGACCGCCCCAATCACTCTAGAGCGGGCAAAGCTTTTTTGGCCTCGGAAGGTAAGGCATAACTCAGGCATAGGTTCGGGCGTCTTCAATGAGTCGACCATCATTGGCTAATGAATCGATTTGCACAAAGGTCACCTCAGCTCTCAGCTTGGTTATTTCACGGGTAGATAGTGCAATAGCTTGGCTTAGCGCGTTCAAATCAACTTGTGCTGCTGGGTCAAGCTCGCAATGAATGGTCATATACTCATCGGCAATATTGCCTGACACCACCACACGTGCTTTTTTAACTTCAGAATGTTTACGGACAATTTCTGAAATTTGGCCTGGATGCACAAACATACCTTTAATTTTAGTGGTTTGATCGGCACGTCCTAACCAGCCCTTGATGCGGGTATTGGTGCGACCACACGGGGCAGGTTCAGATAACGATCTGACATCAAGAGCAGATAAATCACCGGTACCAAAGCGTACTAAGGGGTAGTCTTGGTCAAATACAGTCACCACCACTTCACCTACTTCGCCAGCTGCAACGGGTTTGTCGCCATTGGGCTCAACGATTTCAAGAACAATGTCTTCATCAATAATCATACCGCCTGAAGTCATCACGAGGGCGGGTGATTCATAGGCAATTAAACCTAAGTCGGCTGTGGCGTAAGCCGACAAAACCATTAAGCCACGGGCCTCAAACCATTGGCGTAATGACGGCGTTAAGGCTTCACCTGAAACCATCGCTTTGGTCAAACACGACACGTCAAGGCCAAGCTCATCCGCTTTTTCGAGTATGAGTTTTAAGAAAGAAGGCGTGCCCGTATAAGCATTGGGTTTCAGGTGAGCTAAGGTTTGGGCCTGCAATTCAGTTTGACCCACACCAGCCGGGAAGACACAGCAACCTAAGGCATGCGCAGCCCCTTCCATCATCCATGCACCGGGCGTAAAATGATAAGAAAAGGTGTTGTGTACTAAATCACCTGACTTAAAGCCCGCAGCTCGCAATGAGCGTGCTAAGCGAAAGCTGTCCAAACCTTGGCCTTGGGGCTCATAAATAGGACCAGGCGATTGAAAAATACGACGTAATTTTTCAATTGGTACAGCATTCATGCCGCCAAAAGGGGGGAGTTTCTTTTGTTGTTTAGACAAATCTGACTTGCGGGTAACGGGTAAGGTTGCCAGTTGTTCTCGTGTGTTGATGTGGTGTGGATCAATGTCATGCAACAACTCGCCAAAATAAGGCGTATGGGTTTTTGCATAAGCAATTTGTTGTGGCAAACGCGCCATCAGTTCAAGCTCACGTTCGCCTTGATGTCGACACTCCCGTGGGTCGAAGGTAGTCATGTTGCACTCACGATAACCAACGCTTCCGACGTCGATATGATTTAACATCTTTGAATGATTTACGTTGTGCATCATCATTCGTTGAAATGCCTAAATAAAATTCTTTGACGTCTTCGTTATCACGAAGATCTTGGGCGGCACCGTCCATGACAATACGGCCGTTTTCTAAAATGTAACCATAGTCGCAGTAGCGTAAAGCCACCATGGTGTTTTGTTCAGCTAGCAAAAAACTCACTTGCTCACGCTGATTCAAGTCTTTCACAATTTCGAAAACTTCTTCAACGATTTGGGGGGCCAAGCCCATCGAGGGTTCATCTAGCAAAATCATTTCAGGGCGAGCCATCATGGCGCGACCGATCGCACACATTTGTTGTTCGCCACCTGATGTGTAGGCTGCTTGTGATTTGCGTCGCATTTTTAAACGTGGAAAGAAGTCATATATTTTTTCTAAATCTTGATTGATTTCGGTGCGACTTGCACGGCGTGTGTAAGCACCGGTTAATAGATTGTCTTCAATTGATAAATGGGCAAAGCAGTGTCTACCTTCCATCACCTGTATGACTCCGCGTGTGACCAAGGCATTGGGTGATAGTTTGTCGATACGGTCGCCTTTGTACAAAATATTACCTTTGGTGACATCACCCCGCTCGGCAGCCAATAAGTTAGAAATTGCCTTCAAGGTGGTTGATTTGCCCGCGCCATTGGCACCGAGCAACGCAACCACTTTACCTTTTGGCACTTCAAGTGAAACCCCTTTGAGCACGAGAATGACGTGATCGTAGATGACTTCAATATTGTTGACTGCTAATAAGGGCGATGTCATATGCAAAGGGTTCCTGAATTAGTCTTGCATACAACCTGGGGTAATGCCTTTTTCTTTGGCATACTTGGCTGCAGATTTCTTAATCATGGGGTGAATCATCCCTTTATTGCCTTCAATCCAATCTGAAATCATGACCCATTTTGTACCATTCCACTGTTGGACCCTAATTTTGCCAGACCCTTCGTGGTTTTCGCATGAGGTTTTAATTTCAGGTAAAAGACCAGTTGCACCTAATTTAACCAAACGAGCATTGGTCAAATCAATGTTTTCAAAAGCCCAGCGCATTTGAGAACCCGTCATCACCTTGCCAATACCATACTTGTTTTGAGCAATACGAACGGCTTCAACTGTAATCACGGCAGCAGATACGCCCCGGTTATACAGAATCGTACCGACTTTTGCGGGGTCGCGCATATTGCCTTTGTCAGCGCCATAAACGACTTTTTCAATGTCTTTGATTAACGGTACATCTTTGCCGCTGACGTTCCAAGTGGCGCTCATAAAGCCCTTGGCAGCAGCGCCTGCAGGAATGACGTCTTCTTCTGAGCCCGTCCACCAGTTACCAATGATGCGGTCACGTGGAAAGCCTACTTTTTGTGCTGCTTTAAGTGCTGTTTGATTCATCACGCCCCAACCCCAGAAAACGACATAGTCAGGCTTTTCTTGACGGATCTTGAGCCATTGAGCTCCCTGCTCGTTGCCTGGTGGGGCAACAGGCACTTCAACTAATTGAAATTTTTGTTGCTTGGCTTCTGCGTTTAAAGTAACCAGCGCTTCTTTACCGTAGGCTGAATCATGATACAAGAACACGATTTTTTTCCCTGCGAGCGAACCCTTATTCTTTTGAGCTAAAAACTTAAGAATGGCAGATGCTTGCATGGGGTATGTCGTGACCAGAGGGAATGCATATGGGAATACTGACCCATCTACTGCATCAGTCCGACCATAACCCATCATGATGAGCGGTACTTTGTCGTTTTGGGTTTTTTCCAAAACGCCATATGAAATGCCTGTTGACATCACGTGCAAGGCGGTGCCTTTTGAAGGACCCGCATTGGCTTTTAAGCGTTCATAACATTCCACGCCTTTGGCTGTGTTGTATTCCGTCTCACACTCTTCCCAGGAAAATTTCACACCATTGACACCACCGTCTTTCATGTTGACATAGGTCAAGTAGTCAATAAAACCACCGTAAAAAGATTGACCATTTGTGCCATAGGGCCCAACTCTAAAAGATGGTATGGCAATGAACTGGTCTGCCGCGACAGCAGGGGTTGCGACAGCAGCCCCTAGTAACGTCAGTGAAGACAGGCACAGCGCCTGCCAAGTTTTTTTAAGTCTAATCATTTTGTCTCTCCTAGCCCGTTCGGGTTTTTTTGTTGAGATTGCTTTGAATAGGTCATTTTGCCCACCCTGTTGACGAGCATAGTCTCTATTAAAATTGTAGAGTTGTCATTTAATTGACAATTAAGGGGAAGCCCTTATGCCAAGATAGTGCCAATGCTTTTGTCATATTTAAGTTGATAATGGAAGGCTAAACTAAGTGAGCTCTCTTTAAAAAAGTTAAAGGCAGGTGTAAATGATAAATAAACATAAGGAAATATCATGACCAACGTTGCAGATGCTACAGAGTTAGCCCCCGCCATTTCCCTCTTCATCGATGGCAAAATGGTGATGTCTAAAACCGATCATTGGCGCAGCCTTGTTAACCCAGCGACTCAAGAAGTGATTGGGCGTGTGCCCTTTGCTACACCAGACGAGGTGGAAGCAGCTGTAGCGAGTTCGGCGCGTGCCTTTGCAACCTGGCGCAAAACCCCTATTGGTGCACGAGCTCGTATTTTTTTAAAGTATCAAGAACTCATTCGTAAACATATGAAAGAGCTGGCATTACTTTTGACAACTGAGCAAGGTAAAACCTTAGCTGATGCTGAGGGTGATGTCTTTCGCGGGCTCGAGGTTGTTGAGCATGCGGCGGGCATTGGCAATTTGCAGCTGGGTGAGTTAGCCAATAATGTAGCCAACGGTGTAGATACGTTCACAATCTTGCAACCCTTAGGCGTTTGTGCCGGCATTACGCCGTTCAACTTCCCAGCCATGATTCCGTTATGGATGTTCCCCATGGCTATTGCAACAGGCAACACTTTTGTACTGAAGCCCTCAGAGCAAGACCCCATGGTCACGATGCGTTTAGTTGAGTTGGCGACCGAAGCGGGTGTACCCCCTGGTGTTTTAAATGTCGTGCACGGTGGCGAAGAGGTTGTAAATGCGATTTGTGATCACCCCACCATTAAAGCGATTTCATTTGTGGGTTCGACCCGTGTGGGTACACACGTTTACAACCGTGCATCTTTAGCCGGTAAGCGCGTGCAGTGCATGATGGGCGCTAAAAATCACGCTGTGATCATGCCTGACGCACAAAAAGATCAAACCTTGAATAGCTTGGCAGGCGCCGCGTTTGGTGCTGCAGGTCAGCGCTGTATGGCTATTTCAGTGGCCATTATGGTGGGTGAGTCAGCCAAGTGGGTACCTGACTTGGTTGCAAAAGCCAAGACCTTAAAAGTCAGTGCGGGTGTAGAGGCTGGCGCTGACCTTGGGCCTTTGGTTTCGCCCGACGCACTCAAGCGTGTCACGGGCTTTATTGACCGTGGCACACAAGAAGGCGCGACCTTAGATTTAGATGGACGTCAAATCAAAGTGCCCGGTTACGACAAGGGTAACTTCGTTGGCCCAACCATTTTCTCGGGGGTGAAACCTGGCATGTCTATTTATGACCAAGAGATTTTTGGGCCGGTCTTGTGCATTATGTATGCCGACACGTTAGAAGAAGCGATTGCCATCACTAACGCCAACCCCAATGGCAACGGTACAGCTATTTTTACGCAATCTGGTGCGGCTGCACGTAAATTTAAAGAAGATATCGATGTTGGTCAAATCGGTATTAATGTTCCTATTCCCGTGCCTGTACCGATGTTCTCTTTTACGGGTTCACGTGCTTCTAAGTTGGGTGACCTAGGCCCTTTTGGTAAACAAGTCATTGCGTTTTATACACAAACTAAAACGGTGACTGAGCGCTGGTTTGAAGATTCAACAACTCAAACGAGCGTCAACACGACCATCAGCTTGAAATAATCGTTTTTTTTACCCAAGCCATTCACCATATGGGTTGGACTTAACTGTTTCGGAGATAAAAAATGACCTATGAATATATTTTGTTAGAAACCCACGGTAAAGTAGGCTTGATCACACTCAATCGTCCTAAAGCACTGAATGCGTTAAGCCCTGATCTCACGCTTGAGTTGATGCACGCACTCGATCAACTTGAAGCCGATGACAGCATCGCTGCTATTGTTTTGACTGGAAGTGAAAAAGCATTTGCCGCGGGTGCTGACATTAAAGCTATGAAAGACTGGTCCTACATGGATGTTTATCAAGCCGACTTCGTTACCAAAACGTGGGAACGTGTCACGACTTGCCGTAAACCCATTATTGCAGCTGTTGCCGGTTACGCATTGGGTGGCGGGTGTGAGTTGGCGATGATGTGCGACATGATCATTGCTGCTGACAACGCAAAGTTTGGCCAACCAGAAATCACCATTGGCACCATACCAGGCGCAGGTGGTACTCAACGCCTCACGCGTTATGTTGGCAAATCAAAAGCTATGGAAATGGCCTTGACTGGCCGCATGATGGACGCGCAAGAGGCCGAGCGCAGTGGTTTGGTGACACGCGTGGTGCCAGTCGATAAGCTGATGGAAGATGCGCTGGCAACGGCAAACAAAATGGCAACGTTTTCTCTGCCCATGTTGATGATGGCCAAAGAGGCCGTTAACATGGCTTATGAAACAACGTTACGTGAAGGCATTCATTTTGAGCGTCGCATGTTCCACTCAACATTTTCGACTGAAGATCAAAAAGAAGGCATGTCGGCTTTTGCAGAAAAAAGACCACCTGTTTTTAAAAATAAATAATGATTGAGTAGTGGCCCATGCGTGTTTTTCTTTATGTCTATGTTGTACGCGTGGGCTGACTAATTAACTGGTCTACAGATTAAAAGGCATCTCATCATGCGAATAGGTTTTATTGGTTTAGGTAATATGGGTTTGCCCATGGCAAGTAATTTGGTTAAAGCAGGCCATCATTTGGTTGTCTTTGATGTGGTTGAAAAATTAGTTCAAGCCCTAGTAGCACAACACCCTACTCAGGTGAGCGCCTCCCCAAATATCAAAAGCCTAGCGCAAGGTGGTGACTCAAGCTCACAAACCAACCAAGCGCTTGATGCCATCATCACCATGGTGCCCGAGCCCCAGCATGTGCGTTCAGTTTATTTAGGTGACGCGGGTGTGCTTGCAAATTTAGCGGCAGCCTGCCTGTTGATTGATGCCTCGACGATTGACCCGCAAACTGCGCGTGAAGTCGCCCAGGCGGCCTATGAGAAGGGCTACAGCATGGTCGACGCACCTGTTTCAGGTGGCACGGGTGGGGCGCAAGCAGGCACTTTAACCTTTATGGTTGGGGGTGACGAAGCCGCATTTGAACAAGCTAAACCTATATTGCAGGCAATGGGTAAAAACATTGTTCATTGTGGTGGCAACGGTAATGGCCAAGTTGCCAAAGTGGCCAACAATATGTTGCTGGCGATTTCAATGATTGGCACAGCTGAAGCGATGTCGCTGGGCGTCTCGCTCGGAATGGACCCTAAAGTCTTAGCGGGTGTGATTAACACCTCAAGTGGTCGTTGCTGGAGCTCTGACGTCTACAACCCTTATCCCGGTGTGATTGACACGGCACCTTCTGCGCGTGGCTACACGGGTGGCTTTGGGGCTGACTTGATGCTTAAAGATGTGGGCTTGGCAACGGCTGCGGCTAAAAGCGTTAAACAAGCGGTACCGATGGGCGCATTAGCGCAGCAGCTTTATCAAACCTTTAGCAACCAAGGGCATGGTGGGCTTGATTTTTCAGCCATCATTCAAATGCTCGGTAAAGCAAAATAGGAAATAAACATGTCATTTCATACCTTAACTGAAGAGCAAATCATGATTCGCGATATGGCACGTGATTTTGCTCAAAACGAACTCGCACCACACGGTGAAAAGTGGGATGAGGCGGGTTGGGTTGACGATGAGGTGATCGCCCAAATGGGGCAGTTAGGTTTAATGGGCATGATTGTGCCTGAAGAGTGGGGCGGGGCTAACGTTGATTACATTTCCTACGCCTTAGCCGTTGAGGAAATTTCAGCCGGCAGTGGTGCGGTTGGTTGCATCATGAGTGTACATAACTCAGTGGGTTGCGGCCCAATTCAAAATTTCGGCAACGACCAACAAAAACAAACTTGGCTCAAAGCCTTGGCAACGGGTGAGGCGATTGGTTGTTTTTGTTTGACTGAGCCGCAGGCTGGTTCAGAAGCCAACAATCTTAAAACGCGCGCCGAACTTAAAGAGGGCAAGTGGGTTTTAAATGGCTCTAAACAATTTATCAGTAACGGCAAGCGAGCCAAACTTGCCATTGTGTTTGCAGTGACTGACCCTGATTTAGGTAAGAAAGGTATTTCAGCCTTTTTAGTTCCCACCGATACGCCGGGTTTTATTGTGAATCGGGTTGAAAAGAAGCTCGGTATTCGTGCCTCTGATACGTGCGCCCTTACCTTTGAAAATTGCACCATTCCCGAAGAAAATATGTTGGGTCCGCGTGGTAAAGGCTTAGCGATTGCATTGTCAAATTTAGAAGGGGGGCGCATTGGCATTGGCGCTCAAGCACTTGGTATTGCACGCGCCGCATTTGACTCGGCATTGCAATACGCCAAAGAGCGAGTGCAGTTTGGTGTGGCTATTATTGAACACCAAAGTATTGCCAACATGCTTGCTGATATGCAGGTTGATATCAATGCAGCTCGCTTACTCATTTTGCAAGCTGCTAGCATGCGTCAAGCGGGCCAACCCTGCTTATCAGAGGCATCGCAGGCTAAATTATTTGCCTCTGAAATGTCAGAGCGGGTTTGTACCAAAGCCATACAGATTTTTGGTGGCTATGGTTACCTAGAAGATTACCCCGTGGAACGTTACTATCGCGACGCGCGCATCACCCAAATATACGAAGGGACCAGCGAGGTGCAACGATTAGTCATTGCACGCACCCTTAAAGCACTTTAGAGTCGTCTACGACACGACTGAGAACGACCAAGAGCGATTTAAATTGGGTCGTCTAGGCCACTTTGAACTTGTTCGGCCGCACGCAATACCGCACGTGCTTTGGCTTCTGTTTCAAGCCATTCTTTTTCTGGGTCTGAGTCAGCCACAATGCCTGCGGCCGCTTGTACATAAAGCATGCCGTCTTTAACAATGCCGGTACGAATGGCAATGGCGACGTCCATCTCGCCACCGTAACTTAAATACCCTGCTGCGCCCCCGTATATGCCGCGGCGTACTGGTTCGAGCTCGTCAATCATTTCCATAGCACGCACTTTTGGTGCACCAGTCAGCGTACCCGCCGGAAACGTGGCACGTAAAACATCCATATTGGTCATGTTGGGTGCTAAACGACCCGTGACATTTGAAACCAAATGCATGACGTGCGAATAACGTTCAATCACCATGGTGTCAGTTACTTTGACACTTCCCGTTTTGGCGACACGCCCGACGTCATTTCGTGCTAAATCAATTAGCATGACGTGTTCAGCGCACTCTTTGGGGTCGGCTTGTAACTCTGCTGCCAGAGCCGCGTCTTCTTCAGGTGTGCTGCCGCGCTTACGCGTACCCGCCAAGGGTCTGATGGTCACTTCTGTTTCAAGCGCATCAATGGTGGCTGTGGTGGATACCTTTTCTTGACGTACTAAAATTTCAGGTGATGCTCCAACTACTTGAAAATCACCAAAATTCCAGTAGTACATATAAGGTGATGGGTTCAGTGAGCGCAAGGCACGATACAGTGAAACAGGTGAGTCGCTGAAGGGTTTGGCAATGACCTGGCCAATTTGAACCTGCATTAAATCGCCCGCTTCAATATAGGCTTTTGCTTGACGCACCGCTTTTAAATAGTCAGCTTTCGCAAATGACCGAATTTCTTCTGTGGGCATACTGGCATGGCTGTAAGGTATGTCAACAGGTTTACGCAGTTTGATTCTTAATTCTTTCAGACGGTTTTGCGCTTTTGAATAGGCTTCTGGTGTTTTAGGGTCTGCATAGACCATCAAATAAGTGCGGCCTGCAACGTTATCAACGATGACCAGCTCGTCAACATGAAGTAATAACAAGTCAGGTGGGCCTTCACCCATGCCGTCTGGATAAGCATTGGGTGCGGGCCCCAATCGCGGCTCAATATGTCTGACCAAATCGTAGCCAAAGTAGCCTGCTAAGCCACCTGCAAAACGCGGCATACCTGCTCTGAGTGCCACTTTGAAGCGTGCTTGGTAGTCAGAAATAAACGTTAAGGGGTCACCCTCGTGTGTTTCAACCACACGGTCGTCAGTGAGCACCTCAATTAAATTGCCGCGTGAACGTACGATGGTGCGCGCAGGTAAACCGATAAAAGAATATCGGCCAAACCTTTCACCCCCGACCACTGACTCAAGTAAACAACTGTATTTGCCAACTTGTGGGGTAGCATGTGCCAATTTTAAATAAATGGCCAGCGGTGTGTCGAGGTCGGCATAGGTTTCCGATACCAACGGAATACGATTAAAACCTTGCGCGGCAAGCGCATTAAATTCAATTTCAGTCATGGGGTGTCATCAATCAGCTGAAGTGTCGGCAAGCATAATTTGATCGCGCATTTGCCCCATCACTTCAGCATAGTTAGGTTTACTAAAAATAGCCGAACCAGCAACAAAGGTGTCAGCGCCAGCCTGGCGTATGGCTTTGATATTGTCAACTTTGACACCCCCATCAACCTCTAGGCTGATGATGTGACCTGTTCGCTGCAAATGCGTGTTGATACGCTTTCTGGCTGCTTTTAACTTGTTGAGCGTTTCGGGAATAAAGCTTTGACCGCCAAACCCGGGGTTAACTGACATCAACAAAATAACATCGATTTTGTCCATCACATGGTCGAGCCAATCAAGCGGCGTGGCGGGGTTAAAGACTAGCCCGGCCTTGCACCCAGACTCACGAATGAGCGATAGCGTGCGGTCAACGTGACGCGACGCTTCGGGGTGAAAGGTAATAATGTTGGCCCCTGCTTTGGCAAACATGCTGGCCAACGCATCGACGGGTTCAACCATTAGATGGACGTCAATCGGTATATCAACGTGTGGGCGAATAGCCTCACACACCATGGGGCCTATGGTTAAATTGGGAACATAATGGTTGTCCATTACGTCAAAATGAATCCAGTCAGCACCGTCTGCAGTGACTCGTCTGACCTCTTCGCCCAAGCGAGCGAAGTCTGCAGATAAAATGCTGGGGGCGATACGGGCGCTAGGTAATGCAATAGTTTCTGGCATGATGTTTAAAAATCGCTTCAAATGACAATCTATTATTACAGTGATTGGCGTAATTTGTCGGTCTAAGCCTCAATTAGCGGGAATCTTTTGTGAAAAATTTTGATTTAAGTGTAGTTGTCGAAGCTCAATATGTACCTGAACAGTCTGATCCAGGGCAAAGTCACTTTGCATTTGCTTACAAAGTGCGCATTACCAACGTGGGTCAGAGACCTGCACAGGTCATCAGTCGTCACTGGGTTATTGTTGATGGCCAAAATAAGAAGCAAGAGGTCAAGGGGCTAGGTGTGGTGGGGCAGCAACCGCTACTGGCGCCAGGCGAGACCTTTGAATATGCTAGTGGCTGTCCACTGCCAACACCTGTTGGCAGTATGCGTGGCGTCTACCATTGCGCGGGTGATGATGGCGAGCCTTTTGATGTCAATATTCCTGAATTTGTGTTGGCCATGCCGCGTACATTGCATTGATAGTCTGGTTTGTTATCTAATAGTTAGGTATCAAGCTATTTATGGTTTAGCCATAACCCAAAAATTTGGAATGAAATTGTCATCTTATCGATTTAATTTGAATGGTTTATGTGCTGTGAAGCGCGCCGGTATGACACTCAGTACTTTACTGTTACTGGTGTTGTCTGGCTGCGTCAGTGCGCCCCCTGGTGACGACCAAGTTGCAGGCGCCCCTTCGGCAGCAGAAGTGCTGGCAGAGCCAACCGTACCGATTGAAACGCCTAAAATTCCGGCATTAAGTGCGATGCAAGATAGCGCACCTCGGTCACTTGCAGGTCAATACGTCGCGGTAGGGTGGTCAGATCTTCCGGGCTGGCAAAACGATGACATGAGAAACGTCTGGGCCGTTTTTTTAAGGAATTGTGGCGGTTTAATGAGGCCAACGGGGGGTAGTTTAACGACGCCAGCCCGCGCAACACCTAAAGTTTGGCAACCTGTCTGTGCGGCAGCAAGCGATTCATCTAAAGCGCCAAACCCAAATGACTCAAACGAAGTTAAACAATTTTTTCAGACTTATTTACAGCCTTGGCGTATTCAAAGCGGTGGTGCCGTTGCCATCGGTACGGCAACCGGCTATTACGAACCCATCGTAAAAGGTTCACGTGCACAAAGTGGCTCAAATCAGTGGCCGTTGTATACCGTGCCAGTCGATTTGCTCACAATTGATTTAGGTGCCATTTACCCTGAAATGGCAGGTAAGCGGGTGCGGGGTAAGGTTGTGGGTGATCGAGTGGTGCCTTATGAAAGTCGGGCAGAGCTATCGAAAAGTAATCGTCAACCCCCCGCAATTGTCTATGTCAGTGACCCCGTTGATAACTTTTTCTTACAAGTGCAAGGTTCTGGGCGCGTATTGCTAACTGACGGCCAAGGTGCGGGCACTACGATTCGCCTAGCTTATGCTAACCATAATGGTCACCCTTACGTTTCAATCGGTAGATGGCTTTCTGATCAAGGTCAGTTGGCATTAGCCCAAACGTCTATGCAAAATATTCGGGCTTGGGCCAAGCGTAATCCGGGTCGAGTGCAAGAAATGCTCAATGCCAACCCAGCAGTGGTTTTTTTCCGTGAAGAAGCGATTATCGACCCGTCACAAGGGCCTAAAGGGGCTTACGCCATTTCCTTGGCCGCACGCCGTTCGATTGCGGTTGATCCGACGTTTGTGCCGTTGGGCTCGCCTGTATTTTTGTCCACCACGATGCCATCATCCAACGAACCCCTTAATCGCATGATGTTTGCCCAAGACACGGGTACGGCCATACGGGGCCCAGCAAGGGCTGATTTTTACTGGGGTTCGGGTGATGCGGCAGGTGCATTAGCGGGTCGCATGAAACAGAAAACCAAAATGTGGGTGCTCTGGCCTAAAACTGCTGGCGTACCAACCGCTCGATGAAAACCTCGATTGTCGTCTGTGGCGGTGGTACCGTGGGTATGGCCACTACGCTTGCATTGCTCCGTGCAGGGCAAAAAGAAGTTATCTTGCTTGGGCCCCGTAACAGCGACTTAGATCACGATCGTGTTTATGCCATCTCACCAACCAGCCAAGCGTTTTTGTCGCATATAGGCGCATGGGCTTTAATGCCGGCAGACCGTATCACGCGTGTTGATGCGATGGAAATTCGAGGCGATACCTTTGGTGCATTGCACTTACGCGCCTGGCAAGCGGCACAAGTTGATTTAACTTACATCATTTATGTGTCTGATTTAGATCGTGCCTTGGCACAGGCGCTTGACGTGCATGGCGTGCGCTGGGTGGGCGAACATTTGGCAGGCTTTGCCCACGGGGTGGGCCATACCGAATCGGCTCAAGCAGTAGAGGCCGACTTATGGGTCGCAGCCGACGGCGCCAAATCAACCTTACGTCATTTGGCTGGTTTAAATTACGATGACCAGCCTTACGATGCCACCGCTTTGATTGGTCAGTTGCAGTGTGAACGGCCCCATCAAGGCGTTGCCTTGCAGTGGTTTACACCCGATGGCATTTTAGCTTGTCTACCCCTTCCTAATATTTTGAGTAAAGGGGTGGTAGAACCCACTCACCAAGTTTCGATGGTATGGTCAATGCAACGCGATGTAGCAAACCAATTATTAGCAATGCCCCAGGCTGATCAAGTGCAAACCTTACAAACCCGATTAATGACAGCCAGTCGTGGGCGGCTCGGAAGCCTAACGGTTAATAGTTTAATAAAAGGCTTTCCGCTGTCGATTGCAAAGTCACCCATGATAGGTGACCGGGTAGCCCTTGTGGGCGATGCCGCGCATCGGGTTCACCCGCTTGCCGGTCAAGGGTTAAATTTAGGTCTTGGTGATGCCCAAGCTTTAGCTAAAGTTGTAAGTGAGCGTGAACTTTTTATGAGTGCCGGTGATCATATGGTTTTACGTCGTTACCGACGCGAACGTGCCCAAGCCTTATGGGAAATGCGATTCATCACAGACAGCCTATATAAATTGTTTGGTGCATCGGGTAAGCAGGTTGCTTGGTTACGCAATGCGGGCTTAAGCTTAGTTGACAGGCTGCCCTTTGCAAAACGATTGCTCATTGAAGCCGCGTCTCGTGTTCGTTAGTTTCGCGTCAATTAGCGAAAGGTCATGTTATTTTTTATTGATTTATCAAACACGCGTTGACAATACGCTGGAGAAGCCGAAATGAATCATTCGTTATCGTTTAATTTAAAAACCTTGGCCTTTACGGCTGCCAGTGTCTTCATGTTATCAAGTGTTTCCGTGAATGCCTTTGCTCAAGATAAAAATGTTGTTCAAGCTACAGCATCCACTACGCAATCGAACGTTGCGACAGCAAACGGTTCAGTTGATGCCGATGCAGTGAAGAAAAAATTCATGGAAAGATTTGGCGAGCTGCCGGTTAAAAGCGTTGAAGCAACCCCTTACGGCTTGTTTGAAGTGCAGTTGGGTAAAGACATTATTTACACCGACGCAGACGTTAGGTTTGTTTTTGATGGCCGTATTATTGATGCCGTCACCCGTCGTGATTTGACCCAAGCGCGTATGAACGAATTATCAGCAATTGATTTCAACGCCTTGCCCTTTGATATGGCCATTAAGCAAGTGCGGGGCAATGGTAAGCGTCAGGTCGCTATTTTTGAAGACCCGAACTGCGGTTATTGTAAGAAACTACGCCAAAACATAGTTGACGTCGATGATGTCACGCTTTACACCTTTATGTTGCCCATCTTGTCAGATGATTCCGTCGAAAAAGTCAAAAATGTTTGGTGTTCAAAAGACCGTGGCACCACCTGGGACAATTGGATGCTAGACGGCCAAAAACCGCCTAAGCTCAACTGTGAAGCACCTATTCAAAAAATGCTTGATCTAGCTAAATCGCTTCAAGTGCAAGGCACCCCTGCTATTTTCTTTGCTGATGGGTCTTTAGTACCTGGCGCCATATCAAAAGAAGATTTCGAAAAGCGTTTACAGTAAATATTGTCAATTGCTCTGACAGACATTTAAAAGACTGAAACCCATGACCCCTGCCTTACTGTCAGCACAATTACTTGTTCGCATTTTGCTGGTGTTGGTGTTGGCGGCTGCCGTGTATTTTTTTGCGGGCTTCATCGTACCGGTTTTAGCAGCCTTGATTATCGGTTTTGCCAGTTGGCCGCTGTATGCACGTCTCGTTAAAGCCTGCTCTGGTAACACGACGTGGGCGGCCACAATTGCCCTATTGGTGGTGACACTTTTCGTGGTGGTACCTTTAACGTTTGCCATTTACTATGCCGTGGGCGAGGCCAGTGCCTTTGTGCGATGGCTTTTAGCCGCCAATCGAGAAGGTGTCTCAGCACCTGTTTGGATCAATGCATTACCTGTTTTGGGCGATGACTTAGCGGGTTACTGGAATACTTATCTAAGCGCCCCAAATGCCATTTCAAATTTGACTGAAATGATCAGTGGCCAACACATCGGAAATATTTATCGAGCCATTGTTTCAACAACAGGCGGGTTATTTAGCGCCGCACTATTTTTACTTTTTGCTTTAATGACTTTATTTTTTGTTTACAAAGATGGCCATCACTTGGCGACACAACTTGATATTTTGGGCGAACAAGTGCTGTCTAATCGTTGGCAACATTTCTCACGTGTGGTGCCAGCCACCATCAGCGCGACGGTCACCGGTATGGGTTTAATTGCGATTGGTGAGGGCGTGATTTTAGGGTTTGCGTATTGGGTTGCAGGGGTGCCTTCACCCGTTTTGTTAGGTGTCATCACCGCGGTGATGGCGATGATACCGGGTGGTGCACCTTTGAGCTTTACCCTCGTGTCGCTTTATTTGGTGGGTTCAGGTGATGCGGTGGCGGGTATTGCTTTGTTTTTATGGGGCTCAATAGAGCTGTTTATTGTTGATAAAACCTTACGTCCAAGGTTGGTAGGCGGGCCTGTTAAATTACCATTTTTACCTACGTTTTTTGGCTTGGTCGGGGGCGTTAAAACAATGGGGTTTGTGGGTTTATTTGTAGGCCCTGTACTCATGGCTTTAATTGTTGCCATTTGGCGAGAGTGGGTGTTATCTAAGCAAACTATTAAAGTTAAGACGAATGCTGATCCGGGACAATCATTCCGTCAATCAAAGTAATGGCTCGATCGCAGGTTTGAGACAAACGCGGGTCGTGCGTCACAATCAAAACCGCACAGTCAAACTCCGCATTAAACTCACGTAAAAGTTTAAAAATATTTTCTGCAGTATGCGTGTCTAAGTTGCCGGTTGGCTCATCCGCTAGAAGCAACGCTGGGCGCGTCATGAGGGCACGAGCAATGGCGACGCGTTGTTGTTGCCCACCAGACAGTTCGCTGGGTTTTTTGTCACCCATGCCGGCTAAGCCAACGGCTTGAAGTAAATGCTCAGCCCATTGGCGGGCTTCAGTGCTGGGGCGACCATTTTTCACCATAACGGGCATCATGACATTATCGATCGCACTAAAGGCTTCGATTAAATGATGAAATTGAAACACAAAGCCGATTGATTCTTGTCTTAAGTGCGTTCGCTGTACATCCGCTAGGTCGCGAGTTGCTTGACCCAAGAGGTACAGTTCTCCAGAGGTGGGTTGATCAAGCAAACCAATTAGGTTTAACAAGGTACTTTTGCCTGAACCAGAAGGCCCAATCAGCGCAGCAAAGTCTAGGGCTGTGATCGATAAATCAATGCCATGCAACACTTCGGTTTCGGTTGGTAGGCCAACGTTGTATGACTTTTTTAAACCTTCTAAGCGCAGCACATCTGATGTGTGGGCGACTTTTGCTGCTGGGCTTGGTTTGATATCAGGCTTAGACATAACGTATGGCCGCCACGGGGTCTAAACGTGAGGCGCGCCAAGCCGGTGCAATGGCTGATAGCACGCCTGTAATAGTCGCTAATGCAACGGTTACGGGCACAATAGATAACGAGGGTGAAATGTCAAATAGACGTGGCCCAAAAGCATTAAAAGCCCACACCATGCTCCAACCTGCCGCCGACCCTGCAAAGGAGCCACATAAGCCCAAGATGGCGCCTTGAATTAAAAAAACAATTAACATTTGTTCACGACGTGCGCCCATGGCACGCAAAATGCCAATTTCACGGGTTCGCTGCGTGACGCTGATGGCCAATACACTTGCAATACCAAAAGCCACTGACAGCGCCACAAAAAAACTAATGAGGTTTGACGACAAACTTTGTGACGCTAGCGCATTCATGAGTTGACTGTTGGTTTGCATCCAGCTTTCAGACTTTAAACTGGTGCGCAAATGCACTTTGTCAGAAATAAGGGTTGCATCGAAAATATCATTTACGGTCATCTCTAGAACGGTGACCCCACCAAACAACCCGAGTAGGGCTTGCGCTTGTTTGAGGTCTAAGTAGACGTAACGCGAATCAAGCTCACGCACCCCGAGTTCAAAGATGCCGGTGAGGGTAACAATCGCGTTGCGCCCCTCGCTTGCGTCGAGCCTGAGTTTGCTGCCCACGCGCACACCTAGATCATCAGCCAACTGTTTACCAATGACGGCTTCACCCGCATTGACCCGAAAGGCGCCTGAGATGATATCTTTGCTGATCGGAATGATGCGTTCATAGCGATCGGCATCAACGCCTAAAATTGAAACAGATTTAATGGCTTCACCTCGTCTGGCAAAGGCTGGGCCTGAGACGACGGGTGATACGGCCTTGACCCCATTAATGGTGTCAAGGTCAGCCATAATTTGTTGCCAGTTATTAATCGACCTTAATCTTTGGGCGCGTTTGTCTTCAAGCACTAAATTATAGGTGCCGTTTGGTGGTCTGGCCAACAGATTGACTTCTTCTTGTGGCTGAACGCGAACGTGTGCTTGGGTACCCAGCGTTCTTGAAACAATGTTGGCTTGCAAGCCAACAACCAGCGTCACAATAAAGACAATGACCGATACCCCCACTGCAATACCAATTAAAATCAGTAAAGTTTGAGTGAAACCTTGCCTCAAAAATTTCAACGCAATCGTGGTTTCAATCCACATTTTTAGATCTGACTCGTTCGCCGAGCTTGGCTTTTGCTGACAGCACCACGAGGTCACCAGGTTGGATGCCTTCAGTGATTTCGGTGGCACTTAAACCGCGAAGTCCGAGCGTTACCTTTTGCGCGGTAACGGTGCCGTCGCGCACCAACCAAACCACACCCTTACCGTTCTGTGGCTCTTTGATCAAGTCATTTGAGAGCGTGATGGCCGCATCACGTTTGTTGGTTTGAATAGTGGCGGTAACCGTCATGTCTTGTAACAAAAAGTCGGGTTCGGGGTCAACCGTGAGTCGAACATCTACCGTGCCCCGTTGGGGGTCAACAGTTGGCGCAATAAAATTTATTTTGGCTTCAAACACACGGTTTGGGTAGGCGTCGGCTATACACCGTGCAGGTTGACCAAGGGCAAGTACTCCCAGGTTGCGTTCATCAACCGGAATTAAAACTTCAGTTGTACCGTCTTTCGCGATTTCAATTAAAAGTCGCCCAGGTTGCACCACATCGCCTGGTACAACATCACGTGTTAAGACCACGCCAGCGACTTGCGATTTAATTTCAGTACGCGCCAAAGCTGCTTGCGCAGCATTGAGCCGTTCAACCAAAATCAGCTCTTCAGATGCGCCTGGTTTAAGTGACTCGCTGAGCAGCTTTGATTGCTCTTCGCTCGCTTGTGCAAGGGTGAGCGCTTGTTCGGCTTTCTCGTAAATTTCTTTAGAAATTGACTCTGTCTTGTAGAGGTCACGCCGTCGTTTGGCTTCACGCAATGTTTGCTCAAGTTGGGCTTGTGACTGCTTCAGTGCGGCCATGGCTTGTGGTCTGCGTGAGGTTTGCAGTTGTTGCAGAGCCGCCTCAGCTTCGCGCACACGGGCAGCCAGGTCTTCTGCTCGCAGAGTAATGAGTAACTCGCCAGGTTCCACGTGGTCACCCTCTGTCACATGGCGTTCCAGCACAACGCCGGTAATTTCAGCACCAATTTGAGCGCGTGAGGTTGAAATAATGCGACCTGTTGCCACCACGTTTTGAATTAGTGGTTGCTCAACGACCCGATATGTATCAACAACGGGACCTTGCCAAACACGCCATACAAAAAATACAACGATTAAGATACCGATCATTAACGCTATGCGTTTAAGGCTAAATATTTTGGCAATTTGCGTAGGTTGAGTCATTAAGCCTTTTGAGCAATTTAAAAGTTTTTAATTATTAACGGGTAAATAAATGAGCGTGCCCATTTAATGAACGGGCACGTTTAAAAAAAGATTAAACCTTTGGAAAAGTGCCTGGCAACAAGATGTCTTTGTTAATCGTATCAATTTGGGTATGCCCACAAAATGCCATGGTCAAATCAAGCTCTTTGTGAATAATTTCAAGCACTTTGGTGACCCCCGCTTCACCCATTGCACCTAAACCATACAAAAAGCTACGGCCAATGTAGGTGCCACGTGCGCCCAATGCCCAAGCTTTGAGTACATCTTGACCACTACGAATTCCACCATCAATGTGTACTTCAATTTTTTGACCGACGGCATCGACAATAGCAGGTAAGGCTTGAATGCTTGAGTCGGCCCCATCAAGTTGACGGCCACCGTGGTTGCTGACGATTAAAGCGTCGGCCCCCGAGTTGGCTGCTAAGCGGGCATCATCTGGGTCCATGATGCCTTTTAGAATGAGCTTGCCACCCCAGCGTTTTTTGATCCATTCAACATCGCCCCAATTCAGGCCCGGGTCAAATTGTGACGCCGTCCACTCGCTTAGTTTGCTCATGTCAGTGACGCCTTTGACGTGCCCCACAATATTGCCAAACTGGCGTCTGGAGGTGCCCAGCATTCCTAAAGCCCAACGGGGCTTGGTCGCAATGTTGATCATGTTGGCAATAGTCAGCTTGGGCGGAGCACTTAAACCATTTTTAAGGTCTTTATGGCGTTGCCCTAAAATCTGTAAATCTAGAGTCAAGACCAATGCTGAGCAGTTTGCTTGCTTCGCACGATCAATGAGCCGCTCTATAAAATCGCGGTCTTTCATCACATAGAGTTGAAACCAAAAAGGGTGCCCGTCAGTTGCTTTGGAGACGTCTTCAATGGAACAAATGCTCATGGTTGAGAGGGTAAAGGGCACCCCAAAGGCTTTGGCAGCCCGGGCGGCGAGTATTTCCCCATCTGCGTGCTGCATGCCTGTCAGACCTGTTGGTGCAATGGCGACAGGCATAGCAACGGGTTGCCCAATCATTTGGGTTGCAGTTGAGCGATTTTCCATATTGACCAAAATACGCTGACGTAGTTTGATTTTTTGAAAGTCGCTTTCATTTGCGCGATAGGTAGACTCTGTCCATGAGCCTGAATCAGCATAGTCGTAAAACATACGGGGTACCCGTCGCTTGGCTATTTTGCGTAAATCTTCAATATTTGTAATGATCGCCATCTTAATCTCGCTTCTATGTCTCTTTGGTCGGTTGTTTTTTCAAAACACCTGTTGGTATTGCAGCACAAGATCAGTGTAATGGTGATGTCTGGCTCGTGCTTCTGTGTTTCAATCTAAATTGTTTGTTTTTCGTACACTTACGATTTTATCTAAGTTGAGAGCGCATCATGAAAACTTATATAGCAGCCTGTGTGATTGCCTTGGGTATGGGTTCGGTTTGGGCCCAAACGCCTACTCCAAGTTTATCAACTAACACTTCACCTGAAGTCAGTACAAAAGATATGGTCGCCGTTTGTAGCGAGCAATACGAGCCCTTGGCGCGAAACTTCTGTTATGGCTTTGGCGAAGGGGTGTATCAGTTACATTTAGCCCAAATGGGTAACACACCAGACACAACCATTTGTTTTAAGGCCGGGGCGCAAACTCGCGATCAGGTATTAAATTTATTCGTGGCTTGGGCATCTGCTCGCCCAGAATTGGGAAATCGACCCGCGGCGGGAACGATTTTAATGTTCCTACGTGAACAATACCCTTGTTCTCCTAAAGGCTAGTCTTTTTTAGGGTTTACGCGTTTAACGACAGTTCAATTTTCATTGATCAGTAAATTGATTTATTGAATAAGCGTGTCACTAGTGTTGAGTGATACTCAATCTTATGCAAACATTCCTTTGTGCGTTCATATTTAATGTGTATATAAAAAATTAACAACCTCTTACTGGAGGCTTTCTATGGATCGTCGTTCGTTTGTTCGTCAAGCCGGTTTAGCAGGCGTGGGTGCTACAAGTTTAGCTTCTGTGGCAGCGCCTGTTTTGGCGCAAAACAAAATTACATGGCGTGAAGGCGATTCCACGGTTTCCAGACAGCATTGTGCAAGCAGCGGCTAATGCTATAGCCGAAATTATTACTGACATTCGTGAAATGGGTGATGCTTTAACCAAGAAAACGGTTGAAAGCTTTATCGCTTCGTTGACTATATTGAAGATCAAGACTAACGGTGCTGACGCACAATTCATTGAGGCACGCAACAAGTACTTTAAGCTTTGATTCTTTACAGGCTGTCAGTTTGTCGTATAGGTGAATGTTTGACATAAAAACCCCAAAATTTAACTTTTTGGGTTTTTTTGCTGATCACTTTTGAAGCCAAACATGACATTCTTGGCTTCAATTTGCTAGAGCGGTAATGCGAGCGTTTCTTTAATTTCTTCCATTACGATACGGCTTTTAGCCTCGGCGACAGAAGAAAGGTCTTTTAAAATTCGACCGAGCATTTGGCGGTATTGAGCCATACCCGCCAACCTAGCCTTGACTAAGTAGTCAAACTCACCCGTAACCAAGTGGCATTCTAAGACTTCAGGTACGAGCAATAAGGCTGTTTTTGCTTGAAGAAAAACGGCCTCTGACTTGTTTAAAAGCTTTATTTCAATAAATACTAGCAGGCGTCTATTGACGGTAGTGGGGTTCACTTTTGCAAAGTAACCCGTAATAAAGCCTTCACGCTCTAATCGTCGCACCCTTTGCACGCAAGGGGTGGTGGATAAGTTTACCCGTTCTGCGAGTTCAGTCATGGCAATGCGACCTTCAGACTGTAGTGTTTTCAAGATGAGGATATCGATTTTATCGTGCATTTTCACTTTAATTGACTATATAAGTCGCTAATTTCAGTTAAAAAAACTATAAGCATAAAGTTATGCTTAGCTATTTTACGGCTTTGTTAGGCTTTATGCATATTTGTATTTTGGGCGCAGGTGTCATCGGTGTCACCACTGCGTTTTATCTTGCGCAGTCAGGCTATCGCATAACTGTGTTTGATCAACAAACTGAAGTCGCAGCCGAAGCCAGCTTTGGGGCAAGCCTATTCGCTCTGCCATCTGTCGGGTTGAAACCAACATCGATGACTCACTCATTGGCACAATACAGCCGTATTTGCATGAATCGTCTAGAGCAACCTCTACCTATGTTATGCCGTGATTTCACGGCAACTATGACAAAAAAAGCCAAACAAATGGGTGTGCGGTTTCGTTTTGGTTATGAGTTAGAGTGCTTAAAGAGCCTTGGCGGACATACCGTGAGTGCACAGCTAAAAGCGGTTATTCCCCGTAATCAAGGTCAAATATCTTGTCAGGCTGATGCATTTGTTTTGGCTGCAGGTATGAACAGTCGAGATATTTTAAAAAAGCAGGGGCTTATTTTGCCTGTAATAGGCCTCAAAGGGTACTCGTTTACGTTAACGCATCATTTGAGTGGTGAACGATTCACTTGTTTGTACCCTTGGGTTGATACCGAAAGGGGCTTGATTGCAAATTGGCAAAACAATACAGTGTGCTTTTCAATTTTCGAAACTCAGCCTAGCGCTAAATTAAGGGCCAACGAACAAGCTCGAGAAAAGCTTCGGTCTATCGCAATCAACCATGGCTTGAGTTCCAAACAAGTTGATGAAGGCATGTTTTGGACAGGTGTGGCGTCAACGACACCAGACGGTTTGCCCTATATTGGGCCAACACACCAACCAAACGTTTATGTGAATATCGGGCATGGGGCTTTTGGAGCGTCTTTGGCATGTGGGTCAAGTCAGTTGTTGGCAGACATCATTTCGGATCGTCCAACAGAAATTGAATGTTACCCGTATCGCATCGATCGGCCGTTTACAATTATTGTTTAAGATGCGTGGCTCAAACGTGTAGAGCGCTCGTACAATGTATGTAGTTTGGGGTTAACAAATTTTGGGCCGTGCGCCTAGGATGCTCATCTTGAAAAGTGTATGGTCTAAACAGCTCAAAAATGGGCTGAATGTCATAGGTTACGGGTTGCTTTTGTGTATGGTTCCGTTCGTATATGCCTCGGGTGTACCCAAAGCTGGTGGGCCACAGCCTCTGCCTAAAATTAAAACTGAAGCGATCAAAAAACCACCCATTTTAGTGCTGAACTCATTGAGTGCGAGTGTGAGCCTTATTGACCCGGTAACGTTTGCTGAGATCAAGCGTCTGCCTGTTGGCAAAGAGCCACACCACCTTTATATGACGCCTGATTCAAAATCAGTTCTGGTGGCGAATGCTGCAGGTAACTCAATCACGTTTATTGACCCAAAAACGGGTGACGTGCAACGTACCTTAAACAGTATTGTTGACCCCTATCACTTACGCTTTTCACCCAATATGAAGTGGTTTGTAACCGCAGCGAATCGCTTAGACCATGTCGATATATACACTTGGCATGGCACCGAGGCGCAAGAGCCTATTAAATTGGTTAAACGTTTGCCAGCATCTAAAACACCTAGCCATTTGATGATCGATGATCAAAGCAAAACACTGTATGCCACCATGCAAGACAGTAACGAGCTATTGGCTATTGATTTAGAGACGCAACAGCCCTTGTGGGAAGTACCAACTGGAAAATTACCAGCTGACGTTTTTTTAACCCCAGACAATACAAAGCTGTTAGTCGCATTAACAGGTGAAAACGCAGTGCAGGTTTTTGATGTGTCGGGCATAAAAGGGGTGCTAGTTAAACGCATTCAAACGGGATTGGGTGCGCATGCTTTTCGTGCGCAAGGCGATGGTCAACACGTGTTTGTGAGTAATCGGGCAGATAATAGTATTAGCCGAATCAACTTAAATACGCTTGAGGTGGTTGATAAATATCCTGCACCCGGTGGCCCTGACTGCATGGAAATGTCAGATGATGGCAAGACACTCATGGTGACATCAAGATGGTCTGGTAAGCTCACCTTCATTGACTTGACTACCCATTTAGTCGTTCGACAAATACCCGTTGGTAAGTCACCTCACGGTGTTTGGACTTTAGAACATGCTACGCGTCAGTAATCCACCTCACACCCTGGAGGCTACTTTTTTGCAAAGTGGTGGGGTCTTAGTACGCAATCGTTTGCGCGCCTGTGTGGTTAGCCTGTTTTCGTTAATAGTTGCCACGCTCTTTTTGACGTGCGAGGCAGTGCAAGCGGCTGATTTAAAAACTCGTGCTGCATCGGATGCACCGCTCACGGAAAGTACGAAGTCGACCGATGCCCTGCCGAGCCACCAGGTTTCCAAAATTCCTCAAGCCAACTGTAAACAAGCCGTTTATTTAACATTCGATACGGGTCACATGGGTATTGCCCCGTTGGTCGCTGAGGTGCTGGCACGTCAGCAAGTGCGTGCTACTTTTTTTATGGCAAATGAAGCCACACGAACGGGAGGCGCGAGCCTAGATGACGTCTGGGCACCTTGGTGGCGTGAACGTGCCCAGGAAGGGCATGCGTTTGGCTCACATACTTTTGATCATGTTTACTGGCAGGCTGATTTGGCTCAGCAGAAATTTAAAGTGAAACCCAGTGCTGGCTCCAAAAAAGGCCAGTCTTATGTCATCAGTGCGGCACAATACTGTCAGTCACTTGATCAAGTCGCTGAGAGATTTACTCATATGACGGGGGCGCAGATTAGCCCAATATTTAGAGCGGCTGGTGGTAAAACGTCACCTGCATTGCTAGAGGCCGCCAAACAGTGCGGTTATGCACACGTCGGTTGGAGCCCACATGGTTTTTTGGGCGATGAGCTGCCCAGCGATCGTTTTCCGAATAAAAAATTATTAGACCAAGCTTTAAAAAATATAAAATCAGGTGATATCTTGCTGGCCCATCTGGGCATTTGGTCACGACAAGACCCCTGGGCACCAGCTGTATTAGAACCCCTTATTGTGGGTTTAAAAGAGCGTGGTTTTTGTTTTAAAACAATCGATCAACACCCAACATATCAAAAAATATTGAGCTTCAAATCATGACTGCCCTGACGCATTACTTTGATCAAACGCAACAATGGCTATTTGAGTCGGTGGTGCAACCCATGCTCTATGCCTTGGGTATGAGCGAGCTGGTTGAGCCTGGTTTTGATGCCACGATGTGGTTCATGATTGGTGCGCTTCAAATATTTTTATTAGTCATTGTTTTTAGTTCATTAGAAAAATGGCGGCCTGTTGAGTCCGTCACAGACAAAAGGCAAATTCGTATTGACATGATCTATACCTTCATTCATCGCATGGGTATATTTAAATTGGTTTTATTTTTTTCGCTCGCCCCTCTTGTTGATTTGGCGATGTCTTTTTTTAATATGAAAGGGTTCACGCCTTTTCAGCTTGACGCAATATGGCCTGGGGTGAGCGATATACCTTGGGTTAGTTTAATTATTTACTTGTTAGTGTTCGACCTGGTCGATTATTTTTATCACCGAGCACAGCATCGTTATGCATGGTTTTGGTCTTTGCACGCGGTTCATCACAGCCAACGTCAAATGACGGTTTTTAGTGATAACCGTAATCATTTACTCGATGATGTGTTGCGAGATAGCGTTTTAGTGTTGGTGTCTTACCTCATCGGGGTATCTCCAGGTCAATTCGTCATGATTGTTGTCATGACTCAGTTAATTGAAAGTTTGTCTCATGCCAACTTACGTATAAGTTTTGGAAAATGGGGTGAGCGCTTAATTGTCAGCCCAAGGTTTCACCGCCATCATCACTCTATTGAATACAAAGCCTCAACATCAGGGCCTGCCGGCGGGTACAATTTTGCCGTGTTATTCCCCGTGTGGGACATTTTATTTAAAACGGCTTGTTGGAATTCTGAATACGCTGCGACGGGTATTCACGATCAAATTGCTGACCCTCAGACCGGGCAAGCGGCCCGTGATTATGGCCAAACCTTTTGGGCTCAGCAGAAATTGGCAATCAAGTCTATGTTCAAGGGCCTTGCATAGACAGCCAAAGTGCATCACGTTGTGTGACACAATAAGCTTTGTTTTCCGTTAAAAGATCGTTTGATATGATGCAAAAAAGTACACATCAAGGCCCAGCGCTGACGTCGCTGTCACATGGCGGAGGTTGTGGCTGCAAAATTGAGCCCGGTATATTGTCTGAGCTATTGTCAACCTTGCCTGCTGCTCAACCTTTTAAGCAATTGATGGTGGGCATAGAAACCGCAGATGATGCGGCGGTGTATCGTTTAAACGATGCACAAGCTCTCATTGCTACCACTGATTTTTTTATGCCAATTGTGGACGACC
Organism: uncultured Alcaligenaceae bacterium; assembly: GCA_937896225.1. Taxonomy (GTDB): domain Bacteria; phylum Pseudomonadota; class Gammaproteobacteria; order Burkholderiales; family Burkholderiaceae_B; genus Algicoccus. Next base: position 4,007 of record CALBMZ010000063.1, on the reverse strand, counting down.
CTTTCGATTTTGGTCGTATCGCAGCCACTAATGCATTGTCTGATGTCTACGCTATGGGTGGCACGCCCATCATGGCCTTAGCTATTGTTGGCATGCCGATCAACGTGTTGCCGCACGATGTGATTCGCGATATCTTGCATGGCGGTCAGTCAGTATGCGAGGTAGCAGGTATACCCATTGCAGGTGGTCACTCGATAGATTCTGTTGAACCTATTTACGGTTTGGTGGCGTTAGGCTTGGCACACCCTGATCGTATTCGTCGCAATTCAGATGCACGAGTAGGGGACGTTTTAATTTTAGGCAAACCGCTTGGCGTAGGCATTTATTCGGCTGCGCTTAAGAAGGGCATGCTCAGCGATGAAGGTTATGCCGCCATGATCAACAGTGCAACGCTGTTAAACCGTGCGGGTTCAGCCCTAGCTGAGTTAGACCATGTTCACGCTATGACTGATGTGACGGGGTTCGGTTTAGCTGGTCATGCGTTAGAGTTGGCTAAGGCGGCGGGCGTGAGCATTGAATTGAATGCCCACAGTCTGCCTATTTTGCCCGGTGTGAGCGAATTAATTAAACAAGGTATTGCAACGGGTGCCTCTGGTCGAAACTGGCAAGCTTATGGGCATCAAGTTAGCGGTTTGGTTCAAATAGATGAAGTCTTAAAGACCCTTATCACTGACCCCCAAACGTCAGGTGGATTGTTGGTGTCTTGTTCGCCTTCCGCCGTTGATCATGTACTGAGCATTTTTGCCCAGTATGGTTGTGAGCAAGCCAGCGTGGTGGGGCACGTGTCTAGCTTGCCTCAAGGTAATGATGCTCAGGCTGAGTTCTTATGTCTACGTTAAAAGAACGGCTTGACCAAATCGAACAACGCATCGCAGTAGCTTGCGAGTGTGCAAATCGTGATGCCAAAAGCGTCACATTGTTGCCCGTCAGTAAAACCTTTGATGCAACAGTTATTCGTGAAGCGGTAGGCTTGGGGTTAAATCGGTTTGGTGAAAACCGTCTTCAAGAAATTGCCCAAAAGGCCCCTGAATTAAGCGATTGTGACGTACAGTGGGTCGTGATAGGTAGTGTGCAAACTAACAAAGCAAAAGAGGTTGCTAAGTACGCTACGGAACTGCAGTCGCTAGACCGCATAGAGCTGGCCCTTGCCCTTCATAAACGTCTGCTAGATAACGGTCGCACACTAGATGTGTTGGTGCAGGTTAAAACCTCACCTGAGGAGTCGAAATCAGGCTTAGCGCCTGAATTGCTTGAAGGCTTTTTACGTGAACTTGTTGAACTGCCTACCTTACGTGTGAAAGGTTTAATGACCATGGCTATTTTGTCAGAAGACACTCAGGCTGTACGCGCGTGCTTTGTTAAATTGCGGGTGTTGCGCGACCAGATGCAAGCCCATGGCATAGAAGGTGTTTCGTTAGACCGCTTATCTATGGGTATGAGCGGCGATTTTGAAATCGCCATTGAAGAGGGCTCAACTGAAATTAGAGTCGGTTCAGCCTTGTTCGGGTCACGGTAAATTAATGCTTCATGTTTGGCATAGAATGACCAGCATGGCCAGTTGAACCCCTGTTGGGATTGTATGTAATAGGCTTGACTTCAAAGTTCACCATGACGTCACCAGCCTGCTCAAAGGTAAACTTGATAGGCACGGTTTTGCCTTGCACAAAAGGTTGCTTGAGCTTGACAAACATGATGTGAAATCCGCCTGGCGCGAGATTAACGGTGCCCCCTGCAGGCATATTAATACCCGTAACCTGACGCATTTGCGCGACACCGTTCTCAGTAATAATGGTGTGCATTTCGACCCGCTCGGCCACATCAGCGGAAGCACTTAGTAAGCGATCAGCTTTTGCGCTTTTATTTTGAATCGCGGCATACCCTGCACCGTTGACTTGCATCGGTGCAGAAGCGCGTAGCCACGCGTCTGAAACGCTGAGTTCAGACGTTGATTGTGCGTAAACAGGGGTCAGTATGCCCATGCTTAAAACCATTGCCGTGGCAATTGCCATGAACTTAGCTGTTCGTGATTGCGTAGTGAAGTGCAAAATGTTCATACTCATATTTCCAATAAAAAAATCGTAAATGATTCGCGCAGAATTAAGAAGGCATAGGCAAATTTAAAAAGATATACCAGCATGTGCAAACCTCAAACCTCAAACCTCAAACCTCAAACCTCAAACCTCAAACTTCAATGTTACCGCCTTAAGGTCATAACAAAATTCAAAATTCAAAATTCAAAATTCAAAAGTTTAACGATTTAGCCACTTGCACGTCGCCTGGTTCGATATGAAAACATTTGGCGAAATCATGAAAAATTAATTGTGCACATAGCAAACTAGACTAAAACCGCCTAATGATCCCTCGCATGACGGCTGATTGGCCGTCAACTGTGCTGAGGTAAGTGTAAGTTACATTGGGTGCCAGAATAGAGGTTGAAAACGATACTTCGGCTTGTTCACCGCGACCGATAATGGGGGTGTGCGCCAGTACCCGTGTATCACCTGGTTTGACGAAGTCAGAGGCAACACCGGCCTTTGAGCCTTCACGAGTAACGGCGTTGAGGTCTGGCGAGGCAACCAGCACCCAGTTGTGCCCCGTTGCAGATTTTGGCAAGCGCCCAATATGGTCAAGTGCTACCGTAAAAGTGCTGCATTGGGAAGGAATGATGATTTCAGGTACTTTAAAGCGTGGCGCGTCGTTTAAGGTTAAAACAATGCGGCAGACATTGCCTGAAGAGTCAAGGCTGGTTTGTGCCATGCTTGGTAGGGCATAAGTCAAACCAAAAAGGCTAATGGTTAAAGCAAGGGCTCGTGTGAACACAGTCATTTTCTCAAACATCGCTAAAAAATATTTCAATAAATATTAATATTTTACGCCCCGTGTTGCACATACCACCCCATGGTCTTCTCGATCAATTAACCCAGCCAGTTCTAAGTGCGTGAGCTCAATATGAAGAGATTGAGAGCTGATGTTTAGATTTGATAGTAACTGCGTCACGTTTGTGGGCGCGTGACCGATGAGTTGAAGTATTTGGCTCTGCAATGGCGCAAGTTTGTATGGCATCGGGTCGGGTAAGCGGAGGTTAGGGCGAAGCGGTGTGGGGTAACCTAACTCTTTAAACACGTCGTCTGCGTTTTCAATTAAGCAGGCCCCTTGTTTAATGAGTGCATGCACACCTTGAGAGGCGGGGCTCGTAATTGGGCCTGGTACAGCGAAAATATCTCGCCCCAGTTCATTTGCCAACCGAGCTGTAATTAACGAACCACTTCGCTCATTTGCTTCAACCACAATAACGCCACGCACTAAACCGGCCACCAAGCGATTACGCCGAGGAAATTGATGTGGGCGCGGTGGTTTGTCTGGGCTAAGCTCGCTCAGTAATGCACCTTGTTGCGATACGATGTGGTGCGCGAGTTCGAGATGTTGTGGAGGGTACACCGTGTCTAAACCATGCCCCATAACAGCTAATGTAGAGTGTTTCTGTGTGGTGGCCAATGCGCCATAGTGGGCGGCAGCATCAATGCCCCGGGCTAAACCACTGATGACGCACCAACCCGCTTGCGCGAAGTTGTATGCGAGTTGGGTGGCCACCCCAATACCATAGCTCGACGCGTCTCGAGTGCCTACGATGGCAATGCTTGGCATACCTAAGCACTTTAAGTTGCCTTTCACATATAGCAATATGGGTGGGTCGTACATGTGTTTGAGAGGGCTGGGGTAGTTTGAGTCAGCCCAAGTTAAAAGATGGCAATTGGGTTGAGCACCCCAATTTAGAGTTGTTTGCAAATCGTTAAGCACCTGCGTTTGTAACGGTGCCAGTAATTGCATTGCCAGTTTTATGGGTAAAATTGTGCACAATTTTGTGAGGCTAGAATTAAAAATGTCGCTCGGTCGATCAAAAGCCGCCATGAGTTGTGCACACCGTCGGGCACTTAGCCCGGGTTCATGATGCAGGCGGATAAACGCTTGAAGCTGTAAGTCGTCGGCTTTAAAGTCAAAATTTGTAG
>CALBMZ010000062.1 GCA_937896225.1 uncultured Alcaligenaceae bacterium | reverse complement strand
TACGTTGCTGGCTACGATTTGGGCTAAAGGCTTGGCAGTTTACCCGCAAAGGAAGGCATGCTTGGCATTGATCACAATGTGGTCTGTACGTAAAGGTACCACTTCGCCTAAAGCCTTGTTCGACTAACCTTGAGTACGTGTCACTGTTAACCATATGACCTGGAGCAGCGACTTGTGAGCGAGCAGAATGGCCCGGTAAATAGCTACAGGCGTAAGATGCCGTCGCATAAAACTGTAGCGTGCCAAAGGGCAACTCATTGATCAAACTCATGACACAAATGGTAACGCAAGCAAGGTACTTGTTGGCATGATTTCACCTTCAGAGTTGATCCACCCCGCCTGCCAAGGTAGATTAGGTTGGTCAATGCCTTTTGCCACGCGGCTTAAGAAGTTAGCTCGATTGATGGGGCTTGCCCCAAGGGTGCCCAGATGATTCGTCACCATTTGGCAATCAATAAAACTGACATTCTGACGCTTTAAAAACTTAACTAAATGAGCTAATGCAATTTTAGAAGCATCGGTTGCACGGGTAAACATCGACTCACCAAAAAATGTAGCACCGATGCTCACGCCATACAAGCCGCCAACCAGTTCATCATTTTGCCAAGCTTCAATGCTGTGAACTCGCCCTTGTTGGTGCCAAGCCTTGTAAGCTTGTTGCATGTGTGGGGTAATCCAGGTTGAGGCATTCTGTGAAACATCACCGCGCGTTGCACACCCCTCTAGAACTGCATTAAAGGCACAATTGACGGTCACAACACAGGTTCGCAAATCACCTAAGCTTTGATCTCGAGATATTTTTTTTAAACGTTTACGCAATGAGTGTGAGGCATGAAATTTTTCACAATCTAGCACCATGCGTGATTCAGGCGACCACCACAAAACCGGCTGGTCGTCTGAATACCAGGGGAATATGCCTTGACGGTAGGCCGACTCAAGCCGAGCTAGAGTAATGTTTCTACTAAATGCTAATAAACCGTCAGGCTCAGTTAATGCTTGTTCGGTAGGTGGAAACATTTCGTCATCGTCTAATGCATGTAAAAAAAATGGCTCACCCGACATGGCTTTTGTTGTTGAGGCTTAGTTAGATAGAGGCTCAAGCGAATAATGACGCGTCACAAATTCACTTTTCTTTTTGTCATCAATAAAATGCTGCAAGCTTGTGGAAACCGACCTAAAAGAGAGATTGTCCCAAGGAATGTCTTCAATGGCAAAATAACGGGCATCTAAGCTTTCAGGGCCTGGGTCAACGCTTTCGTCTTTAGCGTGCGCTAAATAGTAGATGTGTACTTGATCAACTGCCGGAATATCAATCACGGTGTAGAGCTGCCCGAGTGCAACGGTCACCCCCGCTTCTTCTAGCGTTTCACGTAAAGCACCTTGTGCGGTCGTTTCAGCCAGCTCCATAAAACCAGCGGGTAACGTCCAAGTATTGGCACGGGGTTCAATGGCACGAAGGCACAATAAAATTTTGTCACCACAAACCGGCAGGGTACCCACCACCATACGTGGATTTTGGTAATGAATGGCCCCACAGTTTTCACACAAATCGCGAAGGCGATTGTCACCCTCAGGTACCTTTTGGGTCGCGGCGTGACCGCATTGGCTACAAAAAAGTTGCCTGCGTGGGGCGGGAAAGTAAAAATCGGCTGAATGTGTCATGTATTTATTTTACGCTCGAGGCATCGGATTGCGTATAAAACCATATTGAAGCGCTAGTGTGTCAACCGTATCAACAACAAAAAGACGCCTAGGTAGGTTTAAAGTGGCGTTCTCAGCATTGAGCAGGGCTAGAGTTTGATGTGTTTCAAATAGGCCATTGTTATGCGCCAATGTGGGCCATAAGTCGTCTAGGCTTTGACCTAAGGGCGTTTGCAACTGCGCCGTTAAGCTTACTAAGTCGCGATCATCGACACGACCCATCCCTGAATCAGTTAAAGCATAAACATGACCAGTTTGGTCAACAAACCAAGCCTCAATAGATTGAACGGCTAGCCCATTATGGGTAACGAGTTCAGTCAACGTTGTGCGCAAAATATAGGGGGTGCTGTCTAGACGCACGTATACTTTTTGAGGACCATTTTGAAATAACCACTGACCCTTTTCATCACTGGCATAATTTCGATTGATAAAGTGGGTAATTTGTTCGTTCGCAATCGATTCACCTGGATCACCCTGTGATGCGTCGCCAAGCGGGTGCAAACGCCATTCACCTCGGCAAGTTAGCGACAGCCAACCAACCGCTGCGGGCACATTAGGCCATCTTTTCATGGCCTCAAGAACAGAATCGTCGAGCACACTCACCTCTTTGTCGTTTTAAGGCATAGGCCTCAAGTTTCAGCAATAGGGTCTGGTCGAGTAAGGTACCAAATAACGCTCATGCCTTGTAAGCAAAGCAATACTAATATGGCTAACCAAAGCGACTGGTCGATTGATCGGCCGTAAAACATAAACAGATCAACTGCCAAACCTATACCCCATTGCAATAAAAAAGCACCTGTAAACATAATCAGATTAAAAGTGGTTAAGACGCGGCCCGCCACAGCGCGCGGAAATAACATACCCGTTTGTGTTTGCATCAAAATAATAGCGGGAATACTTGCTGACATCACAACCCACAACCACCATGCCTGTTGATCGCGCCAAATTAAAATACACACCAGCGAAGCCATCATCCAGAAAAACCCTATTTTTGACTGTAACCCTAATGTGTAACCTGCACGAATTAATTTAGGGCTTAACACGCTCATCGCAACGTATGCCGTAATTAGGGCTAAATTAAAATAAAAAAGACGAATGCCAGTTTCGTTGATAGACAAGCCTAAAACATGGGTCATCCAGGGGCCAACCCAAAGCGACTGTAGCGCGATGAACCCGCCTGACATGGTAAGTGTGGTGGGTATAACGCGCAACATATTGGGGTGGCGCAACACCGTAATCAAACTCATTTTGGGGGTTGTTACACTCTCTTTTTTTGCATTGTTTTGAGCTTTAATATGACCCAAATCAATATCAGGTATATTTTTAAAGACAGTCAATGCAGCCAAGGCCAGTAAGCCTGATGTGATAAAAAATACATTGCGCCAACCGATGGCTTCAGCCAGTAAAAGCGTCGGTTGGGTTGCCGCTAAGGCACCTGAGGTTCCACCTATTAACATCCACATAGCGAGTTGGGCCTGCCTTTCAGGGGCAAAACAGCGCCTAAAATATGCATAGGGTGCCATTAAACAAGCCGACACCCCTGCACCAATTAAAATGCGACCAATCGACAACCCCCAAAGCGACGCACTCATGGCCACAATGCAAGCGCCTATTGCTGCAGTGGCCAATAAGGCCGTCTCGGTTCGGCGCGCGCCATACACATCAAGCCAACCACCGACTAGCCATTGCATGCCAGCAAACGATAAGAAATAGGCCGAAGACAGCCAGCCCAATGCGGCAGCATCAAGGCCTAAGTCTTGTTCTAATAAGGGTGCAATTGTTGCGTTAACAGATCGCAACGCATAAGACAAAAAATAAGCAAAAACAAAAGATAGAAATACAATAACAGCCGTGCGACTGTTGAGGGTTGTTGGGGGTAAAGGCGCGAGGGGTTGAGTCATTGTGGAGGTAATATTACCTCTAATTTAGACGAGGAAAAATGAAGATTGCAAACTGTGTAGATTGCAATTTAAATGGGCAGATTAATTAAAGTTAGCGGTTTTTAGGTTTTTGGCAACTTTTACAAACACCATACAAAACCATGGCATGACTTTCAATTTTGAAATCGTTTTCGTCAGCAACCTTGTGTTGCAAGGCTTCAATTTCAGGGTTAGTGAATTCGACGACATGACCACAATGGGTACACACCATGTGATCGTGGTGATCCCCATCATTGAGTTCAAAAATCGCTTTGCCACCATCAAATTGACTGCGTGACAAAATGCCTGCCTGTTCAAATTGGGTGAGCACACGATACACCGTGGCTAGGCCGATATCGATTTCTTCGTTAATAAGCGCCCTGTAGACGTCTTCAGCACTTAGGTGACGAACGTCTGAACGTCGAAAAATATCAAGTATTTTAAGACGTGGAAGTGTGGCTTTAAGCCCTACACTTTTAAGATCTGACTGGTCTGTTTCTAACTGCATTATAAGATTCCCCTGCGGTTTACCGCCCGATGCCCTATGATAGCGTTTTTAAGGCAAACAGAAATAGAGGTTGCCCGTGCGGTCTTTTAACTTATATTCAACAATACGACTTGCTTCTTTAGCTTTCGTTCTCACCATTTTAGCGGGCTGCGCATCAGATCGCTGGGGGTTTCCCTATACAACAGGGGTTCAACAAGGTAACTGGGTGACTTCTGGTCAAGTACGGCTTTTAAGTGCCGGTATGACGCCTGAGCAGGTGCGCTTCGCACTTGGTTCGCCCACGTTAACCAGTATTTTTAGGGCTAACCAGTGGGTTTACCCTTATTTTTACCAGTCTCCCAGCGGCAAAACAGAAGAGCGTAACCTGACTGTTTATTTTGAAAATGGCGTGTTGGCCAAATGGCAAGGCCAAGAGTTGCCAGAAGTTCAGCCCTTCCAGATTGCCAAGGAAGAGGTGTTTATTTCACAGCAAGAAGCTAAAAAAGTTAAGCTTGAGCAAGAGCGAATGGGTACGGCGGCTGAAGCAGGCATACTGTTGACGCCCGGTATATCGATTGAGCCTTCAATTGGCGTTTCGTCTGACCCCAGTGCTGCTCCAGATGAGCCTGACGAAACCCCTGCTCAGTTAAATTAAATCTATGATTGTTCGGTTAGGTTCGCTTCCTTCACATCTAAAGTTTTAGAGAGTTAAAACCATGTCAATTAAATTAGCCATCGCCGGTGCCAGTGGCAAAATGGGCCGCATGTTGATTGAAACTGCACTCAAGTCAAATAATGTTGAGCTTGTTGTGGCACTCGAGCATGCTAATCACTCTAATTTAGGGCAAGATGCTGGCGCGGCATATGGTGTAGAAACAGGCATCAACCTGACGAGTGATTTAGATCAATTGGCTAATGCCGATTGTTTGATAGACTTTACTCGCCCCGAAGGTTCATTGTTGCACCTTCAAGCATGCGTTAAACATCACGTACAGGTGGTGTTGGGCACCACAGGCTTTGATGAGGTTGGGCTTGAAGCCATTGCTCAGGCTGCCAATTCAATAGGTGTGGTCTTTGCCCCAAACATGAGTGTTGGCGTGAATGCAACCTTAAAGCTGCTTGATATGGCAGCCCGCATCTTAAATTCAGGTTACGACGTTGAAGTATTTGAGGCGCATCACCGTCATAAGGTTGATGCGCCTTCGGGTACCGCATTAAAAATGGGTGAAACCATTGCCAACGCTTGGGGCAAACCGTTAAAAGACATTGCAACATGGGCGCGTCACGGTGAAACAGGCGAGCGCGAGAGCGGCACTATAGGGTTTTCAGTGGTGCGCGGTGGCGATATTGTGGGCGATCATACCGTTTACTTTTGTGGCACAGGCGAACGAATTGAAATAACGCATCGTTCAAACAGTCGTGCCACGTATGCCGAAGGGGCCATGCGCGCAGCTCGCTTTTTGCAGCCCAAACAAATAGGGCTTTTTGATATGCAGGCTGTATTGGGTTTGTAGATAAAAGCTGTAAAAATTAATGGCCGTTGCGATCTCGATCGTACACATCTGGTCGATATTCGCATTTAGACGTTTCGGCAAACGAGTAGCGCAATTCAATCGGCTTGTTATCAATGGTGTAGGCAATACGTACGATTTGTAATAATGGCGTGCCGGTTTTTATATTTAAAAGTCGAGCTTGAGTGGCCGTGGCTAAAACAGCGCGAACACGTTCCTCAGCCCGCATCACAGTCAAGTTATAGTCGTCTTGGTACATTTGATAAAGCGTGGTTTGGCGTACCAATAAATTTGCTTCACTCAAGCTTTTAAATAAAGCTTGTGGCAAATATATTTCATCTAGAGAAATGACTTCATCGCGAAGAGAGAGCCGGTTGCTGACATGACAAAGTGGCGCGCCAGCACTAATGTTGAGGGCTTGGGCAGCATAACTATCTGCTTCAATTGTTTCGAAGTTTAAAAACTCAACGGCAGGGTATTCTTTGTGGCCGTCGTGCCCCATGAGATGAAAAAAGAAAAATAAATAACGGTCATGGCTGTGACGCGCAACAAATGTGCCTCGCCCTTGATGGCGAATTAACATACCCGAAGACGTGAGTTCATCGACTGCCTTGCGCAACGTACCAATACTGATGCCAAAGCGCTCACATAGTTTTTTTTCAGGGGGAATGGCTTCACCCGCGTGCCATTCGCCTGCACGAATTGCATCAAGAATCTTGGTGCGCACTTGCAAATAAAGCGCTGATTGCGACCATTCGTAATTGCGGTTGGCATCTAAAGCGTTAGAGGGTTTTATCACGACTGTGTTTTTTATTGTCATAACAAATTTTAACCTTATACAGATTTCATCAAACTATAGGCAATGCGTTCGATCGCATGATGGCTCTTAACAAATCCTATGCATATTTTAAGTGAGTGACTCGTCGTCGCAAAACACCAGAACAACTAAAC
>CALBMZ010000061.1 GCA_937896225.1 uncultured Alcaligenaceae bacterium | reverse complement strand
TGATAAAGCATGCATTTCATGCCAGATAGTCATTTTTTGATGGGCTAATTCGGGCCCACCAATACCTTCGGCCATAAAGGCTTGATGCCCCGAAGCATTTAAACCTTGCAGAACTCGGGCTGCAATGAGGTCACCAGACGGTTCACCGGCTACTAACCCAATTCGACGCGTCATGGTCGAATAATACCCCGCTGACTTGATTCAAGAAAATCTAACAATACTTGTAATACATCAGCAGTAATCGGCTCATTAGTTTGACGCTGACGTATTTGATTTTTGGCTTCATCAAGAGACAAGCCTCTTCTGTAAACTATTTTGTAGGCATCGCGAAGGGCAGCAATAGATTCAGGGCTAAAACCACGTCGCTTAAGCCCTTCAGTATTCACGCCTACCGGTACGCAGGGGTTACCTGAACCCATCACATAAGGGGGAACGTCCATATTTATAGCACTGTGACCACCCACCATAGCATGGGCACCAATTTTGCCAAACTGATGAACAGCAGCCAAACCCCCGACTATTGCCCAGTCACCTACGTGCACATGACCGCCCATTTGCACGCCATTCGCTAGTATTGTGTGACTGCCAATTTGGCAGTCATGCGCAATATGCACATAGGCCATGACCCAGTTATCGTGCCCAAGCCGAGTAACACCCACATCTTGTGTAGTGCCAGTATTAAAGGTGACATACTCACGAACCATATTGCGGTCGCCAATTTCAAGGCGTGTCGGTTCACCTGCATATTTTTTATCTTGAGGCGCACCACCGATCGAGCAAAATCTGTAAAAAGTATTATGCGCACCAATCGATGTGTGACCATCTATCACACAATGCGGGCCCACGACGGTACCCTCGCCTATTGATACATTTGGACCCACAATTGAGTAAGCGCCTATTTCAACTGTTGGGTGCAAAATAGCATATTGATCAACTAATGCAGTCGGGTGAATCTTGGCTGTCATCATGCTTCCATTGGGCGAATGGCACACATTAATTTAGCCTCTGCCACAACGTGACCGTCAACCTTTGCCACGCCAGTATATTTACAAATGGTACGACCCAAGCGGTCAGTGACTACTTCAATGTGCAATTGATCACCCGGCAGCACAGGCTTTCTAAATCTAGCGCCATCAATACCCACAAAATAATACAAAATTTCTTCGTTTTCAGGCTTTAATCCTGTTTCATCAGCAAAAGAAAAAATGGCCGCTGCTTGGGCCATAGCCTCTAAAATTAAGACCCCAGGCATCACTGGATGATGCGGAAAATGACCACTAAAAAAAGGTTCGTTAATTGACACATTTTTTAAGGCATGAATTGATTTACCTGGCACCATTTCAATGACGCGGTCAATCAAGAGCATCGGGTAGCGATGAGGAATGCGGTCTAAAATCGCTTTAATATCAAGTTGCATAGGTGTTCCCAATGGCGACCAAGATGCGCCAACATATTTATTTTAATCACTACTGGGCTGAGTTGCAGAGCCAACCCTTTCAAGCGCTCTTAAACGTTTTCTTAGCTGTGCTAATTGACCAACTACTGCAGCATTACGTTGCCATTGAGCGTGTCTAGCAAACGGGAATACGCCCGAATAGCGACCAGGTTCCGTAACGTTAGATGTAACGCCGGTACCGCCAGAAATATGAACATCGTCTGCAATTTTTAAATGACCAGATACCCCAGCGGCACCGCCAATGGTGCAGCGCGCGCCAATTTGAGTAGAGCCTGCAACACCCACACATGCAGCTATGGCGGTGTGTTCACCAATCATGCAGTTATGCGCAATCATGATTTGATTATCAAGCTTCACGCCGTTAGAAATAATCGTGTTGTCGAGGGCACCACGATCAATCGTGGTGTTGGCACCAATTTCAATATCATTACCGATGTGCACACTACCAAGCTGTGCAATTTTGCCCCAAGCACCCTTACCTAAAAGGGGATTTGGTGCGAAACCAAACCCATCAGCACCGATTACTGCACCGCTGTGAATGATGCAACGTTGCCCTATTTTGACTGAATCGTAGACTGTAACGTTTGGTTGTAAGAGTGTATGGGCACCAATTTCAACATGATGCGCAATGGCGCAACCCGACTTAACATGAACCCCAGCAGCAATTTTGGCATGTGCCCCGATGGTGACAAATGCCTCAACGATTGCAGTTGGGTCAATTTGAGCAGTCTCATCAACAACAGACATAGCATGCACACCCGTTGCAGCCAAGGGTTGACGTTTTAAATCAAACCATTGCGCTAAAAGTGCATAAAGAAGATAAGGCTGAGGGGTAATAACCTGTACAAAAGCAGCTTTACCAAATTTCTCTTCAAAAAGTTGGCTTACCTCTTCAGTTAGTACTATAACGCCTGCTAAAGTTTGAGATAAGGCATTCAGAAACTGGGGCCCCACCACAAAAGAAAGCTCTTGATGGCTAGCAGAAGACAGAGAGCCAATACCCTGAACGGGCGTTGATAGACTATAAACTTGGCCAGGCTCAATCTTGTGAACTAATTTTGAACTCTCAGCAATTTCTTTCAGCAGAGTTGAAACGTTTAGTGCCTGAGAGGAATCAATTAAAACGGGCATAAGTGAAATTACCTTAATAAGGCCTTATTTTTTAGCCAATGATTTAATGACTTGGTCTGTGATGTCAACGCGTGGATTAACGGTGATGGCATCTTGGAGGATAATGTCATAGTTTTCTTGGTCCGCGATGCGTTTAATCGCTGCATTGGCTTTTTCTACAATTAAACCAAACTCTTCATTACGGCGACGGTTGTAGTCTTCTTGAAGCTCACGCTGCTTACGCTGAACCTCAACATCTAAATTACCCAGCTCGCGTTGGCTACGTGAACGCTCACTTTCAGCCATGACAGGTGCATCTTTTTCAAACTTTTGAACTTTACTGCGCAAATCACTGATGCTTTTTTGAATATCATCATTACGTTTTTGAAACTCGTCATCAATTTTTTTCAAAATCGCTATCGCTGGCTCAGAATCACGCAAAATGCGCTGAGTATTCACAAAACCAACTTTTGTTGAGGTCACAGCAGCCTTTGAGGCAGCAGTGGCAGACGGTGCTTTGCTGGCTTGTGCCCAGACAGGGGTAGACACTGCTGCAATTGAAAGCAAGGCAGCGCCAAAAGCGATTGACTTGGCATTCGAACGATTTACTTGTTTGAGTGACTGTTTACCGAAAAATTGCTTCATAAAAAACTCTCATTAAAATTAAGTGCGATCTAACATCTATGATTGTGCCACTTTTTGAGGATTAAAACCCAGTACCGACCTGAAACTGAAAGACTTGTGTTTGGTCACCCTCTTTCTGGTTCAAAGCTTTACCATAAGATAACTGCAATGGCCCCATAGGTGACAACCAAGACAACCCAAAACCAGCTGAGTAACGAATATCTGACAGGTTAATACTGGTATCGCCTACACCACCATCGTTACCATAAACTTGGCCGGCATCAGTAAAGGCAAAGAGCCTAAGGGTTTTTTCTTTACTCGCGCCTGGGAATGGCCAATAAAACTGCATATTACCCACAACCCGTTTTGAACCGCCCAAGAAAGTGCCCGTTATAGGATCTTTCGGACCTAAAGAGTTTGGTGTAAAACCTCTGACAGTACCGATACCGCCCGCAAATACATCTTTGATCACTGGGTAATCTAAGTTACTGTAACTATTACCATAGTCAATCAAGCCATTGAAAGCTAAGGTGTAATCACGTCCAATCGGCAAAAAGTACTGTTGTTGCGCACTGAGTAAATAATATTTCAAGCTAAGCGTGCCAACAGTAACCCCAAAGCGGGTTAAAGCACCCTTAGTCGGCGACAAGGCGCTGTCACGGGTATCTTTATTCCAACCCGCATTTAACATAACTGAATTGGTCGTTTCACCGTACTGTTCAACATATTGTTGATATGCCAAAGGCGAGTTACTGTACAAAGAGGTTGAGTTACTTTCGAAGTTGGTACCCAGTGAAACCCGATCAAACTCAGTCACCGGCACACCAAATGTTAAACCACCACCCACTGTTTTCACTTCATAATTACCTGGGTTATTCTGTGAAGGTGTCACGGTTCGGTAATAGATCGACGTGCTTCGACTGATGCCAGAGTTGGTAAAGTAAGGGTTGGTGTGAGAAATAACAAACGTTCGAGCATCTTGACTTGTATTAACCTGAAAGGTCAATGCATTACCACTACCAAACGCATTTTGTTCAGATATACCAGCGCTCAAAATAACGCCATCAGCTTGCCCGTAACCAATACCTAAGTTAATCGCACCGGTCTGTCTTTCCTTGGTGGCAACCATAACATCTACCAAGTCAGTTGTGCCAGGAACGGGCTCAGTCGTTAGGTTAACTTCTTGAAAATAGCCCGTACGCTCAAGCTTTTCTTTTGATAATGCTAAATCACCGCCGTTATACCAAGCTGCCTCAAGCTGTTTAATTTCACGACGTGCAACGGTGTCACGAGTGCGCTCGTTTCCCGTAATTTGAATACGTCTGACATAAACACGTCGACTGGGGTCAACGAAAAATGTTAACGCTGCTTCTTGTTTGTCGCGATCTAAAACAGGGTTGGGGTTAACGTTGGCAAAGGCATAGCCCAAACCTCCTAAATAGTCTTTAATGGCTTTGATGGTTTCGTTAGCTTTCGCACCAGAAAAAACCTCACCTGCTTTAATTTTTATAAGTTCTTCTAATTCAGTATTTAAACTGAGTAGTTCACCCGCTAATTTAACGCTGCTGACTTTATAAGGTTTGCCTTCGCTAATTGTTAACGTGATAAAAATATTTATTCGATCGGGT
>CALBMZ010000060.1 GCA_937896225.1 uncultured Alcaligenaceae bacterium | reverse complement strand
AAACTCTAGAGTGGGTGACTTACCTGGCACGGCCCCAGAACAACCAACCAACCAAACACTCAGGCTTACAACAAAGGGCTTATAAATAAATTTCATCTTTTTTACATTCCTAAACACTATGCGTCATAATACGCTGTGACGATTAAACTTTCATCTCAATCTGCGTGGTTCTTGGTTGCGGGCTTACTGGGTGCAACAGGGGTTGCGCTTGATGCTGTGGCAGCCCACGGCATAAGCAACCCAATTGCAGCAACCGCTGTATCGCGTGCCGCAACGTATCAAATTTTACATGCCATCGTGTTGCTAGTCATCGCCAACCAACACACCATACCTAGCCGTGTTGCTCGCTGGGGTTTTGTATTGGGTTTATTACTATTTTCAGGCAGTATTTACTGCAAATACCTACTGGGTTTTACAGCAGCCACCAACGTGGCACCAATGGGTGGCATGCTACTCATTGGTGCTTGGCTAGCTATCGGTATGAATGTGTGGGTAGGCATTAAACAGCGCGAATAAGCAGTGAATGCCAGTTGCCAGTAAGGTAGCCAACCACTCAAGCTGACCTTAAGAATCAATCGTTAGCATCAATCGCTTGAATTGACCACCAGACCCAACTATTACTCCCCTTTTACTAAAAACGCCGTGACAGCTTGATTAAGTCGTTGAAGCTGCATATTCACGTCAATATTCCGACCGTTTATCATTAGTTTGCCATCGACTAATGAAAATTGGCTTTTTAACCCGTTATCTGTACGAGTCGCCAAACCTAACATCTGCACTAAACCTTCGTATTCAGGTGGCAAGATCAAACGTGCAACCGTTAACTGTCCATTAGCCTTAATCTGCTTGGCGGCATCAAAAGAGAGGGGGCCAGAGGGGCCAGCAACTTGTGCCGCCAATTCAAACACTGCATCACCTTCAATGATGCCACGCTCAGTTTCCGCTTGTAACTTAGGTATTGACACCACAAAACCATCTTGAATCAGACGTCGGGTAGCCGTTTGAACAGTTTTTTGCTGCTCTGATGTTAAGTTATCAAAATTACCCGCCTCGTTGAGTACTAAAGAAAGCGCGTTAATGCTTTGTTGATTAAGATGCTTTAAAACGAAAACAACATCGAAGTTTGTGACCGATTGACCTGCAAAATCAGCTTTTTTAATCTGTTTTTCAATTTCAAGATTTAAATAACCCTGATCAAGTGCACTACTTGCTATAAACGTTAGACCCTGAGCCTTTGTGGTGGGAAATGACAAATCATCGAATGTCAGTTTCGACACGCCTAACCCATTTAGCCGATCAACGAGGTTGACATCAAAAGTAATGTTTTTCACATTTAGAAAAGTATCTTGGCTTTTAATATCAATTTCAGGTGATTGCACAATGAAGTTAAAAGCAAGGCCATCCATGAGCATATCACCCTGCCAAGGCCCTAGTGCCAGCATATCGCCTCCCTGCTCATAACGTAGCGTCGGGGCTGAAAAATCGCTCGTTAACACGTCGTGCCAATCTATATTTCCCTGCCCCACAACCTGAAAGTCTGTAGAGAATAAAGTTTTGATTTTTTGTTCAAAGGCATCGATTGGTTTTAACTGCCAGGTAAATACAGCCGAGTGTGACCAT
>CALBMZ010000059.1 GCA_937896225.1 uncultured Alcaligenaceae bacterium | reverse complement strand
AATGAGGGAGGTATTTGCTGTATATTTTTGCATGATTGCTTAAAAACCTTGCTTCAAGCTGGCTTGAATAAAAGGGTCAAGGTCACCGTCAAGTACTTTTTGTGTATTGGAAATTTCGACTGAGGTACGCAAATCTTTGATGCGACTTTGGTCAAGGACATAAGACCTAATTTGATGGCCCCAACCGACGTCTGTTTTGGCATCTTCCATCTTTTGTTGCTCAGCCATGCGATTGCGCATTTCAAGCTCGTAGAGCTTTGAACGCAGCATGTCCATGGCTTCAGCGCGGTTACGGTGCTGTGAACGATCATTTTGACACTGCACCACAATACCAGAGGGTAGGTGGGTTAAACGAACAGCTGAATCGGTTTTGTTGATGTGTTGCCCACCCGCACCACTTGCGCGATAGGTATCAACCCGTAAATCAGCTGGGTTGATATCAATTTCAATAGAATCATCAACTTGTGGGTAAACAAAGACGCTTGCAAACGAGGTGTGACGACCGCCAGCTGAATCAAATGGGCTTTTGCGAACCAGCCGATGCACGCCAGTTTCAGTACGCAAATGGCCAAACGCATAATCGCCTTCAATTTTAATGGTGGCCGATTTAATGCCTGCGACTTCACCCGCTGACTCTTCAAGCACTTCTGCATTAAAACCTTTGCGTTCTGCGTAACGTAAATATTGGCGCAACAAAATTGAAGCCCAATCTTGTGCCTCGGTACCACCCGCACCAGATTGAATATCAACAAAGCAGTTAAGTGGGTCGGCTGGATTAGAAAACATACGCCGAAATTCGATTTTTTCAAGGGTTTGCTCAAACCCATTTGCGTCGTCATCAATGGCGAGCAACGTTTCGTCGTCGTCATCTGATGCAGCTAAATCAAACAATTCTTTCGCATCTTTTATCGATAGTTGAAGGGCGTCTAATGTTGTGACAACATCTTCAAGCGATTTTTTTTCACGCCCAAGGTCTTGAGCATGCTTGGGATCATTCCAAACGTTGGGGTCTTCTAACTCAGCGTTGACTACTTCAAGGCGGTTATGCTTCTCTTCATAGTCAAAGATACCCCCTAGCGGCAAACTCACGCTCTAGGTAGTCATTCAAACGCGCGGCAATCGCGTTGAGGCGTTCGGCTTCTAAACTCAAAGTATTCTCTTTAGTAACAACGTCAATAAATATTAAAAAAAATGATCGAACCTAGTCAAACTGATTAAACCTAATTAAAACGAATGAAATCTAATTAAATCGCCTCAGAAAGATTAATTCATGACCATAACAAAGTATTTTAACAGTGCTTTGCGCGTACCTACTCTGTAGCAGCCCCTATAACTAAAGGCTGGCAACATGCTCAATAATAAGTTGTGCGGTGACTGTTGCATTCCAATGGTTGGTCGCCAAACGGTATACGACCCGAACCCGGTCACCAACGGTTTCTGAATGACCAAACCAAATCGCTTCAAAGCGCTGACGATCGCGGGTCAGAGTGAGTTTTAGGTGTTTATCATTAAGTAAACGCTGTTGGTCAACCGTAAACTCATCTACAAATAACGGATTCGGGAAACCAGAACCCCAAACTTGTTCTTCGAGCATTTGTGCGACTTGAGCGTTGGCGTAGCCTGACTCGAGTGTGCCATCGGTTTCGATTACGGCTTCGAAGCGACTTTTTCCAGTAAAGTCTATGACGGCTTGATTAAAAGCCAAGACAAATGGGGCATAGTCTTCTTGGGAAAGGCTTAAGCCGGCTGCCATGGCGTGGCCACCAAACTTTTTAATTAAACCCGGTTGCCGTTTTGATACCAAATCTAATACATCGCGCAAGTGCACATCGGGTATAGATCGGCCCGAACCCCGAATTTCACCTGCGTCACCAGGGGCAAAGGCTAGGGCAGGGCGATAAAACTGTTCTTTTAGACGTGACGCCACAATACCCACTACTCCTTGGTGCCATCTTTCATCAAAAACACACACAACAGCACTATTAGGTTGCGCATCAATCTCACCGATGGAAGCCAAAGCCTGCTCACGCATGGTTGCTTCAATTTTGCGTCGCTCTCGGTTAAACGTGTCAAGCTCACGAGCTAACACCAATGCGCGATCTTCATCGTCAGTGATCAAGCATTCGATGCCAACACTCATATCAGCTAAGCGGCCCGCAGCATTAATACGAGGCCCGACGATAAACCCAAAGTCTGATGCCACAGCCAATTGAGGTTGACGGCCAGCTACTGCAAATAGAGCGCGAATACCAGGCTGCATGAAACCGCGTCGAAGTCTATCAATGCCGCGATTGACTAAAAGACGATTGTTTTGATCAAGCTTGACCACATCAGCCACCGTTCCCAGGGCCACCAAATCAATCAGTGCGTCTAGCTTGGGTTCAGGTTTAGAAACAAAATGCCCCCGTTGACGAAGTTCTGCTCGAAGAGCCATCAACACATAAAACATGACCCCGACACCCGCTAAGTTTTTTGAGGGAAAGTTGCACCCAGGTTGGTTGGGGTTCACAATAACGGCGGCATTGGGTAGGGCATCACCGGGTAAATGATGATCAGTAATTAAGACCTTAATATTTTGTAATCGTGCCTCTGCCACCCCGTCTACGCTGGCAATGCCGTTATCGACCGTAATAATTAAATCGGGTTTGCCGCTACGGTGTTGGCAGGCTAAATCGACCACTGCAGGTGATAAACCGTAACCCGTCTCAAAGCGATTGGGAACCAAGTAATCTACATGGGCCCCTAAAGCACGAAGACCTCTGATAGCGACGGCACATGCGGTGGCGCCATCGCAGTCGTAATCTGCCACGACAAGCAATGTTTTCTTGGTCTCAATATGGTCGGCTAATAGCTCTGCCGCTTGCTGATTCTGGGTGAGCAATTTTGGATCAAGTAGCGACTTCCATTCGCTGGAAAGGGTATCTTTTTGTATCACCCCACGACTGGCATAAAGCCTAGCTAATAAAGGGTGGAGGCCCTGTGCAGTGAGTCTTTGGGTGGCGTCGGGTTGAGTCAGTCTTGTTTTTATGACAGGTTGTGCCACCAGGTGCTCCAATCGTTTTTGGTGAAGGGTTTCGTTAACTTTCTAAGCCAGTTTGGCTGATTTTGATTAAAGGGGGAAAGCGTCACCAAACGGTCATGATTAGTGAGTGTGACTTGAGTGGGTCGTGCCCCATGGTTTTGACTCGAATCAATTGAGCCTGACTGCATTTCAATCAATATTGGCAAAACATGTTCAAGCCAAGTGTCTAACCAGCCCGACCAGTCTGAAGCCATAACGTATGATCTTAATACGTTGCTGAGGTGGTAAGGCTCAATATTTGTGTGTGATTTATGGGGCGGCTGTTTGGGCGCGAGCCTAGGTTGCCAGCCCTGAGAGCCACCATATAACCAAACCCCATTAACTGGCAGTAAACCGCGCTCAATTCTAGCTTCATTAACGGGGTGGTTATGCCATACCATTTGAATTTCATTGAGTATGCGGCGCCATGCAAGCCACGCATCACCATCGGGCCACCAACCTGCTATATTTTGACCGGCTAAAGCGTCTGGGCTGACAGTATGTTCAAGTTTTGCCAAGGGCGCATGGACCCGCCAAGCGGTTGGGGTGATGGCTTCGACCCAAATGGCGTCGCCTGCCTGCCCAAAACTAGGTTGAGCCGATTCACATAAGCTTTGCGCTTCGGTATGGCTTACTTCGAGCAGGCTTAAAGGGCTAAGAGAGGCCACACTGGTACCAATTTGTGTACTACAAAGCTGAGTCGCCCAAACTGGAGCGGTGCTGTGCGTAACCTCAAGTTGCCATGCAGCTAAAGCTTGGCCTGGTGTTTGACTAATGCTTTTTGACCAACCATTTAAGGTTAAAACTCGTACCTCGCTAGGGGTGCAACCTACTACTTGCGGGGGGCATAGGCTTTGATTGGCCTTCAATGTGGTTAAAAGTTTGTGCAACTCGGGTTTCGACTGTTTCAGCGACTGGGCCAGTTGGTTGGCCAGTGAGGCGGGTGGCAGTGCCAGATCAAAAATATATTCCATAAGATCATTGTAATGTGGCAGATCATGAATCAACCAAGTATTCGGGATCAAAACTAAGGTTAGTGCAATAATAAGAGCCTATGAAATCAAGCTTTGAACTTTGGGTAGGGGCGCGTTACGCCGGTATTGTCGGTCGTCGACGTGGTCGCGATGGTGGCGATCGCTTTGTATCGTTTGTTGCCATGATGTCAATGGTAGGTATTGCGCTGGGTGTGGCGGCATTGATTGTGGTGTTGTCTGTCATGAATGGCTTTCAACGCGATGTGCGAGACCGTATGCTGTCGGTTTTGCCGCATATTGAATTATTTGTTCCTGGGGCCCTGCCAGAAACTGTGCTGGAACGATTTGATGAATTAGCCCAAGCAGCCCAAAAAAATGATCAAGTCACGGGGGTTGCTCCATTTGTGGGCGCCCAAGCTATCATCATGCATGGCCGCGTTTTACGTGGCATTCAAGTGCGAGGCATTGACCCTTCTCTTGAACCAAAGGTATCAGACTTAGTGGGGCAAATGGTCGAGGGTAAATTAAGCACATTGGTTGCGGGTGAGTTTCATCTCGTTTTGGGGGAAGATTTAGCCCAGGCTCTGGGCGTTCGCATGGGTGACTCAGTGATGTTGCTGGCCCCACAAGGCACCATTAGCCCAGCGGGTTTAAGCCCCCGTATGCGACAGTTCACAGTGAGTGGCATATTTAAATCAGGGCATTACGAATACGATTCATCACTGGTGTTTGCCCAAGCCCGTGATGTTGCCCGTATGTTTCGCGATACCGCAACCGCTGGGGCGCGAGTAAAAATTAAAGATATGTATCAAGCACCTCAAATTTCAAAGGCCATCGCATTCCAAGCGCCAAGAGGCGTGCTCTCCAGCGATTGGTCACGTAACAATCGTACTTGGTTTGCTGCCGTACAAACTGAAAAACGCATGATGTTTTTAATTTTGACACTCATTGTTGCCGTTGCGGCTTTCAACTTGCTTTCCTCACAAGTGATGGCTGTTAAAGACAAACAAGCAGATATCGCAATCTTGCGAACCTTGGGTGCCACCCCAGGTGAAATTGCTCGAATATTTTTAGTGCAAGGTGCTTTAATTGGCGTCATCGGTACATTTTTAGGCGTCGCAGGTGGCTTGGCTATTGCGATGAATATTGACGTTTTGGTTCCTCTTATTGAGCGCGCGCTAGGTATTCAGTTTTTACCTAAAGAAATTTATTTTATACAGGCTTTGCCTTCAGACCCAAGACTTGATGATGTCGTCACTATTGCTATTACCTCGCTAGTGATGTCTTTGGTAGCGACTCTTTACCCAAGCTGGAGAGCCTCTAAGCTTGAGCCTGCACAAGTGTTACGCCATGACTAATATGTTGAACTCAAATATCGTTTTACAAGCACAAGGATTAAGTCGTCATTACGACGACGGTCAACGCCGTCTTGATATTTTAAAAGGGGTTGATTTATCAGTTGTCGCAGGCGAAATGGTAGCGATCATTGGCGCTTCAGGTTCTGGTAAAAGTACCTTGTTACATTGCCTCGGCTTACTTGACCGCCCTGATGCAGGCGAGGTCTATGTAAATGGCCAAGCCACAAACGGGTTGAACGAAGTGCAACGCAGTCGCTTACGTAATCAATCGTTAGGTTTTGTGTATCAGTTTCACCACCTATTAGGTGAATTTACGGCACTAGATAACGTTGCCATGCCTCTAATCGTTAGGCGTCTGCCGCGCTGCGAGGCGCGTGAAAAAGCACAAGTATTGCTTGAGCGTGTTGGGCTAGGCGGCCGCATCACGCATTACCCCAGTCAGTTGTCAGGTGGTGAGCGTCAACGTGTGGCACTAGCGCGCGCAATGGTAACTGAACCCTCGTGCGTTTTGGCTGATGAACCTACCGGCAACCTAGATCGTGAAACAGCTGAAGACATGTTTGATTGGCTGCGCCAGGCCGTGCAAGCTGGTGGCACGTCATTAGTGGTGGTGACGCACGACTTAGCTTTAGCGGCAAGGGCTGATCGCCAGTTCACCATGACGTCTGGTCATTTAGCGCTTAAATAACCCTTCATGCCATTCGATACCCACTGCCACCTCGATGCAAAAGAATTTGATCATGACCGAGATCAAACGATTGCCTCAGCCTGCTCAGCAGGTGTAACACGTATTGTTGTGCCTGCTGTCGAGACTCAAAACTTTGATACAGTTCGTTTATTAGCGAATCGTATGCCAACAGGGGCCTATGCTTTAGGCATACATCCTTTGTTTGTTGAAAGATCAAGAATAGAAGATATTGATGTGTTACGGCAGCACCTAGAGCAATATCGTCACGACCCTAAACTCGTTGCAGTCGGTGAAATCGGTCTTGATTTGTTTGAACCGCATTTGAAGCAAGCCCCACTATTAGACAAACAAATTGATTTTTTCAAGGCACAATTGGTGCTCGCTAAAACCTTTGAGTTGCCTGTCATTTTGCATGTGCGACGTGCGCAAGATTTGGTTCTGAAGTATTTGCGTCAAGTAGGTGTGTCAGGTGGTATTGCACACGCTTTCAATGGCAGCTTTCAGCAAGCGCAACAGTTTATTAATTTAGGGTTCGCCCTGGGCATGGGTGGTGCCCTAACGTATACGCGGGCGTTACAAATTAGACGCTTGGCCACCACCATAGATCTCAAACATTTAGTCTTAGAAACCGATTCCCCCGATATCCCCCCTGAGTGGGTTGAGCTTGATTCCAAGACAGGTAAGCGGCGTAACTCACCCGATCAGGTCATAAAAATAGCCCAGGTTTTAGCTAAGCTTAGACAATGCGATGTCTTAGATGTCATATCAACTACAAATCAAACCGCAATCAACGTATTGCCTCGTTTGAAAAATCTTAATTAAACGCTCATTTGTGCGTCATGGCGGTAAGGATGTCAACATGACAAATTCATCGCCCTGTACTTGCTCACACCCCCCATCTCGTTGAGCCTATTGGTTTAAGCATCACCTTAGGTTGCAATCATGATTATTTGGGCGAGTTTAGGTTGGGTGTTGGGTATATGCTTGACCCAAACCCAAGCTAAGTTGTTTTCTAATATTCAGATAGCCTGGTTGTTTGGTACCGCACTTGTCTTGAGTCTTATATGGGGTCTACTTTGGTGCTTATCTAAGTCTAGTTATCGGGTATTTACACAACACATGCTGTTGGCACTGTGCATAACGCTATTAGGCTTAGGGTACAGTCAGCTTAAAGCTCATTCACGTTTGTCTGATCACCTCGCGCGTCATGAAACCAATCGTGTGACGCGGGTACAGGTGCAAATAGTTGGCTTACCTCGCTTGGGTGAGCACGGAATAAGCGTTGAGGTCGAACAATGGCCAAAAACTGTTAAAAATATTCCAAAACGTATTGCCATTACATGGCCTCATGCGTCAATGCAGCATGGTGTCGAAGTGTTGCCCGGTCAAGTTTGGCGTATGGCGTTACGCTTGCGACCGGTTCACGGGCGCATCAACCCAGGTGGTTTTGATCAGGAAGGGCTTTGGTTTGCCAAAGGGGTGAGGGCGGTTGCGCAAGTCAAAGGTATGCCTACATTTATAGATAAGCAACCATTCACATCTCTTGAGGTCATGGCAAATGGTGTACGACATCATGTACGCAGAGCTATGCTCAAGGTGCTTGGTGATCGTTCAGCTCGAGCTGTCTTAATTGCCTTAGCGATTGGTGATCAACAAGGCGTTAGCCGCGAAGATTGGCAAATATTCAGCCTAACGGGCATAACACACCTCGTATCCATTAGCGGTTCGCATGTCACGTTGATTGCAGCCCTAGGCGGCATGCTCGTGAATATTTTATGGCTTTGTGGTCATTGGCGTGGGGTCAGTCTGTCTGAATGGCTACCAGCGCGAAAAGTATCAATCTGGGCCGCAGTCATAACCGCCTTTTTATATTGTTTGTTAGCAGGTTGGGGGGTGCCTGCTCAGCGCACATTTTTTATGGTTTTAATGGCAGCCTTTGGCTTAACATTTGCGCAGACTTGGGGTGGCTTCAAGTTGGTGGCTTTAGCGGCTGGCCTGCTTACGCTATTTGATCCTTGGTCTGTTCTTTCAACTGGGTTTTGGTTGTCGTTTATGGCTGTTACCGTGCTCATTATGTTGAGCCAGCGCGTAAATGTGAAGTCACACCCATCGAATGCTGCGTCATCAACAATGATGTGGGGCTATTGCCAAAAACTCTACCTTTGGTTGCTATTGGCGACAAAGTTGCAGTGGTTCATAACGCTTATGATGTTACCTGTGTTGGCTTGGTTGTTTAACCAAGTGTCTTGGGTCTCTATTTTTGCCAATGCCGTGGCCATTCCTGTAATAACGTTTGTGGTGACGCCGTTTGCTTTGGTATTAGCGGTGGCAGCAACTATGTTTAACGCAAGCGATCATGTTGTTCCATCAACCATCCTATCAACCTTAGCCAGCTTGGCACATACCCCACTTGAATGGACACTTTGGTGGGTTAAGACGCTTGCATCTTTACCTATAGCAGCTTTTGATTTGGCTAGCAGTTCAGTGGTGTGGTTAATTTGGGCTTTGGCGGGGGTCATTTGGGCGGTATTGCCTCCTTTTAGTGTGACCCGTCACTTAGGTTGGTTTTTGCTCTTACCGATATTAAGTCCACCAATTAATGCTTTGTCGTGGGGTGAGTGGTCGCTTCATGCTTTTGATTTGGGTCAGGGGTCGGCATTATTGGTACGTACCGAATCGCACGATTTAATTTTCGATACAGGGTGGCGATTTCGTGATCATACGGCCATGAACGGTACGATTTGGCCCGCATTGAGAGCGTTGGGCCTCAAGCCTAAACCCGTTGTCGTCATTTCGCATAACGACTTAGATCATATCGGTGGTTTTGAGTCGCTCAAAGCATTCATACCGCTGGGTCAAACTTACGCTTCAGATCACGTCAAGGGCGCGCAACGCTGCATGCAAGGTCTGTCATGGCAATGGAGTGGGGTACTGTTTGAGTTTCTTCACCCTGATGCCAAAACTTGCGGGGTAAGCGCCTTTCCCCCAAAGCGCTTGAAAAATCGTTGCAGTTGCGTCTTACGAGTTAAGGGTCAGCACCATAGTTTGTTGCTAACAGGCGATATTGATAAGCTTGGTGAAGACGCCGTACTCAAACGCGGGCTTAAACAAAATCATTCGATGCAAACTGACGTCGTGGTGGTGCCACACCACGGTGCGGCGACATCATCTAGCCTTGCGTTTGTTCAAGCCTTAGGCGCCAAGCATGCAATTGCCCAAATGGGGTATTTAAATCGCTTTTCTCACCCCTCACAAGATGTCGTTCAACGTTGGGAAAATAATCAGACGCGTTTTTGGCGAACAGATGCTGATGGGGCATTGCAGGTAAGATCGAATCAAGGTTCGCTTTCTGTTGAGTCGTTGCGTTTGACTCAGCAGCGATATTGGCACAATATAATCCCATCATCATTCATGGGTTCGTCCACCAGCGCACCTTGAATGAACTTTAAAACATATTCTTCAAAAAAGGGTTTGTCACACATGAATTCACCTCGACTCAAAGTTGTTCTTTGCGCCAGTGCAAGCGGTTTACACCGTATGGCCTATCAAGAGTGGGGTGACCCTAGTAACCCAGATGTGGTTTTATGTGTGCATGGCTTAACTCGTAATAGCCGAGATTTTGATAGCTTGGCGCAAAAGTTGCAGCATCGTTATCGCGTTATTTGCCCCGATGTGGTGGGCCGAGGTCTATCTGACTGGCTTTTAAACCCCATGGGCTACCAAGTGGCTCAATATGCGGCAGATATGGTGTCTTTATTGAACCAAGTGCAACCTAGCTCGCTGCGTTGGGTTGGCACGTCAATGGGCGGGTTAGTTGGCATGACTTATGCAGGCATGTTGGCTGCACACGCTGCTATGCCTGCTTTGCAACAAGGTTCACATATTCCCCCAGCACAACTCAATCACCCCTTGCCTCCAAGCACGTTTCCAATTCATAAACTGGTTCTTAACGATGTTGGGCCCCATCTTGAGCCCGAATCGTTAGCTCGTATTGGTCAATATACATCGCTCCCTACAACCTTTCAAACCTTTAACGAATGTGTGGCTTATACCCAATCTATAGCAGCATCGTTTGGGCCCCACACCCCAGAGCAATGGCGGCAACTCACTCAATATTATTTTATTGAGGTTAATGGTCAGTGGGTGAAACACTACGATCCTAATTTAGGGCAAGCCTTCGTTGCTTTAACCCCAGAGATGTGGAAACAGTCAGAACAGTGGTTATGGGGCGCCTACGCAAGCATTTCTGTACCCAACTTAATTATCCATGGGGCTGACTCCGACCTCTTGTCATTTGACACGGTTGCGCATATGCTAAAAGTGAATTCGTTTGCCCAAGTTTATACGGTTGATGGGGTTGGGCATGCTCCCACCATCATGAACGAGGAACAAATCACGGCGGTTGAAAAGTTTTTGAATGATGAGTAAAAACATGGTTTCGTCAATATGAATAATGCACCTTATACGCCTCATGACTTTCAGCCCACTGACCACTCCTTATTGATCAGGCAGGGCGGCTTGCTCCCTTTAAGTGCAGATCTACACTGCCACTCTCATTTTTCTGACGGCGTTCTACCTCCCGAAATGCTGGCGGCTCGGGCTGCAGAGCGAGGGGTTGATCTGTGGGCACTCACCGATCATGATGAAGTGTCAGGTATTGCTACGGCACAACAAGCAGCCAAGCAACATGGCATGGCGTTTTTGGCTGGTGCAGAAATCTCGGTCACTTGGTTGGGGCGTACCGTGCATATCGTTGGTTTAGGCCTAGATGCAACAGACCCAACCTTGTTAGCAGGCTTGCAACAAACGCGTTCAGGTCGTGTGAACCGAGCTAAGGGTATGGCTGACGCATTAGCTAAACTGGGCATGCAGGGTGCTTATGAGGGTGCGCTTAAGTTTGTCAGCAACCCCGAGTTAATTAGTCGTACGCACTTTGCACGCTACCTTGTTGAGGCGGGTCATTGCGCCTCTATGCAACAAGTATTTGATCAATACTTGCACGATGACGGCCCGGCCTATGTTGATTTGCAGTGGGCCAAACTTGAAGAGGCGGTTAGTTGGATTATGTCTGCAGGCGGGGTGGCGGTGATTGCACACCCTGGTCGTTACAAATACTCAAGTCTTGAGTTCGATACCTTGTTTAAATCGTTCAAGGCCGCTGGGGGTTTGGGTATTGAAGTTAACACGGGCAGTCATCGCCCACGTGAGTATGCGCAATATGCACAAGTGGCTCGTGACTATGGGTTTTTAGCCTCAATTGGCTCTGATTTTCATGGGCCTGATGACGGCGTGTTTGACCTAGGCAGTATTGCCCCATTAGCCGCCGATTTAAAACCTGTGTGGCAAG
Source organism: uncultured Alcaligenaceae bacterium (assembly GCA_937896225.1). Taxonomy (GTDB): domain Bacteria; phylum Pseudomonadota; class Gammaproteobacteria; order Burkholderiales; family Burkholderiaceae_B; genus Algicoccus. The sequence continues at coordinate 15,463 of CALBMZ010000059.1, read as the reverse complement.
AGCTTGGGCATAAAATTTCGTAATAGCTCTTCTGTTAATTAGGTCAATTAGGTCTTTAGCAATTCATCATACCCTTGCCTGGCGTCAGGCCAAAGATGCTTAAAACCACTATCAACCAATCTTTGACTTGATAAACGCTTACTAGCCATGCCTACCAACTTGGGCCCTTGTGGTACAGGTAGAGCCCCCAACTTAGATGCAATATGGTTATAAATCACGTGCATGGGCAAAGGGCACTGGTCAGTTACCACGTAAACACAATCGGGTTTGGGTAGACTTAAAATATGCTCAATGGCACGCGCACCATCGTCAATATGAATTCGGTTTGTGTAATGAGGCGGTTCGACTGGTGCTGAAACCAAGCCTTGCTTGATTCGCTGCGCAATTAGATTACGGCCTGGGCCATAGATGCCAGACAATCGCATGGAAACACTATTTTGATGATGTTGAATGAGAAATTGCTCGGCTTCTAACAATATTTTGCCGTTAAAACCTTCGGGTAATGTTGGGCTGGCTTCATCAACCCACTCGTCGGATGAAGCGCCATACACTGCGGTTGATGAGACAAATACCCAACGGCGAGTGTAATGCCCAAACAGTGCCTTTCTACCTAGCGGAACTGAACCTAAATCATCAGTACCTAAGGCAGCAGTAAGATTCTGCAGCCCTACTAGGTAACTTGCCCGATATTGTTCCGGTGTGCGTTGATCTGGCGTGGTGCAATACACCACTTGGGTAATATGTTGTGCAATATTGCTCAAGCTGACTAACGTTGCAGGGTCGCGTAAATCGGCGGCTAACCATGTCAACCCCTCAAGTGAATCAGTGTTTGATACGGGTGGGTTTCGCCTCAACCCGATGACGGGTTCATGATGAGCCAACAAACGTTTCGCCACGTTAAAGCCTAAATCACCGCAACCTGCTATTAGTGTCGTCATATCAAAAAACCTTTAATACATTGATGGCAAATAAAACTGTCAAGATCAGCAGAAATAGAGGAAGTTTAAAAGCTCACAGTGAAGGTGTAAAAAATCGTTCTTTCAAAGCAGGTAAACCGACCCGGTCAATTAAGTTGTTCAGTCGTTTGATCGCAGCAAGACGAGGGGGGCCTTTACGGCTCGCAACGATGAGTTCGTTTTTCATGGAGTGTTCCCAACCCACTAATTCAGTAACTGTTACTTGATAACCATGGGCCTCAAGCTGTAACGATCGAAGTGTATTAGTGAGTTGACTGCCAAATTCACGGGTATGAATCGGGTGACGCCATAGTTCTGAAATAGGGTCGTCATTATCGCTTTGCTTGGTTTGCCTGAGCGACCGTGCCACCTCGGCTTGGCAACAGGGCACTAAAACCATGTATTGAGCGTGGTGAGTCAACCCAAAGGCAATGGCATCGTCTGTAGCCGTATCGCAAGCATGCAGCGCGGTAACCAAATCAACTTGGGCAGGTAAGTCGGGGCTTTCAATCGCCTCTTTGGCCGATAATGCCAAAAACTTCATTTGTTTAAAGCCTGTCTGTTGGGCTAGAACGCGGGCCGACTCGACCAATTCTTGCCTTACATCTATTCCATAAACTTGTGCCAAAGGTGCATGATCTTTCAAATAATAATCGACCAATAAAAATCCTAGATACGATTTACCCGCCCCATGATCAACAATTGAGAGGTTAGGTTTTTGTTCCAACAAAATATCAACTAAGGGTTTAATAAAGCCTATTAAGTGCTTGACTTGCTTTAGTTTTCTAGCGCTGTCTTGGTTAAGCTTGCCATCGCGTGTTAGTAAGTGCAATGCTTGCAGTAAAGCGGTTGACTGACCCGGCAAGGGTTCAGTCGAGTGCAAAGCAGGGGTGTTTGATGTCTTCATCTAACTAGTTTACTTCTATCGAGAAAACTTTCTGAAGTTCAGCAAAGGTTACATCAATTCATCAATATCTTTCATTCCATAGGTAAAGCGGGTTTTTCGCTCAAAAAGGGCATCACTCGCCAAGGGTCGTTGTGGTTTCCGGTTAATAGCAACCATACGCCATCACCGCTTCCCACCCATTGCCCAGCTAAATCACCAATCAAAACATGGTGCGTCACCATGACATAACGCCCCCCTTTAGAAGGAAGACTCATAATAAATTTTTTCAGATCGGCGAGTTGTTGCTCGGCAACCGAACGGTTTTGAAAGTATGAGTTCAATGCAGGTAAGGGTGTCACTTGCCCAAGGCCTAGAGCTTGTGCGGTATCAAAAGAACGGCACCATTGACTTGTCCAAACCTGATCGGGTTGAAAGCCCAACTTTTTGAGCTGTAGACCAAACGTTTTAGCTTGGTCAATACCTTTTTGACTTAAGTTACGTTGGGTTGAGCAATCGTTTACATCAAAGTTTGATGGGTCACCCATACCAGGCGCTAAAGCATGCCTGATCATAAGTATTTGGGTGTCAGCTTTTGCAACCGCTTGCTGACTCATCTCACTTGACTGAGTTGGCTTGTTCAATGTGGGTTGTGTTAAGGCTGGAGTCTGGGCATGTGCAGAAATAAAGCCGAACTGACCGATTAAAAGAAATGTCATGAAAGTAAAAAATTTTTTCATAGAATCGCCCCTCTTTTTTCTTAATATTACCTTACACCCAACAGCACAGCTAAAATAGATTACCTTAATAAACTGGTGGTTATCATGTCTGAAGTTATTGCCTTAATTTTTGATTTCGACGATACGCTTGCGCCAGACAGCACATCGGGCTTTTTAGAGCACATTGGTGTCGATACTCAAAAGTTTTGGTCAGTAAATGTCAATGATCGTATCGCTTCGGGCTGGAACCCTGTACCCGCTTATCTTTACGAGATGATTCAATTGCCGCAAACCTTAAATCAAATACCCATTACACAATCTGCACTTCAAGCGTGGGGCCAACAACTTCCCCTTCACAATGGGGTTGAATCGTTTTTTGACCGATTACGTACCCAAGTGCGAGCGGTACACCCCCAAGTGCAAATTGAGTTTTATTTGATTTCAAGTGGAATCGGTGATGTGGTGCGGCACACAACCATAGCGCACCACTTTACCCAAATCTGGGCGTCTGAGTTTGCATATAACGATAAAAATGAAATTGACTTTCCCAAACGTATCGTCAGTTTTACTGACAAAACACGCTATCTATTTCAAATACAAAAGGGCATCATTGGCCCAACCTTTGATAGCAAGCCGTTTGAAGTCAATCGAAAGGTCGCAGAAGAGCGTTTACGCATACCGTTTGACCAAATGGTTTTTGTGGGTGACGGTTATACCGACATCCCTTGCTTTTCATTGGTTCGTCAGTCAGGTGGGTTTGCTTTCGGCGTATGGGACCCTAAACACCGAGACAAACGTAGCCGTGCATGGGGCTTCATTGAAGATGGTCGAGTATCAAACCTTAACCAAGCTCGCTATGACGACGACGCAGAGCTATACCAATGGCTCGAAGAAGCCGTCACAAGTTTGGCAGGGCGCATTGCAGTGAAGTCACGCATGTATCGCGGTTAAAGCAGATGCCAATTTTGTCAGACGAATTTTATATGCAATGTGCCGTAGATTTGGCTTTGAAAGCCCAAAACAATGGCGAAGTACCCGTTGGTGCGGTGGTAGTCGATGCAAACGGTACTGTGATTGGTGAGGGTGCTAATGCCACTATATCTAACCGAGATGCAACGGCCCACGCTGAAATTTTGGCGTTACGCGCAGCGGGTCAACATATGAATAATTACCGTTTACCGGGGTGCAGCTTATATGTGACGCTTGAGCCCTGTACCATGTGTATAGGGGCTATTTTTCATGCGCGCTTATCACGCATCATGTTTGCTACGCCAGACCTAAAAACCGGAGCTTGCGGCAGCGCTGTAGACTTGGTAAATCATCCAAAATTAAATCACCACACCCAGATAGAACAGGGTGTTTTAAAAGAAACGTGTTCTCACATGTTGAGCCAGTTCTTTAAGCAAAAACGTCAAAAGGTTGTCTGAAATGGCTCTCAATCGCCAAAATAATATTTATGTCATCTCACTTTCAAGTGCTATTCAAAATGCAAAATCCTTAGAGCGGGGCGTTCAACGTCTTGCTAAGTTGGGCTTTTCTTGCAAAGTTGATCGTCATGCATTGGCTGTCGACACACGATTTGCGGGAACTGATGCGCAACGACTGTCTGCCTTGAATCGTTCGTTAAAACAAACTGCCCCGACTGTTATGGCCTCACGTGGTGGTTACGGTGTGACTCGGTTGTTGAATCAAATCGATTGGCATGCTGTAGCGGATTCAGGTAAGCGGTTTGTGGGTCAAAGTGACTTCACCGCATTTTCTCTTGCAATGCTTAGCCAAACGGGTTCAACGAGCTATTTGGGCCCCACCGTATGCGCTGACTTTGGTGCTTCCAGGTTGAACACGCTGACAGCAGAATTATTTGGCGAAGTGATGCGGGGTGAACTGGAAATTTTAAGTTTTGAAAGCCCAAACAGCGACGCAGTTGATTGTCGTGGTGTGCTTTGGGGTGGAAATCTGTCAATGATTACGGCGTTAGTGGGTACGCCATATTTGCCTAAAATTAAGGGCGGCATTTTATTTATTGAAGATGTGGCCGAACACCCTTACCGTATTGAACGCATGTTGATTCAATTGGCTCAAAGCGGTGTACTGGCCAAACAAAAAGCTTTAGTGCTGGGCCAGTTTACAGATTTCACTTTAGCGCCACATGACAGGGGTTATGACCTGTCAAATGTTATTAAATGGGTACGCGATAACGTCGGCATACCTGTTGTGACAGGTCTACCTTTTGGTCATACGCCAGTTAAAGCAACCTTACCGATTGGAAAAAAAGTTGGTCTAGCAACTGAGCAAGGTATGGCTTACCTGGTGATTGATGAACATATTCACGATTGAGTTTTGAATGGCTTATTTTTGAGTGGGTTGTTTTTAATAACAAGACCAGAAAGCAAGAGTAAGCCAATTAAATTTGGGAATGCCATTAAGCCATTAAAAACGTCAGATATGGCCCACACTAAATCAAGCGTAATCATTGTGCCCACAAACACCATAGCCGTGTATAAAACGCGATAAGGTTTAATTGCACGTTCACCTATTAAGTATTGAGCACACTTTTCACCATAAAAAGACCAACCTAAAATCGTTGAGTAGGCGAAGAAAATAAGCCCAATGGTAATCACCCAGGTACCAAAGCCAGGTAACAGCATATCAAAACTATGCGCTGTTAACGCTGCACCCGTTAAGCCTGTTTCATATTGACCTGCCATGACCAATACGATACCGGTTATGGAGCACACAATGATGGTGTCAAGAAACGTTCCGGTCATTGAGATGAGACCTTGTTCAGCAGGTTTTGTGGTGCGTGCTGAGGCTGCAGCCATAGGAGCCGTGCCTAACCCAGCTTCATTTGAAAAAATACCCCTTGATATGCCATAACGAATAACAGCACCTATGGCCCCACCGGCCACGGCCTCGCCTGTGAATGCGTCTTGCACAATGAGTGTGAGCGCAGGAAAGACCATTTCATGGTGGTTCACCATAATGAGTAGGCCACCGCCTACATAAAATATTGCCATGATAGGTACGATAAACGAAATGACATGCGCAATTCGCTTGAGCCCACCTATTAGCACCAACCCTGTTAGGCTGCTCAGCAAAATACCGGTTACCCAAGGCATCAAACCAAAGTTACGCTCCACCACTTGCGCGACAGAGTTTGATTGAACGGAACAACCTGCGCCAAATGCGGCGACTGTGCCGCATATTGCAAATATGATTGCAAGCCATTTCATATTTAAGCCACGTTCAATATAGTACATGGGGCCACCTGAAACTCGACCTTGATCATCCATGACACGGAAATAGACAGCCAAGTATGCTTCTGCATATTTGGTTGCCATACCAAGCATGGCAGATAACCACATCCAGAAAATAGCGCCTGGACCACCCATCACCATTGCCGTCGCGACCCCTGCAATATTGCCTGTACCAATAGTGGCTGCCATGGCTGTCATGAGTGCTTGAAACGGGCTAATTTCGCCTGGCTCACCAATATTAGTTTGCCTTGAAAAAGCCAACTTTAAGGCTTTGGGCAATAGAAGAAACTGCATGCCCCCCATGCGAATGGTTAAATAAAGACCGGTACCAACAAGCAAGACCAACATGACAGGGCCCCAAACCCAGCTTCCCAACATTTCAAACCATTCCGTGACTGATTTCATAAAATCTCCTTTTCTAACGACACATTTATTTGTATTTAATGGGTGCGTAATGATCTTAAAAAGCAATCAATTGAAAAAGTTGGAAGAAAGTTGTTATCTCTCATGATCAGATCTATTTCAAGATGTAACAAAGCTCTAGACATTTTGAAATTAAGTGCTATTTTTTTTCATTGAGGGATTTGAAGCAATGGCTAATTTAATTGACACGATCCACACTATGAAGGTCGAGGTTTCAAATGAACGCTAAAATACAGTCATGATTGTTTTAGGCTTTGAAAGTTCTTGTGATGAAACGGGCGTGGCACTGGTGTGCACGTCGCGTGGTCTGTTAGCGCAAGCACTACATACGCAAGCAGCTATGCACGAAGCATATGGGGGTGTGGTGCCAGAACTGGCTTCTCGCGACCATATTAGAAGGGTGATACCACTCACGCAGCAGGTTCTTCGTGAAGCCTGCTTGACTTTGAAAGACATTGACTGGGTAGCTTATACAGCAGGCCCAGGTCTAGCCGGTGCGTTATTGGTGGGGGCCAGCGTGGCGCAATCTATTGCTTGGTCTTGCCAAAAGCCAGCCATGGGTATTCACCATCTGGAGGGGCATTTACTGTCACCGCGCATGGCAAACCCCAAGCCTGAATTTCCCTTTATCGCGCTGCTGGTTTCAGGCGGTCACACACAGTTGATGCAGGTTAATGGTGTGGGTGATTATCAATTGCTAGGTGAAACGCTTGACGATGCAGCAGGCGAGGCATTTGATAAAACCGCTAAGTTATTGGGCTTAGGCTACCCAGGGGGTCCTCTGTTGGCGCGGTTGGCAGAGCAGGGCGATGGCAGTCAAATTGATTTACCCCGGCCCATGTTGCACAGTAAAAACCTTGACTTTAGCTTCAGTGGTTTAAAAACAGCTGTTCTAACACGCCTTCAAAAAAATATACCAAATTGGAAGTCTGGCCAGCCCGTGACTGGTCAATGGGCAGCTGACTTAGCCGCTGCTACGCAAACCGCAATTGTTGATGTCTTAGTGTCAAAATCTGTTCAGGCCCTCAATCAAACAGGCTTAAAACGCTTAGTGATTGCGGGGGGGGTTGGTGCTAATGCCAGATTAAGAGCGCAATTAACATCGCATGCTCAAAAAATTGGTGCTCAGGTTTTTTACCCACCTGTTCACTTATGTACCGACAATGGTGCCATGATCGCCTATGCTGCAGCAGAACGCATCAACGCCGGCTTAGAACCTAAGGCGCCTAGACAAGGTTTTAACGTGTATCCACGTTGGCCTCTAATTGAAATCGACCCAAGTATGGTAGCTTAATTAGGTTCTTTTTTGCTAGAACCCACGCGAGCTTCTGTACCACGAAAAATACGCACCATGTTGGCACGATGTCGGTAAAGTAAAAAACCGCTCATCACAAGTATGACCCAAAGGTAGGGGGGTTTAATTTCCCAAACAATATGATTACCCAATGCGTAATAGGCTGGTGCAAAGACCGCACTCGCAATAGCTGACAGGGAAGACATTCTAAAAAATAGCAATATAATTAACCATGTTGCTAGCGTTGCGAAACCCAACCCAGGCGCTAAAGCTAACAAAATACCCAAAGCCGTAGCTACTCCTTTGCCGCCTTTGAAGCCTATAAATATCGGAAATAAATGACCCACAAACACGGCTAGGGCTACAAACGCCGTCAGGTTTGGCGTGGCATATAAATGCTGTGCCACCCAAACAACTGCCCAGCCTTTGAATAAGTCACCAGCCAAAGTAAGTATGGCTGCACCCTTATGGCCTGAACGTAATACGTTGGTCGCACCTGGGTTGCCTGAGCCGTAACTACGAGGGTCAGCTAAACCAAACAGGCGGCTTGAAACGATTGCAAAAGGTATTGAACCGATTAAATAGGCGACCACAATCATTAAAAATGTCACTAACATACTAAATTCCAAAGATGAAACTACATTAACTCACTAATGTAGTTTAGTTTAGCTAAATATGCAGGGTTACAATTGACCTTGTAAATATGACCCCTAACACTAGACAAACTGATATGAAAATTTTGATTTCGAATGACGACGGGTACAGTGCGCATGGCATTGAAGCTTTGGTTGATGCTTTAGCGGGGTGTGGGGAACTCATGGTGGTAGCACCCGAGGTGAATCACAGTGGGGCATCAAACTCGCTGACATTGAATCGCCCTCTATCTGTTAGAACATCATCAAAAGGTTTTTATATTATTAATGGTACGCCCTCCGATTGCGTGCACATCGCGTTAACAGGCCTGTTGGGAGAAAAACCCGATTTAGTGGTTTCTGGCATTAATAATGGCGCCAACATGGGTGACGATACGCTGTATTCTGGCACCGTTGCAGCCGCCATCGAAGGGCATTTATTCGGCATTCCATCTATTGCTTTTTCGCTTACGTCTAAAGGTTGGAGCAATCTTGATGCGGCCGCTCGTATCGCGCGCGATGTGGTGCAACGTCAAATTGACATGCCCCTCAAGGGTGCCCCGTTACTTAATGTCAATATTCCAAACCTACCATACGATGAAATTAAAGGTATTCAAGTCACCCGTTTAGGCAAGCGCCACCCCTCACAACCGGTTATACCTACACTAAACCCAGCGGGTGAAACGGTTTACTGGATAGGGCCCGTTGGCCTGGTACAAGATGCCACTGAGGGTTCTGATTTTGGGGCCGTGGAGCAAGGCTGGGTCTCTATGACACCCTTACGCTTAGATCTCACGCACGAAAATCAATTGACACACATGTCTCATTGGTTAAACGCTCCTATCAACTCAACATCTCAAGTCGGTGCTGATGACGGTGCGTAAGCCCTTAGGCAAAGATATGGCAGGCTTTAAGCCGGCCAATAGCAACACGCGGTTGAGTATTGGGGGGGTTTCAAGTCATGCCATCGCCCCTTCACAACCTATTCAATCGCAAAACTTGGGCTTAAATTCTGAGCGTTCACGTTTAGCAATGGTTCAACGCTTGCGTCAGCATGGCATCAGCAACGAAAATGTATTGAATGCTATGGCATCTGTTTTACGACACGCATTTGTCGATCAAGGCTTAGCCAGTCGAGCTTACGAAGATGCCGCGTTGCCAATTGGCCACTCGCAAACAATCTCTCAACCTTGGGTTGTGGCACGTATGCTGTCTGCTTTATGCGACGGCCGACAAATACCGCTAAAAGTACTTGAAATTGGAACGGGTTGCGGCTACCAAGCCGCTGTCATGAACCAATTGTTTAATCAAGTTTTTACAATTGAGCGCATTCGTGCGTTGTACGATATAGGGCGTGAGCATTTACAAAAACAAGGGTACCGCCAAGTCAGATCATTTTTTGGTGATGGCATGCTCGGATGGCCAACGCATGCACCCTTTGATGGCATTGTGGTGGCGGCTGCAGGTTTGGCTATACCTCAGGCTTTACTTGATCAGCTAGCATTAAAAGGGCGTTTGATTGCTCCGGAAGGGTCAAACAATCAACACCTAGTTCTCATTGAGCGCGTTTCGCCTACTCAATGGAAGCGTGAAGTTTTAGAGGCGGTACGTTTTGTGCCGCTCTTATCTGGTGTACAAAGGTAACAATTAGTTTTGGAGTTTATCAATGATGTTGTGTTCGGTTCACAATCGACCTTTTGAACAATTCCGTTTAAAAGGCTCGGCTCATGCCATTCCTGCAATGAAAGCTTTGGCTTTACTTTTATTGCTGCTCGCTTTAACGGGTTGTGCAGGCTCTGGGCCGGGCGCACCTATTTTTGGTTTTGGTGGTGACTCAGAATCGGGCCGTGGCGGCGAATATACCGTTGAGCCAGGTGATACCTTATCAAAAATTTCACGTGCCACGGGTGTCAGCGTCGCATCGCTTATAAGTTTAAATAATATTTCTGACCCGCGTCAATTACGTGTGGGCCAACGTTTACGCTTGGGTAGCGAAAGTTCGTCAGGGGGTATGGACAGGGGTGATACCGATTCAGCTGCTCCAGCCAAGCCAACGCGTACGCGTGCCCAAATTAATGCGGCCAAAGATGCTACATCAGAACCCAACACGCCTAGCCGAGCCTCGAATGCAAATGCTTTAAATCTGCAATGGCCAGCCAAGGGTAAAGTCATTGAAGGGTTCACTCCCTCAAACAAAGGTATTGATATCGAAGGCACCTTAGGCGAACCAGTTTATGCTGCTGCTGACGGAGTAGTAGCCTTCTCAGATAATGCTGGCCGAGGTTTAGGTAATTTGGTCATTTTGCAGCATGAGGATGGGTTTCTGACGGCTTACGCACACAACCAAAACAATCTTGCTAAATCAGGGGCTAAGGTTAAAAAAGGTGCACAAATTGCAACACTGGGTCAGTCAGAGGCCAGTTCACCTCGCTTACATTTTGAAGTTAGACTTAACGGTACAGCAGTTGACCCGCTTCGTTACCTTCCCCCACAGTAAGCCCGAGTTATGACCCCTACGCTTGTTTTTGATCTTGAGACTATTCCTGATATTTCTGGTCTGCGCGCCTTACAAGGTGCCAGTTCAGAAGTGTCTGACGAGGCTGTTTACGAGCTAGCTGTTTCGAAACGTCGAGAAGTGACTGGCCATGATTTTTTACCTTTGCATTTGCAACGCATTGCGGTTGTCGGTTGTGTGTTTCGTGATGACAATGGTTTTCGGGTTAAATGCCTAGGTCAAGCCGATGACCCAGAGAAAACCTTGATTCAGGCTTTTTTTAAAACGATTGATCGTTATACACCCAAGTTAGTGAGCTGGAATGGTTCAGGTTTTGATTTACCCGTTTTACATTATCGAAGCTTGATTCATGGCTTGGTGGCTCAGCGCTATTGGGAAAACGGTGATGATGATCGTGAATTTCGATATAGCAACTACCTAAGTCGTTACCATAATCGTCATGTTGATTTAATGGATGTTTTGGCCAAACACAATGGTCGAGGTAACGCACCTTTAGATGAAATGGCTAAATTATGCGGTTTTCCTGGCAAGCTCGGTATGGACGGTAGTCAAGTCTGGCCTGCTTGGCAAGCTGGCAAGGAAGACGAAATTCGAGCTTATTGCGAGACAGATGTCATGAACACCTGGCTAGTATATTGCCGGTTTAGAAAACTACGTGGTGAAATAGACGATACAGCCTATCAACAAGAAATTGAGTTGGTTCGTGACTTCCTTAACAACAACGATGCACCCCATTGGCAAGCCTATCTGGCAGCTTGGCGTTAAGCTATGAATACAAATAATATATTGCAGATCGAGTCACTCGATCAAGATGGCCGTGGCGTGGCCCGCCAAGATAGTAAAGTTATTTTTGTGCAAGGTGCGTTACCCGGCGAAACGGTGGGTGTCACCACCTTACGGAAAAAACCTTCCTATGAAATTGCGCGAACCGAGCAGGTTTTTAAAGCCTCATCGCTACGTGTCAAACCTCAATGCCCACACTATGGTGTCTGTGGCGGCTGTTCCATGCAGCACATTGATGCGGCAGCGCAGGTTGCTTTCAAACAAAGAGTTTTAGAAGACGCTTTGCACCATATCGGTGGTGTCAAAGCCGCTCAAATATTGACGCCTATACATGGGCCTTATTGGGGTTACCGCCATCGTGCAAGATTAACCGTCAAATTGGTCGACAAGAAGGGTGGCATTCTAGTGGGTTTCCACGAGAAAAAAAGTGGTTACGTGGCTGACATGAAGCAATGCGAAGTCTTGCCCCGACATGTCAGCGATTTACTGGTGCCCACCCGTCGGTTAATTGAAACGCTCAGCCGACCCAACCGTATGCCTCAAATTGAAGTGGCCGTTGGTGATACACAAACCGCGTTTGTGTTGCGCCACATGGAGCCCCTAACGGATCAAGACAAACGACTGCTTAAAGAGTTTGGGCATCTGCACGGCGTGACGTGGTGGTTGCAGCCTGCAGGCCCTGATTCAGTGCATTTGTTAGAAACGCCTGACACAGCAGACGCCAGCAATCAACTTGCTTATGCGTTACCCGCTTACGATTTACGTATGCCTTTTAAACCGACTGACTTCACCCAAGTCAACCCAAAGATTAACCAAGTGTTAATTGCGCGGGCGCTGGGTTTGTTAGAGCCCAAATCAAGCGATCGTATTCTGGATCTATTCTGTGGTTTAGGGAATTTTAGTTTACCCTTAGCGCGACACGCTGCATTTGTTCTGGGTGTGGAAGGCAGCCTAAGTTTGACACGCCAGGCTCAGCATAATGCCCAGCTACAAGGCATTTTTCATACTGAGTTCGTCGTGGGAAATTTGTTTGAGGGCTTGCCTGCATCAGTCACTGAAGCACCTGCGTTTGATCGATGGTTAATTGACCCCCCACGCGATGGGGCTTTGGTTGTTTGCGAAGCATTGGCAGCTATGCCTCTAAATAAACGCCCTAAACGCATTGTTTATGTGTCGTGTAACCCTGCCACGCTTGCTCGCGATGCGGCAATTTTAGTGACGCAATCTCAGTACAAGCTTGAGGCGGCAGGGGTCATCAATATGTTTCCCCACACCGCACATGTAGAATCAATGGCTGTTTTCAATCTCGTTGAGTAGGGCTTGAGCGGCTTCACGCACCCGAACAGGTGCGGTGCCGCCTACGTGAGATCGAGCATTCACTGAGCCCTCTAAAGTGAGCACCTCAAATACATCTGTTTCGATTGAAGGCGAGTAGGCTTTTAAGGCCTCTAAAGAGAGGTCAGACAAGTCGCAGCCTTGTATTTCGCAGGTTTTAACGGCAAGCGCAACCACCTCATGGGCGTCACGAAAAGGTAGGCCTTTTTTGACCAAGTAATCTGCTAAATCGGTGGCGGTAGCAAACCCCTGTTTGGCAGCGCTACGCATGGCATCAGGTTTAACCCGAACACCTCCCATCATGTCTGCAAAAATGGTCAGGGTGTCGCGTACGGTGTCTGCCGTATCAAATAAGCCTTCTTTGTCTTCTTGGTTGTCTTTGTTGTAGGCTAAGGGTTGGCCTTTCATCAGGGTTAAAAGAGCAATTAGATTGCCATTCACACGACCTGTTTTACCCCGAGCCAGTTCAGGTACATCCGGGTTTTTCTTTTGAGGCATGATTGAACTGCCGGTACAAAAACGATCAGCTAAATCAATAAAGCCCACGCGAGGACTCATCCAGATGACTAACTCTTCTGACAAACGCGAAATATGTGTCATAACCAGTGCGCCAGCCGCACAAAACTCGATGGCAAAATCTCGATCTGACACCGCATCAAGCGAATTGCGGCATACATCATCAAAGCCCAGTTCTTTGGCAACAAAGTGACGATCAATAGGAAAACTTGTTCCGGCTAAGGCAGCAGCACCTAATGGCAAGACGTTTACGCGGTTGCGACAATCTCGCATGCGTTGAACGTCTCTGCGAAACATCTCGGCATAAGCCAACATATGGTGCCCAAAAGTCACCGGTTGGGCCACTTGCAAATGCGTAAAGCCTGGCATGATGGTGTCTGCTTGCTCAAGTGCTAGCTTGGCTAGAGCATGAATTAAGGCATGTAATTCCACATTAATTAAATCAATTTCAGAGCGTAACCAAAGTCTAATATCAGTGGCAACTTGATCATTACGTGAGCGCCCCGTGTGCAAACGTTTACCCGCGTCACCAATGATTTCAACCAATCTTTTTTCAATGTTCAAATGAACGTCTTCAAGATCAATAGACCAGACAAATTGACCCGATTCAATTTCTGCTTGAACTTGACTTAAGCCCTTTTGAATATCGCTCAAATCTTCGGGGGTGATGACCCCTACGTGGCTCAGCATTTTGGCGTGCGCCAACGAACCCGCAATATCTTGATCGGCTAATCTTTTATCAAAATCAACTGATGCTGTGTAACGTTTGACCAGCTCTGAAACCGGTTCGTTAAAGCGAGCAGACCAAGCATGTGCTTTTTTATCAAATTGGTTAATTGGCGTTGTCGCCAGTTGATTGGATGCGTCTGTGTGGGGAGTTTGCTTTGAGTTCATAACATAGATTATAGATCGTTCGCAATCAGTGTTGTTGTGTCTGGTGCACGGGAGGTGTGAACAGTTATTTAAAAACCTTCTAGAGATATATGCCATAGAATAGCTATATCGCTTAACTTTGATGACCCCAAATTTATGAAACTTGCTGCTAAAGTCGCACTGGCCCAAATGAACACCACAGTTGGTGATTTCAAGGGCAATTCAAAACTTATTTTGGCTAATACCCTACTGGCTGAGCAAGGCGGGGCTCAAGTTTTACTGACCCCTGAACTTTCTTTGTGTGGCTACCCAGCAGAAGACCTCTGGTTACGACCTGCGTATATTGAGGCTGTTGCCCAAGCATTTGAGGCACTTGTCAGTGAACTTGCCCCTTTTAAAGGTTTAGCCGTTGTCGTGGGCCATATCAGTTGGCATGAGGGTGCCTTAAGAAACACGGCAAGCGTCGCCCTTGAGGGGCAAATCATCGCACAATATTTCAAACTTGAGCTACCCAATTATGGTGTTTTTGATGAAAAGCGCTATTTCACACCTGGTTCGCAACCCTGTGTATTTGAGCATGCAGGCGTGAAGTTTGGTCTGAATATCTGCGAAGATGCATGGTTTAAATCAGCCCCGATTGCAGCAAAACAGGCAGGTGCCGAAGTATTGTTGGTGCTTAATGCTTCACCATTCCACATGGCTAAACCTACCCAACGTCTAGAGATTTTGCGTCGTTGCGTCGATCGTGCCAGTGTGTCAGTACTGTCTGTTAATTTGTGTGGCGGCCAAGACGAGTTGGTTTTTGACGGTCAATCACAAGCTATCGATCGAGCAGGTCACTGCGTTGGCATGTTACCTGCCTTTAAACCTGCTCTGGGTTTTTTTGATGTGCACGCAGGGGGTGCGATACAAGCTGGGCAGGGCGTTTTAACGCCAACTGAAACCTCACCTGATGAAAGCTTGGCGCATATTTGGGCAGCTCTAACTTTAGGTGTTCATGATTATGTTGAAAAAAATGGTTTTAAATCTGTCATATTAGGGTTGTCTGGCGGTATTGACTCAGCCGTTGTCTTGGCAATAGCTGTTGATGCATTGGGGGCTGAATGGGTTAAAACAGTCATGATGCCCTCAGCTTACACTGCCGATATATCAACCGATGATGCGAAAGACATGGCTAACCGTTTGGGGGTCGTGCATCACAACATACCTATTAAATCTGTTACACAGGCCCTTGAGGCTTCCTTAGCACCCTTGTTTTTGAGTCAAGAAACCGACAC
>CALBMZ010000058.1 GCA_937896225.1 uncultured Alcaligenaceae bacterium | reverse complement strand
TGGCCAGTGGTATACCTGTCGCCGTAACACCTTTAAGTATTTTTGATGATGTTGTTAAAGCAACATATATGCTACCTGGCTTTGCCCCTGAAGATTTAGCTAAAGGCTGTTTAGATATAGAGAAATCAATACGTGTAAAAGATAATGTCAGTAAAACAATCCAAACTGCGGCCACTGCTTGGCGGCAACAACATCGGTACTCAAGAGTTGGAAATCAGTTGAATGGGCTTTTGCAGGCTATCACCCAAGAGTCATGCAACAGTTCTAGTATTGGTTAAGAGCCAATATAAAAAACTATAAATTTGTGGAATAATAAATGAGTAAAAAAGCACTTATCACAGGTATCACAGGTCAAGATGGCGCCTATTTGGCGCAGCTCTTGCTCGATAAAGGCTATGTTGTCTACGGTACTTTTCGACGCACAAGTTCAGTTAATTTTTGGCGTGTTGAAGAACTGGGGATTCACCATCACCCTAATCTGCATTTAGTAGAATATGACTTAACCGATCTGGGTAGCAGTATTTCCTTAGTTCAAAAAATCGAGCCAGATGAAATTTATAATTTAGCCGCTCAAAGTTTTGTGAGAGTGAGTTTTGATCAACCCGTGACAACTTCATTAATAACGGGTCTAGGCGCTCTGCATCTATTAGAAGCGATACGGTTGATCAACCCTAAAATTCGTTTTTATCAGGCCAGCACCTCTGAAATGTTCGGTAAAGCACAGACGATTCCACAAACCGAAGAAACGCCTTTTTACCCGCGCAGCCCCTATGGTGTCGCTAAACTATATGCGCACTGGATGACCGTCAACTATCGCGAGAGTTATGGTATTTTTGGGGCGAGCGGCATATTGTTTAACCATGAAAGCCCGTTGCGTGGCCAAGAGTTTGTTACACGCAAAATAACCGATAACGTTGCAAAAATAAAATTAAATCAAATCGAAAACTTTGAGCTTGGCAATATTGACGCGCAGCGCGATTGGGGTTTCGCTCAAGAGTACGTTGAGGGTATGTGGCAAATGTTACAAGTCGATACAGCACAGTCTTTTGTGTTGGCAACCAATCAAACCACAACCGTTCGTGAGTTTGTGCGTATGGCGTTTAAAGCAGCAGATATTGAAGTTGACTTTAAAGGTCAGGCAGAGCATGAAACGGCGACTAATGTCGCTAACGGAAAAGTTGTCATGCGCATTAACCCTACATACTACAGACCTGCAGAAGTAGAATTACTGATTGGCGACTCAAGTTTGGCCCATGAAAAATTAGGTTGGGTTGCAACGACGACAGTTGAACAACTGACGCAGATGATGGTTGAGGCAGATGTAAGACGGCACACTAACGGAAGTTCATTTTAACCATGTGCTTCGTGTTTAAGACAATCAAATGAAGGTTGGTTTTGGTTCAACAGTTTTGGTAAACGGTTTGCAATCTGGGCAGCTTGATGGCATTGGGCATTATTGCGAAGAAATTTTTAATCATTTACAGCTGTTAAATCACAATATTCTTTTACGCCCAGTGACATTTGGAAAACCCCCCATGCCTGATTTAAAAGGCTTGGTAATAGAAAGTTTTCCAAAATATAGTTCATCCGCGGTATGGTCTACGCTATCAGGTTCAGATTTTTTCAAGACAAAATCGTTGCAAAATGACCTTGATATATTTCATGCAACCGATCACTGTACGCCACGTTTTTCTCACCTACCCGTTGTTGCCACATTCATGGACGCCATTCCTTTGTCTCACCCACATTGGGTGAATCAACGGGCGCGATGGATCAAAAACTTAGTGTGGCGAAAGAGTGCTCAATGGGCCGATCACTTAATTACGATTTCTGAGTTTTCTAAAAAAGAAATTTCTCATCATTTTAGAGTAGACGAGAACAAAATAACGGTTATTCCGTTAGGCGTTGATGAACGCTATTTTGTGAAGCTTGGTCAAGACGTTATTGACAGCCATCGTCAGCGCTTAAAGTTACCAGAACGCTTTTTTTTATTTATTGGCACCTTGCAGCCACGTAAAAATCTCGATCGTATGATCGATGCCCATGAGGCGTTACCCGCTCACATTCGCAAAGAGGTTCCGTTGTTAATTGTTGGGCGCAATGGCTGGGGTTCTGAGCAGTTTATTCAGAGGCTCAATGCTTACGGTCAGGGTGGGGCGGTTCGATGGTTGCAAAACGTGAACGATGTTTCTAAACGTGTCATGTTGCAAAGCGCCACTGCTTTGGTATTCCCATCGTTGCTTGAAGGTTTTGGATTGCCCGTGCTTGAAGGTTTTGCGAGTCAAACCCCTGTAATTACTTCAAATTTATCATCCCTTCCAGAAGTAGCCGGTGATGCAGCATGGTTAGTTGACCCCTATAAAGTAGCTGAAATGACTGAAGCTATGGCGACTTTGGCGCAAGATGAAACGGTTGGACGTGAATTTGCAGCTAAGGGCTTGGTTCGTGCTAGAAAGTTTACTTGGCAGGCGTGCGCACAAGAAACCATCAAAGTTTACGAGCGGGTATTAAATACAAAAACACCTCATTTGCAACAGATTGATAGCCAATTGGCAGATGATCAACTGATCGATCAGGTGGGCCTAGACAAACAGCCTACTCATCGAGCAAAACCGATATGAAAGTCTTACATGTCTATCGAACATACTTTCCTGACTCTCAGGGTGGTGGGCAAGAGGCAATTAGGCAGATTTGTTTGAGTACGCAAGCGTTAGGTGTGGAAAATACTGTATTTACCTTATCACCTAACCCCTCACCAAAAATCATTCAGAGACCAGAGGCAACCGTGGTGCGTTGTCGATCTTGGGCTGCCCCCGCGTCATGTGACTTAGGCAGTTTAGACGCTATGACTACGTTTCGTACATTAGTTAAGCAAGCAGATGTTGTGCATTATTTGTTTCCTTGGCCGTTTGCAGACCTTTTGCACGAGCTTGCCCCAACAAAACCTTCAGTGCTAACTTATGTGTCAGATGTGGTTAGGCAAAAATGGTTGAACGCGGCATACGCCCCTTTGATGTGGCGTACCTTGAAAGGCATGAATGCCATCATTTCTAACGCACCCAACTATATGCAAAGTAGCACGATCTTGTCTGATTCATTCATACGTTCAAAGTTGCGACAAATACCGTTGGGTAAAACTGAAAACGTAGATGAAATCGAACCAGACCAAACTATTCTTAAACACCTCAATCTTGATCAAGGTGAGCCCTTCATATTGTTCGTTGGCGTGTTCCGCTACTATAAGGGTTTGCATACCCTTATCGACGCCTGTCAAACCACAAAAGGGCGTGTGGTAGTGGTTGGTGAGGGCCCCGAAGGGGCAAGACTGAAAGCTAAAGTTGCTCAGTTAGGTTTAAAAAACATAACGTTTACTGGGCGTGTTTCCGACCCTGAAAAAATGGCATTGATTCAAGCTTGTCGAGCTTTGGTTTTACCTTCACATCTTAGGTCAGAGGCCTATGGGCTGGTTCTGGTTGAAGCTAGCATGTGCTCAAAACCTATGGTGACGTGCGATATTGGTACAGGTACTTCTTATATAAACTTGCACAATCAAACGGGTTTTGTGGTGTCACCTGAGTCACCAATAGAATTGGCTCAAGCAATGAATAGCTTGCTAGCAGATGCTAAATTGGCAGAAAGTTTTGGGCATGCCGCACGTGAACGTTACGACATGCTTTTTTCTGGTCAAGCCATGGGTCAAGGATACTTAAATGTGTTTAACGAAGCAATAAATTCCTCTGTTATTCACAAGCGATAGTTTGACGTGGCTTTTAGATGCTTATGCTACAAAATTACGCTACAAAATGAATATTCCCATCGTGTAATTGATCAACTGACACCCCAACTAATTGCACCATGTCTGAGATCGATAAGGTTTTACCTGTCTCAGTAGCCGTGCCAAAGAATGACGAGCCACTTTGAATGCTCATGTCTGCAATACGAGCGTTTCCTGTGCTGTCTTGATAAGCAATGAGGTAATGGTTTAAGGCGTCGGTCTGTGCAACGTTGAACCGAATTTCTGTTGCTACATTAGCTAAGGTTGCTGCTAAGTCATCGGCGTCATCAAAGATCTGTGAATTAGAAAAAACCAAAACATCTGCATCTGTTACTGAAATGGTGTCACCCGAACTAAGGGTATTACTAAAAATAGCGGCACCAAGATTTGGGCCTGCACCAGGGTTGGCATCGCGTAACAAGTCGCTAAATGCGCTTAAAGAGATGTCGAAACGATCAAGTTCAGCTAAGTCAGTACCTGTTTCAAAATTAAAGACTTGGCTCATACTGGCGCTGGTGCCCGTGCCTGAACCCGCATTGGTTTCTTCATTTGAAACTGGTCCGCCAAGCTTTCCGCTACCTTGACCCCACCAGCCCAACTGGGGTATGTCTTGTGCATTAACAATGCTACCTAAGATGCTTGGCAGAACATCACCTGGAATGGCTAAACTAGAGTCAGTTGTCATATTGCTGGCATACAAAGCAATATGACTGCCAACGGTGCGATCGTTAGTTAATAAAACTGAGTCAGCACCACCACCCGTAAAGAATGTATCTGATACTTGCGCAACCTGAGCGCCCATGAATGTATCGTTAGCAATTGAGCCACCCAACACGTTACCAGCGGAGTAAGAGCCAATGACTACTGACCCTGTACTGGCATCAGCTGTTTGGGCATAGGTAAAGTTTGGTGCACCTACCAGCATAATTAATCCACCCGTATCACTGACAAGGGATTGATCAACTTCGCCTGCGTAGGTACTGATGATTGAGGAATCGGCTAATGCATAGATACCCATCACTATGTTTTGAAATACGGAATCACCTGTTGTCAGGCTTGAGCCAAGCATGTTGTTTAAGGCCCATTGAGCATCACTAAAAGAGCCATCAGGCAAGGTTGTAATGCTTGCAAAGGCTGCACCTTGATCAGTAGTGGCAGTTAAATTGTAACCACCTGGTACAGCAGTAATGCCTTCAAAGTGAGTGATGAGGCCAGGTGTGCCTTCAAAGTCGTAATAACGAATATCACTGAAAGTTTCTGAAATTGAGTCATATCTTGCAACAAATGCTTGATTTAAGCCGAAGCCGTGCTTTGACCCGCCGACTACTGTGTAGGCCGAGCCACCCTGTTCGTCTTGCCAAATTCCGTAGAGCGTTGTGAGTTGGTCGGTGCCGCCAAAATCTGTGTCTAAGATGGTGTATTTCTTTGTTCGCATGTTGTAGATAAAGGCATTGCCTGATGCGTCGTCGCCGTAAATATCGTAGTTGCCAACGGCTAGGTCACCCATGGTGCTGTGCAAAATTGTATCCCATACTTGCTGATTACCCACCACAGAAGAGGGCACATCTACCTGTGTCCAAGTACCGCGAGCACCATCTATGGTGCCGTTATAAATCATAGCGTGGTCACGCGTTTCTGCATCGGCGTTGTTGACATAACTGCCAACTGCTCTGACTTCTCCAACGTTAATGGTGGTGTCAAATACACTCGTGTTGGGGCCATAAAAAGTTGAACTTACAATATCTTGACCATCAAACTGAGGGGTAAGGCTGTAAATTGTGCCCAGAGATGTGTTAATCATTGGGCCTTGATATAAGATAGCTTGTGTGTTGACCGTTCCAGAAATGACTTGGTTTCCGGTTAAAATCACATTGCCATCGTGATCTCCTCTGACGCCCGTAATAAACGTGCTTGTTTCATCAGAAAATATTGAGGTGTTGTTCACGGCATTGGCCGCTTCACCGCTGTATGTGTCGGTGGCGAGCTTTGAGATTAAGAGTGTGCTCTCTGTTGTGATGCCTCTTACCGCAAGTTGCATGCTCAACAATGTAGGGTCATCGATGTTGGCATTGTTAAGGGCTTGATTGAAATATAGTGCACCCGAAATCTTATTAGCCAATACAACTTGATCGTTAGCTAGGGCTCCATTAGCAATGGCATATACAAGTTGAGTAAACGGCATGACCCCATCAAACAGCTCATTGAACCAGTAAGCAAAACCTTCTGTGTCAGGTACTCGGTTGAAAAAATACTGATAAGTTTGATTGATGTATGACGTGGCAAGATCAACTTGCTCAGTATTAGAGCGATCAAAAGTGGTGTCAGCTAGGCTGGCATAAACCCCATTTTCAGCCGATACAGCTAAGCTGGCTGATATTTCGCTCATGATGCTCGACAATGAGTCGCCTTGCACCAGCTGCGTTAAGGCCTGCTCTGACCAATTTAAATAACCACTTGGGTCAGCAGCACGGCCGAAGTAACCGACGTACAACGATTCAATTTGTGCATAAACTGCTTGGGGTTGCAGGCCATATAGAATTTCCTGGCCATCTGCTAAATCATTTGTTTGAATAATATTGCCTATGGTTCCATTCACCGCAATATCTTGACCCGCATTAGGTAGGGTGGGTAACCCAAACCGATCAAAACCAAAACTATTACTGATAACCGATTGACCATCAGAGCCATAGGCAAAGGTGATGCCATTGCCATCATTGCCAGAAATTAAGTTACCTTGAGGGTCATCAGCGTTGATGGTGTGGCCACCAATCAAATTACCAGCACCCACGCTGGCCATTAAAATCCCACCGGCTGAATTACCATGGGCATCAATTCTTGTCACACTCGTACCAATGGCTGAATTTAAAACATGAATGTTATAGGACTGATCAATGATCGCGATGCCATAGCCAGTGTTACCAGAGAATGTGTTTTGTGGAATAACAGACTGATAAGAACCCCCTACCGTAATATCGTGGGCTGAGTCGGCTATGAGTAAACCATTTCTTCCGTTTGCTAAAATACCATTGCCATCTGTATTGAGGCCAGCAATATTAGGGTCAATCAACACGTCGCGGGCATTCCCGCTAATTTGAATGCCGTTTTGTAAGTTGCCAGACGTGACGCATGTTCTGATCGTTTGCCCACCACCAGTTGAATCGATCAAAATACCGTTTTGTTGATTGGGGGCCGCGCCTTGAAATGCGAAGATACCACTAAATGTGTTGAAGGAAATGACATCACTGGCGGTATCGGTTACATAAAGACCATTTAACCCGTTGCCACCACTAA
The DNA here is from genome assembly GCA_937896225.1 of uncultured Alcaligenaceae bacterium. GTDB lineage: Bacteria > Pseudomonadota > Gammaproteobacteria > Burkholderiales > Burkholderiaceae_B > Algicoccus. Next base: position 1,237 of record CALBMZ010000058.1, on the reverse strand, counting down.
CATTACCTAATGGAATCACACCCCCGACAGTAGTGGTTTCAGAGTTACCATCGACAAGAATGCCATTGCCATCATTGCCAACTAACGATGCATTATCGGCACCAATACCAAAAAAATTAGCCTGAACAGTCGTATTATTTGAGTTGGTGATGTGTAAACCATTACCACCATTACCACTTAATACGTTGTAGTAGACAAAGGGGTTTTCGACAAACGTGCAACCAATTAAACCATTATTATCTGAATTTAAAATCTGAACGCCATCAAGACCATTGCCTAAGTCGCCATTGCCGTCGGCTGTGGTGCCGATGAAGTTGCCGTTAAGCACATTGTTTTCAGAGTTGGCATCGATTAACACGCCATTGCCAGCATTGCCTGAAATTTGGTTGCCTAAGGGCGGTACAACAAATACACCGGGTACGGTACCTTCGTCGCCAGTTGGATTGTTGACAGCGCCCGTGGCCGTGTCTATGTAAGCCGTACCACCGATGGTGTTGCCCGTTGTGCCGCCGGTTAACCAGACGCCATTTTGGCCATTACCCTGATCAACCGTGCCGGTTATATCAGTACCAATGCGGTTCGCAACTAAAATGTTGCCTGACCCACCCTCAATAGTGATACCGTTTGCATCATTAAAAGAAATAACGTTACCCACAACCCCAGCCACTTGCTTATCGTTTAAGCCGATAATGTTGTTTGATGAAGTGACACCAATATGTATACCGTCGCCAACGTTGCCCAGATCAGAGCCGTTTGCTGAGAGACCCACAAAGCATTTGTTGATGGTGACCCCACCACCTAAAAGCGTTATACCATCGCCACTCGCTTGACCGACTGCCAAACCTAAAAGGGTAGAGCCTGCGCCACCCATGCCGACGGTTAGGCCCGCTTGATTATTAAAATCGATTGTTAAAACGGGTGGCCCACCGTCGACATAACCTGGTGCAGAAGTTGCATCAATGGCGACATTCTTGGATAGAGTGGGCAGCGCGGTGCTTAGAGTGATTGTGCCAGAGACTGAAAACGTAATTTCGTTCGTCGCGTCAGAACTTAAATTAGCCCCTTCAATTGCTGCTCTTAAAGAGCCTACGCCCGAATCGTTGAGGTTTAAAACGATGAAGCTTGACATGTTGTTGTCTTCTAGAAGGTAATAGTCGATTGTTTAAAATTGCCGTGAAAGATAAAAGCTATAAGAGAAGATAAACGCCTGACTCCACACAAAACAGTTATCAACTCA
>CALBMZ010000057.1 GCA_937896225.1 uncultured Alcaligenaceae bacterium | reverse complement strand
CTAAAACCCCAGAAATCGTTGAATACTCTGAACTCGGTGATTTCATTGAAATGCCGGTGCGCACTTATTCAACCGGTATGCACATGCGTTTGGCGTTCACCATTTCGACCACGTTACGCCCTCAAATATTACTGATGGACGAATGGCTTTCAGTTGGTGACGAAGGTTTTAAACATAAAGCTGAGGCACGTATGAACGATGTGGTGCAATCAACTAATATATTGGTTGTGGCCACCCACTCGCGAGAACTGGCATTAAAAACCTGCACACGAGCCTTATGGCTTGAACACGGCAAAATTAAAATGGACGCCACTTCGAGTGAGGTGTGTGATGCTTATTTTGGGCCTGCTGCCTGATTGTTACCTTGAATTAGATTAAAAGAATTTCATGTTGTTATCATGCTGAGTCAGAGATCAACCCAAAAAATGAATCTAGAAAACAATAACCGTGTCATCGTAGTTCTAGGTATGCATCGAAGTGGAACAAGCGTACTGACTCGCAGTTTGCAGGAAATGGGTGTTGATTTAGGCCATGACTTCATTGAACCTCAACCAATGGTTAACAAGAAAGGTTTCTTTGAAGATGTCGAGATCAATAAGCTTAATGTTGATCTGTTAACTGCTTTAAACAGAGATTGGGATGATTTAACTTTTTTACCCGCATTTGCGTTTGAGCAAGATAATATTGCATCTTTAAAGTTGCGTGCGATTGATCTTTTACGTTTAAAAAAGAGTGATAAACCTTTTGGTTTAAAAGACCCAAGAATCAATCGATTATTGCCATTCTGGCAGGGTGTTTTTAAACATTTAAATTTAACACCCTCATATGTGATCGCTACGCGTCATCCAACTAGTGTGATGTGTTCTCTTAAGGCAAGAGATGGTTTTGATGATGAAAAAAGTTATTATCTCTGGCTAGAACATGTTTTACCTGTGATTCTTGAAACCGAAGGGTCCAAAAGAGTGGTTGTTGATTTTGATCTACTCTTGGCTAATCCGCAGGCACAAATACAAAGAGTAGCAAAATCGTTAGACTTACCTTTTGAAATCGACTCAATAGGGGTTAAAAAATATATAGGCGATTTTCTTGATAAAGAATTACGACACACGCAGTTTAAATTAGAAGACTTGCATGTTGCGCCGAATGTGCCTGAAGGTGTTACTGACACATATAGGTTACTTAATCGATTGGCTCGCGATGAAGTCGATATAAACTCACCAGAGGTCAAGCAAAAGTTTGAGCAAGTTAGCACTCAATTGCAAACGTTATCGCCTGCACTTAATTATATGACGCGTGCTGATAAGTTGTTAAGTGAATGTCATCAACATTTCAGTAGCCTTACAAATGAAACCATTCGTCTTGGTGAACGGGAATCACAGCTAAATACTGAACTAGCTGTAGAGCGGTCAAGATTAATGACAATCTTGAGTAGCAATTCTTGGAGGCTAACTATGCCGCTGCGTGAGTTGGCAAGGTTTGCAAGGTCGCCCAAACAGCAGCTAAGGCGCTATGCAAAAATGATTAAAAGTAAATCCTAAAATTTGTAATCTATCTCACATAAAAAGCTTTTCGAGCGTGAAACTTAAATTAAACTTTTGCATAGCAGTTTCATAGCCCTTTGCTCCAACAGACTCAAGGGTTTGACGGCCTTCCGCGTCTTGTAAAAGCCATTTAACCAGTTCGGGTATATGGTTAAGGTCTGTCTGTAGGTAATGCTCACCCGGTATGAGGTGTGGAACGGCGCTAGCCGTTTCGGTCACAACACATGCGCCCTGCATAAACCCGAAATGCATGAGTCTTTGCCATTCAAAATACGGTATACCGAAATGATGAATGTTCAATAAAATTTTTGCTCTTTGCCCTAACGCCGCATAGCTTAAAGCCGAGACTGCTCCATTATGCGTGCTGCTTAGCGCACCTCTTACATTCACGAGTCGAATAAACGATTTAAATTCATCAAAGGTCGGCTGAGCAATGTCTAGAAAAGCCTGCCGACGTTTTGAGTTTGAGCCAATCCAGACTAAATCGATTGGCCGATCTGAATTTGATGCCGATTGATCTGAAAAGTCGAAGCCAGAAAGATCACTTTTGATTTCAGTTGGAATCGGTAAGTTACCTTGAAACAAAGGGTAACCGTCAACGTGCCCCAATGGTAAAAAACGTGTTGAAATACCTAATTGACTGAGGCAAACAGCCGTTTGTAAATTGATATCCATCACACCCAATGCTTGGCGAAGATATTGAAAGCAGTGACCGAACCAGACTGACGTGACTTGTTCGGTATTGAAAATAATCGTGTCTGAAAGAGAAAGTAAGTTAACGTCAACTTTTGGTTCACGATAAAAAAAATCATGTGGTGCGATGATGATTCTGAGCTGGGGCTTGCCGTTAATAGTTTCGTTTGATGCCTTGGCGTTTATGTCTAAAAGCTTGAATGCTGACACCAGCATATTTTGAAACTCGTGAAACACAATATGGCTTTGAGTGTGCGTATGAATATGCACCTCGTCAGTCGGTTGAAGTTTGGGCCAATTTCCAGCGTTACTGTTGAGTTCGCTTAAGGCAAACTCCGCATGATCAATAAATGGCTTTTGCCATGTAATGACTGTTTGCTCGCTCCAGGGGTTAAAGCCTTGGTAAATACCTTCTTTAAGAAAATGCAACATGGGTGCTGCATTTGTTTGGCCTTGTTGATAAATGGCTTCATAGTGCTTACCGTCGAATCGGGTGCTTGGCTCGATTTCATTTAAAGACCATTCGTTGAGATAAGTCTTAATTAGATCGTCGATCGACAAATGGGCGAGACCGGTCATGCTTCTGTAATGATCAGCATTAAAAAGCATACTGCTTTTAATGAGTGCAATATCGTGGTCAAATTGTGCGGAATTAAACGCTTTCGTTGCTTGCAGGCGAATCACTTCGGCGAGTACATCAACATTTTCTGGTTTGAAGTATTCGCCATGCCCACCTGGCAACATCTCCACGTGAAAGCCATCTGGGTAGGCTTGTCTAAACAGGTTTTCAGGGGCTTCCATTAACCCGTAGGGGTTTAAGTAGCTGCGAGTACCAAATAATAAAAGCATTTTTCCTGACAGTGGCTTGAAATAGCCTTGCTCCATCAAAATAGTCAAACAAACTGATCTGCCGCGACGCTGTAGCTCGCGGGCCACTTCACCCGCAATCATGCCGCCTTGACAATTGCCCCCTAATACGAGGGGCTCAGTAGTTGCCATGCTTTCGATTTCATCTGCATACAGGCCTGCGAGAGCGTGAATTGTTTCAGCGTCATAGTCAAAAGCCAAATGGCCAGACCGCAGCCCAAAAAGTCTGACATCGCCATCATCAGTAGCAATGTGGGGCAAGGTGTTGAGCGCATGGGTTAGAGCCTGCAACTCTTCGCCAGATTGAAAGCACCAAAATAAGTTTAAACGAGTAGGCCCTTCTGGCATGAGGCAACGAATTAACCCTAACTTCCCCAACTTTGTACCAGGCCAAGTTGCCAGATAGGGTCGTAAAACCGCTGTGAGCTGACCAGGCTGATCTTGATTGGGCTCTGATGGCGAGTTGGCAATTGAATTGGCAACTTGAAAGTCAACCGCTAAGCCAAGCGTTTCAATCGTATCGCTACCTTTCTCAATCAACAAGTCAAGTGCGACGCCAAATAACGCTTCAATACTGACCAACAGACTGGCAAGCCCCAGCGAATCAAAACCTGCTTCACTCAGGCTGTCGCGCACGCCACGTACCTCTGTTCCACCCGCAAAGCCATGAACCAATGTTAAAAGTTTTTCTTCTGTGTGCGTTTTTGGCTGGCGAGCGACACGGTCACTTAACAATGAGGGCGGAAGAGGCAGTGCTAAGCGATCTCGTTTTCCATGAGTGGTTCTAGGCATGTCATTTATAGGTAAAACAACACTAGGGTGCATATAAGCCGGCAGATGGGCAGTTAGGTGCGCTTTTAATTCGGTATGTTCGAGCGTTGGGCTGTCGGGCGCCATCACAATATGTGCGACTAATTTCTCGCCAGTGGGGGTGTTCATTTTTGAAACAATGGCATCTTTGATATGATGAAACTGGCACAATACAGATTCGATTTCACTCGGTTCTATTCTGTAACCATGAAATTTAAATTGATCATCCTGTCTGCCGAGGCAGTGTAGATTGCCAGATGCATCTAAAAAAGCTCGATCACCCGTTCGGTAGACCCGTTGCCTAACTTGACCAGGCAGCGTCACCATTACAAAACGCTCATGTGTGAGTTCAGGTTGATGCAGATAGCCTCGCGCCAAGCCTACGCCAAACAGACATAATTCGCCATGTTGTTCAGGTGCTACGGGGCATAAGTTGTCGTCTAATATGCAAGCCCCCATGTTATCAATCGGGCGCCCGATGGCGACCGGTCGGCCGGGGCTACAAGAAAAAAACGTGGCTTCCACTGTAGCTTCAGTGGGCCCATAAGCATTCATAAATTTACGCCCTAGAGCCCATCGGTCAACCAGCGTCTGAAGGCACGACTCGCCAGCAACGATGATGGTGTTTAGATCTGGAAAGTCTTGAAAAGGCAGTACGCTCAGTAAAGCTGGCGTGATCGACAAATGCGTTAACTGTGTCTGTGCGATGAAACGCGCAAGAGGGGCGCCGGGTGTGGCTTGAATATCAGTGGGTAAAACTAAACAGGCACCCGCGTTTAAAGCCATGGCCATATCACCGACTGAAACATCAAAGCCAAAACTAGAAATCAGAGAAACGCGTGAATGGGGTTGAATGGCAAAGTGTTCAACGGCAGCCGTGGCGTAATTAGAGAGGCTTGCATGACTGACTTCAACACCTTTAGGGCGACCCGTGGTGCCAGAGGTATAAATAAGGTAAGCGAGCGTCTCGGCCCAAAACGTTGGCTCATCAAATGACGCACCTATTGACCCACCTATTGACCCACCTAAAGATGCATCTAATGAAGCACTTAAACATGCACCAAATGGCACACTAAACACGAATAATTTGAAGTCTTCTGGTGTGTGGTCTCGTGCACTGATGATGCCGCAATTCACAAACTCTAAATCTATATTGGGTAGGGCAGGGCTTGCGCTGTTGACGACCACCATCTTTGCACCTGAGTCTAAAAGCATGAGCTCAATTCGCGCCATTGGTTGTATGGGGTCGAGGGGAAGATAGATTGCGCCAAGACGTAGAACCGCCACAAAGGCCACGACGCGGTCTATGCTTCTGCCTAAGCAAACCGCAACGGTTTGTTGAGCGGTAACCTCCTTTGACTTTAAAACTTTGGCGAGATCTGCTGATCTGGCCATGAGCTCACCATAGGTCAGGCTGCGAGAGCCCATTTGAACCGCCAGTGCCGTAGGGTTCTTATTCGCTCTGGTGATGATGCTCTGTGTTAAGTTTGGCACAAACGTTCTTTGGCGCCCGTAAAGTACAGAAATACCTATGGCGTTTTTGGTGGCGGGCTTAAGGCCGACGCTAACAATTTTTTGTGCAATCTCATCACCTGAACGACCCGCCATGACAACAATACAGTCGTTGAGATGAAGATTAGATTTCAGAGCAACGATGACATCTTGTAGGTTTGATACCCGTTCAATCGAAACCTGTGCGTCGTCACACGCTTGCGCCAAAATGCTGTTGGTATCGTCAGGCCCAATTGCCTCGCTTAACCCTTCTACAGGTAAGACCAAACACCGATCTGCGAGGGCTAGCGCGTTTGCAAACGCGGGCGCCATGTTGCGAACTCGACTGTGTAGTTGAGGTTGTAACACGGCAATAACTCGACGAGCGTACAAATCTCTCACGGTTTTAAGTGATGCTGCGATCTCGTTAGGGTGGTGTGCGAAATCATCAAAAATAAAAGGCCCTGCACTTGGCCCGATCTGCTGCAGTCGGCGATCAACACCGGTGAACGTTGATAGCGCCGCCAGCGCCATTGTTGGTGTGACACCAAGCACTGTTGCCATAGCGAAAGCAGCCGTCGCATTTAATACATTATGTGCACCATGAACAAGCAAAGACAGTGTGCCTACACATTGCCCCTCTTTAAATAGCAAGGCTTTGTCTGGTTGCCGTACTTGTATTTGCAACTGATTGTTTGAGGCAAAGCCATATGACACGCATGAAGGTCGCGTTTGAAGTTTTTCGAGTAGCTTTTGAGCACCCGCGTCATCGCCACAAATAATAAGGGTGCCATCGTGTTTGACACGATTCATAAAATTCAGAAATTCGGCACTTAACCCTTGCTCATCACCGTAATGTGTTGCATGCTCATCGTCAATATTGGTGACAATGGCATGGGTCGGTTGCCAGTCAAGCAGTGCACCATAGGCTTCGCAGGCTTCGAGAATGAATGGGCTACTCACCGCGCCCAAGCTGGCGGGCGTCATGCCTGAATAGCTTGCGCCCAGCATGTACCCAACGGGTAGGCCAGCTGCCTCCATAATGTGCATGAGCATGGCCGTCGTAGTCGACTTTCCATGACTACCCGCCACGCAAATGGCTTGTCGATCTTGAATGAGTTCGGTGAGGGCTTTTGATCGCGTTTTAACATCGACACCGATTCGACGTGCTGCTCTCAAAACCGGGTGGTGTGATGGAACCGCAGGGCTCACCACGATTTGTTGAATGCCATCTAAATTTAAAGATGCTTCTTGGTTAGTGATCTGTATGCCTTTGTTGCATAAAAGGTCATGACTTTTATGCGAAAGATTAGAGTCTATACCTTGAACGCCATACCCTGCCTCTTTTAACAACAGAGCAAGCGGCAACATGCCACTGCCACCTATTCCAATGAGACGCATCATGCCAAGTTCAGTCGGCATTGAAGTCGCCCTGTAATGCATAGCGGCTTATTTTGCCTAATTCTTCAAGAATACGAACACGCCCTATAGGTGTTTCAGCCCAATTTAATGCCGATAAATTCATAGGGTCATTAGGTGGGCAGGCGATGATGCGCACATTTTTCGGAAAATATCGCCGAGCCGTCATCAGCACTCGGCGCATGTGAAAAGGTTTTGCGCATAGGGCAACCGATTTAATGTTGCCCCAACCTAGCGCTTGCATAATTAAGTTTGACCCAAGCTCAAAATTTTGTTGTGTATTTAAGGCTAACTTTTCGAGTAAAAGCGCCTCACTTGGAATGCCAGCCGCCAACGCATGATCTCGGTAAAGCTCCCATTCGGGTTGACCGCTTGTCGATTTGCCCGCACCAGAAATGACAATTTTCTGAGTCAACCCCGCATGAAACATATCAAGTGCAGGGTAGATGCTATTCATGGTTGGGCTACCGAGTACAAAAGCCAAGTCAACAGGCTCTGGGTTGTCGCAAACAAAAAGAAATTGCGAAATAGCCTTGAGTGAGTCTGTATCCATATTAGGGTTTCACCAATTCATTTTGAAACATAGAGATAAGTCAGTTACAAATATAGTTTAACTGCGATACCCACAGCATAAATATGGCTGCCACAGCAACAACATCAACAGTGATATTCAGCATCCACAACATGCTGAATATCAAAAAACGACATTGTTAACATACTGACTCATTTGAACCTTTGGCCTGACAACGCATGATTTGCACCGACACCAATATTCCATTATCAAAACAAGTGGCAGAGGTCGATCGTTTAGAGGCGTTCAACACGGTTGGGCGAAGGTTTTCACAGGGTTCAAAACCCGTCATTCGCTGGGTTAAAGGTGATGGTCTTGATGACCTGGTGACTCGGGCAGCCATTGCTCAAGCCACACGTTTGTTTGGGTCTGCAGTCGATTACTGCCTTTGCACCAACGGTCTTGACGCTGCACGGGTACGCAGCATTCTTGAATGGGCCAATCAACCTGTCGAATGGTTTCCCGTGACCGAGGCAGATAACCCCGAGCTCGCCGCCCTTTTAATCTCAAGTGGTTGCCCGCCAGAGCACTTCGGCTATTGGTGGAAGTGGTTTCCTGAGCGTGTTCGTTTACAGGCACCAGAATGGATGCTAGATGGCGATATGGTCATGACAGGTGCACCCGCATGGTTTGATGATTGGGTGAAAGGTGAAGATGTGCTGAGGGTGTCGCAAGATGACTTGTGGCCTATAGATCAGCTGTATGGAAACTATCTTCCCTTTATCGATCAAGAATTAAGACTTTATTCTGGCCTGATTTCCTTGCCTCCAGGCCTCACGTACATGAATGAATTCTCTGCCATTTTGGCACAGCAGCCTTTAAGTATAGGCCATGATGGTCGTCGCGATATGTGTGAACAGGGGGTGGTTGCTGCAGCGTTTCAAACCTTAGGCGCACTGCCTATTCCCCTCAATGAGTTTCCGTTTGGCCGTGCCTTTGAAGACCATATTGATTATGGAAAACTGGGTAACGTATCAAAAGTTTGGGGCTACCACTTTGGCAATGCCTTTCGTCGGCACAACAGTCATTTTGAAAGATTAACTACTGAGGGCGTGATTGACTCAAAAGAAGGCGTTAGTGTAGTTGACCGTTTCTGTTGGTTAGGCGGTTCGGGTCAGTGGGGGGTGCCGGGGTGGACGATGCCAGACCCCTGCACTGAAGTGATCATTCGTCATGCACAAGCTTTTGTTAAAAAGAATAAAAAGAAAATTTTAGAAATTGGCACCTCGCGCGGACGAGTGACGGCCATGTTAGCGACGGTCGGTTGCCATGTCACAACCATTGATCACCAAGATCGAGGCGCGCAACAAAACCTTGAAGGCCTTAGCGTAAAGGTTGTTCAACAAGACGCCATTGCGTTTTTAATGAGCAGTTCAGAAACATTTGATTTAATTGTAGTTGACCTACACGGTAACACCCCTGAAGATTGGCAAGGGCTTTATAAGCCTCTTTTATCTAGGTTGTCTAGCAAAGGGTCAATCGTCATCAACAATGCGATTTTGTATGAGATACCCGAGTGGAAAAATGAAACAGGGGTTCAGTGGTTTCTTGACCAACTGTCATCAGCCTGGCGAATTGAGCTTTACACTGATAACTTACCAGGCATTGCATTGGTATCACGGCGATCTTGGCTTTCAAAGAGTATGGCCGTTATAAAGAATGTATTGGGTAAGTAGCTCTGGCTAAAAGCAACGACTTGAATTGGCACCCCCTGAATTAAGTTCTCTATATCTCTATAAAAAACGCAGTTTCAAGTACGAAGTGCAACACTAACCTTGAGG
>CALBMZ010000056.1 GCA_937896225.1 uncultured Alcaligenaceae bacterium | reverse complement strand
TGTTAATTAAATTATATTTAGTTTTAATGTCAACCCAACCTAGGGAAACTACCGCCTGTCAGATTTGACAGCTTTGCGTATTGACAAGTGTCTGCCAGACTACCTTAGATAATTGTTATGGGAAGGTAGTATGAAAAACTTTGATGAATTAGCGGGTGCGGGGTGGCCCGTATTAACGCCACGTGAACGCGAAGTGGTGTACCCCGTTGCCGAAGGAAAATCAAACAAACTGATTGCAATGGAATTGGGCATTTCGATGCGTACGGTCGAAGCGCATCGATCGCGTATCTTTTACAAAATGGGCGTTCGAAACGCCGTGCAATTGGCTCGCACGGTATATTCACAGCCTGAAACTGCAACCGATACAGCTGACAAATTCAATGTAACTGATGCGCCAGATGCTAAAGAGTCTGCGCAACACGTATGCGATCAGGGTGAGTGTATCGAAGATGATTTAGATCAAACGATCAATAAAACCGATGCTTTGGTTGAGAGTCACAATTGGTTTACACCACAAAAAAGAGCCTAGTCGAAAAAGAGATCAAACCAGGCTCGTCATCTCAACCTTATATCTGGTCACCACACCACAAAACTAGTTAGTACATTTTGGTGCGGGTGTTTGGTCTAGTTCCGCAATGGGGTCAACATCAGGTTGACGAGTTAGGGTGTAGTTCAAATTGGGCGTTTCGCCGTTAATTGAACGCAAAAGCAGAACATTATTGGCAGACATGGCTAAGTCAGCCCTAGCGTTACCAGACGTATCAAGCAAAATAATATTTGGTCTTGGCATGTTGTAGGTACGCCAGCAACCTTGCTCGGCCAGCGGTTTGCCACTGACTAACGCTTGGTCTAAATAGGCAGCACGGGCACGCCAGCGACCGTTGGGAGCAAGGGTTAAGGTGATGCGTTGAGCAGTACATTGCATTTCACGGTTAAAACAAGGCAGCGTGCCGGCAAAAGTTTGTGCAATGGGTATTAACTGTGCTTGTGGTGAAGGCCCAATAGGGGTAATGGTTTCATTTGCGATGCTGTCACTGTTCGTAACGTTTGTTGCGGTATTAGAACTACTGTTTTGAGCGACAGTCGTATTTTGCCCTGAAGCGGTAACAGGTTTTTTAATATCAAACTGAATTTGCGATGGGGCACGAACGGTTTGTTGAGAATAAGCCGCTTCAGCTATAGCGACAGCATCTGTTTGTGAGTTTTCTTTAGGGGGGTTGTAGTAGCCAGGCTGTTGCATTTGTGAACAGCCGCCCAAAATGAGCAAACCGCTCAAAACCCAAGCTGCCCGATACAGGGGTGTTAAAAGCGGTGACGTCACGCACTGAGACCACAAAGCCATTGAAGTATCCTTTACTGATAAAAAAACGATATGTATGACATTCTAAGCATTTTTGAATCAAATTATTTATTTTTCGCCTCTTGGGCTCTATTTGGGGGCACCGTAGGTTTGTTGTTGAAAAAGCTTAGTCGCTGTTTAACACGTCAAATCAACCTAGCCATGCATGCAGAAAGCGTGCCATTACATCAAACGTCACAGCCTGATTCTTTAACTTATCCAGCGGTAAAGCTGTTGCCTTGGGTTGAGGCGGTATTACCCATAGCCATGCTGTTTCTTGCTTGGCTATGCGGTGCACTCGATTCGTGGGAAGTGGCTTTGGTAAACTTATTTTTTATATCAAATTGCCTATTGTTAGCATCGGTAGATGCTAAAACAGGAATTTTACCCAACGCATTGAATAGCCTGTTGATCCTTAGTGGGCTAACTTGGCAAGTGTTAATAAAGGGGGGCATAAGCATAACGGCTATTTTGGCTCAAGCTGATTATGTTTGGGCAATGGGCTTGGGCTATAGTATTCCTATGTTGATGGCTTGTGGCTATGCCTATTTCACTAAAGTGCACCCTATGGGCCAGGGTGACGCCAAAATGTTGGCGGGCTTAGGGGCATGGTTAGGTTTAAATGGGTTGGTTATGGCAACCCTGATGGCAAGTGTGAGCGCAAGTCTTTGGGTACTGGGTGGCATGCTTATGGGGCGGTATCAACGGCAGCAGGCCGTGCCGTTTGGCCCTTTTTTGGCACTCGGTGCTATATCAGTTTTTGTATGGAGTATTTGGCACCAACATGCTTAAAATAGGTTTGACGGGTGGTATGGGGTCTGGCAAAACCCAAGTAGCCAATATTTTGGCTGAACAGGGCGCGTCAGTCATTGATACGGATGTGGTGGCGCACCAATTAACCGCACCAAATGGTTTGGCGATGCCGTCCATTGTTGACCGTTTTGGTCAACACATGCGTGCTGCTGACGGCTCACTCAATCGCGCGTTGATGCGCCAGCATGTTTTTGCAGACCCTGACCAAAGAAAAATATTGGAATCAATCCTACATCCGATGATCGCTCATTCTGTGCACGAAAAGGCCAGGCAAGCAAGGGGCTTCTATATTGTTTTTGTCGTGCCGTTACTCGTTGAAACTCGTCGCTGGCTCAACGAAGTCGATCGAGTGTGCGTGGTTGATTGCGACCCCGAAACGCAAATTGAAAGGGTGAAAAAGCGTAGCGGTTTAACAACCGCTGAAATTGAGTCGATTTTGTTAACTCAGGCTACCCGAGAGCAGCGTCAAACGTTAGCTGACGACACGATCAATAATGGTCAGCAAGCCGATCTGGGCGCACTAATCAAACAAGTGTTGGAATTGCATCGTCAGTGGTGTAACCTTGAGGGCTATGATTGAAATAATTGGTCTAACTAGGTTCTTTTATGCGCTTTGAATACCCTTTTAGCGAGCGTGTTCGTACCGTTTTGCGGCTCGAGTCGTTGCTCGAGCGCATGCACCTTTTGGCGCAACACTCTGACCCTCGTATGCATCAAATTGCACTCACTGCGTTATTTGACATGCTTGACATAACAGATCGTGCCGACATTAAAAGCGCGCTTTCACAAGATTTAATGCGGCAAAAGCTAACCATCGCGGGGTACATGGAACACCCCACCGCAGACGTCGAGGCGATTAAAAGCATTTTGCAGTCAATAGATACGGTTTTAGATGACTTAAATAGCTTAGGTCGTATTGGGCAAGCGATTCGAGACAATGATTGGTTGGTCGCCGTAAGAGGTCGCTTATCGATCGCTGGGGCGGCCGCACAAATTGACAGTGCATCTTTGTTAGCCTGGCAACATCGTAGCGATGCGCAGCGCCATGCCGACTTAAATAAATGGCTGTCTTCGGTCGATCCACTTCGATGTGCCATTCAATTAACCTTGCAATTATTGCGCCAAGCGGGAGAGCCCAACACAGCTTTGGCCAATGCAGGGTCATTTCAACGTTCGCTCGATGGTAAGTCTTATCACATCTTGCAAGTTTGGGTTAATCAAGATGATGATGTTTACCCTGAAATGAGTGGAAATAAACATATGATGTGGGTCAGGTTTTCTAGGCTCGATGACAGTCTTAAAATACAAACAGTTAACCATGACGTAAACTTTAAATATGCGTTGTGTGGCCTTTAAATATGACGGAACATGATCATGCCGCAACCGCAGTTCAAGCAAGGCTTGAATCCGCTCAAAAAATTAAGCAAAACGATTTTTTTGCTTTTGCTTGTCATCGTAGTGGTATCAGTTTGGTTTTTATGGCCTAGTGCGCCAGCTAAAAATACAACCGTATCAAGTCGGGGTAGTAACCTCACCATACCTGTTCGGGTTGTCAAGGTTAAAAACGTCTCGTTAGATATATTCCTTAGTGCTCTGGGTACGGTTACGCCTTATAACTCGGTAACCGTTAGAAGCCGTGTACAAGGGCAATTGGTTGAGGTACTTTTTATCGAGGGAGAGTTTGTTGAAAAAGGCCAGTTGTTGGCCCGAATTGACCCCCGTGCTTATGAGGCCGCTCTGTCTAAAACATTAGGTCAGCAACAGCAAAATGTAGCGCTACTTGATAACGCACGTCGTACGTTGGAACGTTATCAAACCTTACGTAAACAAGACTCCATACCGGTTCAACAAGTTGATACGCAAGTAGCATTGGTGCGTCAGCTTGAAGGGCAAGTTAAAAGTGATCAAGCCACGGTAGATGACGCAAAACTGCAATTAGATTTCACACAAATACGGGCCCCTATTTCAGGTCGTTTAGGTCTTCGAAAGGTCGATGTGGGTAACTTGTTAACCGCTAACGATGTACAAGGTTTGGTGGTCATTACGCAAACCCAGCCAATCTCTGTTATTTTTACTTTACCAGAAGGCGATTTAACGCAGGTGCGTGAGCCCCTTCAAAACAATCAAGTGTTGCCGGTTGAAGTGTTTGATCGCCAAGACACAAGGTTATTGGCAGCGGGTGAGTTGACGACGTTAGACAATCAAATTGATCTCACAACCGGTACCTTTAAGCTAAAAGCCCGCTTTACAAACCAAGATGATTCTTTGTTTCCCAATCAATTTGTGAATGTTAAGCTTCGCGTTCAAAAACGTGACAATGTCTTGACGGTATCGGCCGGTGCAATTCAACAAAACAGTCAAGGTGCTTTCGTGTTCTTGGTTCAGCCCGATCAAAAGGTGACTATTCAGCCTGTCAAAACGGGTGCTCGTAATCAAGACGTTGTTGAAGTCTTATCTGGCCTTGAGGTGGGCGATCAAGTTGTTTTAGAAGGTACTGATCGTTTGCGCGAAGGTTCTGTTGTGAAAGTCGCTAACGCACCGTTGAACTGAGAAATATAGTGCAAGTCTCTCGCGTTTTCATAGAACGGCCTGTTGCCACCATTCTCTCAATGTTGGCTTTGTTGTTGTCAGGCATATTGGCTTGGCAACTTTTGCCGGTATCTTCTTTGCCAGAAGTCGACTATCCTACTATACAGGTATCAACTTTTTACCCTGGTGCTAATGCTGAAACAATGACGGCATTGGTCACTTCTCCGCTAGAGCGACAGTTGGCGCAAACGCCCGGGTTAAGGCAAATGTCATCCAGCAGCGCGGCGGGGGTATCAACGATTACCCTACAGTTTGTGCTTGATCTCGGGCTTGATGTCGCGGAACAGCAAGTACAGGCGGCTCTGAACGCCGTTGTGAGGCTGTTGCCAACCGATTTGCCTGCCCCACCTGTTTATAACAAGGTGAACCCGGCTGATGCACCAGTTCTGACCTTAGCTGTGACGTCATCTTCAGTGCCGTTGCCTCAAGTTCGAGATTTAGTCGACACGCGCATTGCACAACGCTTGTCGCAAATTTCAGGGGTGGGTTTGGTGTCGGTAGCCGGTGGTCAACGCCCTGCGGTGCGTATTAGCGTCACTCCCCAAGCTTTGGCATCGTATGGGTTAACGTTACAAGACGTTCGAAATGCCATCACGTCTGCCAATGTGAATCAACCCAAAGGTACGCTTAGCGGCCCACTTAGGTCAACCAGTATCAACGCGAATGACCAGTTGCAGTCCATTCAAGATTACCAGCAGTTGGTGATTGCATATCGAAATGGTGCCCCACTAAGATTAGGAGATGTCGCACAGGCGCGCATGGGGGCGGAAGACGAACGTTTGGCGGCTTGGGCCAATGATCAGCAAGCCATTTTGTTGACGGTACAACGACAGCCTGGTGCAAACGTAATCGACGTGGTCGACCGCATACGTGTGTTGTTACCAAACTTAAAAGAGTCACTGCCAGCGGGTGTTGACATCAAACTGATGTCAGACCGAACCGAGACTATACGCGCATCCATTCGAGATGTACGCAACGAAATGATGGTGGCCATTGCATTGGTAGTTTGGGTCACTTTTGTTTTCCTTCGAACATTGAGCGCTACTTTAATTCCAAGTGTGGTGGTACCCCTATCGTTAGTCGGTACGTTTGGGGTGATGTATCTGTCAGGTTTTAGTATCAATAATTTAACGTTAATGGCTTTAACTATTGCAACGGGCTTTGTGGTCGATGATGCCATTGTCATGATCGAAAATATTGCTCGTTACATTGAAAAAGGTGAGACTGCGTTTAAGGCTGCCATAAAGGGTGCGGCGCAAATCAGTTTTACGCTGGTGTCGCTTACTTTGTCGCTGATTGCGGTATTGATTCCTTTGCTCTTTATGCAAGAAGTGGTGGGGCGATTATTTCGCGAGTTTGCCATTACACTCGCAGTCGCTATTTTATTGTCGTTGCTGATTTCTTTAACTTTGACACCGATGATGTGTGCACGATTACTCAAGCGTGACAGCATTAAGCATGCAGGCGCTAAACATTGGACAACGCGACTTATATCTGGGTATGACGTGGGTTTGCAGTGGGTGCTTGGGCATCAAAAAACCACACTTTGGGTTGCCTTGGGTACTTTTGTGTTAACGGCAGTTTTGTATGCGTTAGTGCCCAAAGGTTTTTTTCCACAACAAGATACGGGGTTGATACAGGTCACCACCGTTGCCCCTCAAAGTTTATCGTTTGAAGCGATGTCGCAGCGCCAACTCGCTGCTGTGGCGTTATTACAAAAAGACCCAGCGGTTGAATCGATCGCTTCATTTGTTGGGGTTGATGGTTTAAATGCTTCTGTCAATGTGGCCCGTATGACGATTGCGCTGAAACCTCAAGCAAGTGGTCGTGCCAACATTGCCACCATCATTGAGCAGTTGAAAAACAAAGTGGCAACTGAAACAGACTTGCGGTTTTATTTTCAACCAGTACAAGATTTAACGATTGAAGACCGCACGACCCGCACACAATATCAGTTCACGCTTGAGTCTTCTGACCAAAAAGTGCTTGATCAATGGGTTCCTGTTTTTGTTGAGCGGTTAAAGCAACTACCGTCGTTAGTTGATGTCACAGACGATGTGCAAAGTCAGGGTTCTGCAATCCGTGTGGTGATTGATCGCGATGCCGCTGCAAGGCTTGGGGTAACTGCGAGCGCTATTGATCAAGCCCTTTACGATGCGTTGGGGCAACGGCAAATTTCAACTATTTTTACGCAATCAAATCAATATCGAGTTGTGATTGAAGTCGCGCCTGAGTTTGCGCAAGACGCTTCCGCTCTGAGCCATATCTTTGTAGCAACAGCGCAAGGCGCGCCGGTGCCGATTAGCAGTGTGGCTAAGATTGAAGCCGCCAAAACCCCTCTGGTGGTGAACCGTTTAGGCCAGTTTCCGGTCGCAACGATTTCTTTTAACCTCACCTCAGGCGTCTCATTATCTGACGCTGTGATGGCCGTGACGGCGGCACAAAAAGAATTAAACTTACCTGCCAGCGTGGTGACGCGCTTTCAAGGGGCTGCACAGGCTTTTGAAGCGTCACTGAGCAGCACGCTTTGGCTAGTTTTAGCCGCTGTTGTGACCATGTACATTGTGTTGGGCGTGCTGTATGAGAGCTTCATACACCCCATTACTATTTTGTCGACATTGCCGTCAGCGGCTATTGGGGCGTTACTGGCGTTGATACTGGCTCGTCATGAGCTCGATATGATGGGGGTGATTGGCATCATTCTTTTAATTGGTATCGTTAAGAAGAATGCCATCATGATGATCGATTTTGCACTTGAAGCCGAGCGCCATTTAGGTTTGTCTCCCGAAAAAGCGATCCATCAGGCTGCATTATTAAGGTTTCGACCTATTTTAATGACAACGCTTGCTGCTTTGTTTGGCGCGCTACCGCTGATGTTGTCTTCGGGGGTGGGTTCAGAGTTACGTCAACCTCTGGGTTTAGTGATGGTGGGCGGCCTGTTAGTAAGTCAAGTGCTGACGCTATTCACAACACCTGTTATTTACTTGTTTTTTGATCGGCTCGGTAAACGTTACCAAGCCCTCGTTCGTCGTCCTGATTTGTCATGAGGTTTTCAGCTATCTTTGTGGTGCGCCCAGTTGCGACCATTTTGATATGGACGGGAGTGGTTTTAGCGGGTTTGCTCGCACGGCATCAGCTGCCGATTGCACCTTTACCGCGTATTGAGTTTCCCATTATTTATGTGCAGGCGGCATTGCCAGGTGCTAGCCCTGAGGTGATGGCCTCAAGCGTGGCGATGCCGCTTGAGCGGGCCTTAGGTACGATTTCGGGTGTGTCAGAGATGACCTCGAGAAGTACCGAGGGTTCAACTCGCATCACCATGCAGTTTGACCTCGATCGTGACGTTTACCAAGCATCTAATGACGTGCAAGCCGCCATTAATGCGGCTTTAGCCTCTCTGCCAAGTGGCATGAATGCCGCCCCAACATATCGGCGTGTGAACCCGAGTGGGGCACCGATTATGACATTGGCCTTGACTTCTGATACGGCGACTCCAGGCGCTTTATATGATTTGGCCTCTAATGTTTTACAACAGCGCTTAGCGCAAGTGCCAGGTGTTGGTGAGGTGCAAATTGCGGGTAGCTCACTGCCTGCGGTACGAGTTGATTTACAACCCGATGCGCTGCTTCATTATGGGGTGTCACTTGACCAAGTGCGGCAAGCGATTGTTGCTGCAAACTCGACCAAGCCAAGAGGTGTTGTTGAAAACAGTGATCAACAATGGCAAATTATTAGTGATAGCAAATTAGACCGTGCCGCCGATTACCAATCCATCGTCATTCGTCAAAATAATGGGGCTGTTTTGCGTTTGCAAGACGTCGCAAAGGTGAGCGATTCAGTTGAAAACCTTGATAACGTGGGGTATTTCAATGATAAAAGGGCTATTTTGTTACTGATCAGGCCGCAAACCAATGCCAACATTATTGCGACAGTTGATCAAATAAGGGGCGATTTACCGGCACTACAAGCGATGTTGCCTGCCGGCGTTGATATGGACGTGGCGCAAGATCGTACCCCAGGTATTCGAGCATCAGTTGAAGAGGCGCAGTTAACCCTAGTGATTGCGGTTGCTCTCGTGATTGGGGTGGTTTTACTGTTTTTACGTAACTTCAGAGCCGCCCTTATTCCTGCCGCTGCGATACCCGTTTCATTAATCGGTACCTTTGGGGTTATTTATTTATTAGGGTTTTCAATTAACACCATGTCATTGATGGCGTTGATTATTGCAACCGGCTTTGTGGTCGACGACGCCATCGTCGTACTTGAAAATATAATGCGTTATATAGAGCGGGGTTTGAGCCCGTTTCGAGCGACGTTACGTGGGGCGCGAGAAGTGAGCTTTACGGTGTTGTCAATGAGCTTGTCACTCATTGCTGTATTTATACCTATTTTATTTATTGGGGGTTTGCCAGGCCGGTTGTTTGGCGAGTTTGCCGTCACATTAACCGTATCGATTTTAATTTCACTGGTCGTATCGCTAACGTTAACGCCCATGATGGCGGCTTTGCTACTAAAACGTCGTAAAAAGCCTGCTGGGCTTGATGCTGAGCCAGTGAATAGTGGACCCCATCATGACAGCTTAAACACCCTTTTAGAGGTGAATGCAGCTCAAGGCACAAGCACCAAGGGCATAGCTGCCAAGAAAGACGATACGGAAACATTAGCCTCGAGTGGTAAGCTGATGCAACGCATGCATGATGGTTATGGGCGCAGCTTAAATTGGGCGCTCAACCATGGTCGAATCATGCTCATCACCCTTGTAGCCGCTGTTGGTTTTAATTTTTACCTGTACAGCGTGGTGCCCAAAGGTTTTTTTCCTTCTCAAGATATTGGTTTGTTGTTGGGTTTTTTCTCGGTCGACGATGGGGTGTCTTTTAAGTCGATGCAACCCAAGCTAGATCACTTCCGACAAGTGTTGATGCGCGACCCAGCCGTTAAAAGCGTCACAGCTTATGCGCGGGGTTCAGGTGGTAGTAACAGTAGTTTTTTGGCGGTGCAATTAGCGCCTCGTGCGGAACGCAAAGCTTCTGCTCAAGAAGTGATTAATCGGCTAAGGCCACAATTATCGACTACGCCGGGTGCGCGGTTAACGCTTGTGGCCGCACAAGACGTGAGAGCAGGGGGTCGATCGTCAGCGGCACAATACCAATATACGTTATTGGCTTCAGACTTTAATGATTTGCGTGAGTGGCGCGTGAAAGTTCAACGCGCCATGAGTGCTTTACCCGAGTTAACAGACGTGCAAACTGATGTTGAAGACAGCGGCAACCAAGCAACAATCACTATTGATCGTGATCAAGCTGCCCGCTTGGGTGTGTCGATGCAAGCGATCGCTTCGGCTTTGAACAATTCATTTGCTCAGCGTCAAGTGTCGGTGATTTATGGTAATTTGAATCAGTATCGTGTGGTGCTGAATGTTGACCCACGCTTTTCTCAAGGTGTGCAGTCGCTTGACCGGGTCATGATTATCAGTTCAAGCGGGCAACAAGTGCCCCTCACCACGTTGGCAAAAATAGAAATGCGCAATGCGCCTATAAGTGTGAGCCATCAGGGGCTGTCGGTGGCTGACACCATTTCATTTAATTTGGCGCCTGATGTGGCCCTAGGTGATGCGGTAGCAGCCATAGACCAAGCCGTAGCTGAAATAAATTTACCAAGCGACCGCATACAGGCAAGCTTTCAGGGTACTGCTCAGCTTTTACAAAGCACACTGATGCGTTTGCCTTGGTTGATTTTGGCGGCGTTGGTGACCATGTACATTGTGCTGGGTATCTTGTATGAAAGTGCCATACACCCCTTAACGATTTTGTCGACTTTACCTTCAGCTGGGGTGGGGGCGTTGCTGGCTTTGCTGTTATTGAAAACCGAATTTACCTTAATCGCATTTATTGGTTTGTTTTTACTCATCGGCATTGTTAAAAAGAATGCCATCATGATGGTTGACTTCGCTCTAGATGCGCAGCGTCGGCAAGGTATGACACCTCGTCAAGCCATTCATGCTGCAAGCTTGACACGCTTACGCCCTATTTTAATGACAACTTTAGCAGCCATTGCGGGGGCTATTCCACTGGTTTTGGCGCATGGCGCGGGGGCTGAAATACGCCAACCCTTAGGCATCACAATTGTTGGTGGCTTAGTCATGAGCCAGTTGCTAACCCTCTACACGACCCCGGTTGTTTACTTGTATCTTGATAGGTTGCGTACAATCAAACGTCAACAATCGTTGCCAACCCCTTAAAGGATGTGATGAACGATTTGAATATGAGTACGAAAGACAGTCAGAACCCTCAGAATACCCAACGCGCAATGGGTCGGTTAAAACGCGTTTGTTCGTTGTTGTTTGCCGGTTTGCTTAGTGCCTGTTCGGTTGGGCCTGATTATGTCAGGCCACCCTTAGATACTGGGGCGCAGTTTAAAGACGTTGAGGGTTGGAAAATATTCGATGCTTCCAAGCAGACGGTTTCAGCTGACTGGTGGGAAATTTATAAAGACCCTATTTTGACAGGCTTAATGGTTGATTTAAACCAAAGTAACTTAACGGTTGCACAGGCCCAGGCGCAGTTACGAAATGCCTTGGCGTTGGTTAAACAAGCCAGCTCGGCACAATACCCAACTTTAGGCTTAAATGCTGATTTAACTCGGTCAGATGCACCCTTCAGCACAACAGGCGGGGGGTTTGATGTTAACCCCGCGCCGCAAACTCGTTACGGCGCTAACGTCGGGGCCTCATGGCAACTTGACTTGTGGGGTGGCATACGTCGCAATGTTGAGGCTAATGAAGCCTCTATGCTGGCCAGTGCGGCCAATTTGGCTGGTGTTCGTTTGAGCCAGCAAACGATTTTGGCGACGACGTATTTTCAGCTAAGGGTGCTTGACGCCCAAAAGAGTTTGTTAGCAGCAACGGTTGCTGCGTATCAAAGGTCTTTAGCTTTAACGGAAAATCGTTATAAGGCAGGTATTTCAGGAAAGAGTGATGTGGCAGTATCGCGCACGCAACTTGAAAGTACGCGAGCGCAATTAATTAACCTAGAGTGGCAACGTATCCAACTAGAAAATGCAATCGCCGTGTTGCTTGCTCGATCGCCTTCTGCTCTAAATATTGCGGCTCACGTCAATTGGTTGATTAAGCCGCCAACGGTGCCGGTTGGTGTGCCCTCTACACTGCTAGAACGACGCCCAGATATTGCCCAAGCCGAGCGTAAAACGGCTGCTGCAAATGCTCAAATTGGGGTGGCGACTGCAGCGTGGTTTCCCGACTTCACGCTGAATGGAAACTTTGGTTTTCAGACGGCTGATACGGCAAAGTGGTTTACGGCACCCGCTCAGATCTGGGCGATTGGCCCAGCCTTAGCATTCAGTTTGTTTGATGGCGGTCTGCGAGCGTCTCGTGTTGAGCAAGCCGAAGCAAATTTTGATTTGCAGGCTGCTGCCTACCGCTTAACCGTGTTGAATGCCATTCAAGAAGTTGACAATGCCATGGTGCAATTACGTGTTCAGGCCCAAGAACAAGAAGTGCAAAAGTTAGCCGTCGATGCCGCACGTGAAGCGGTTCGCTTGTCACAAAATCAATATGAGCAAGGTTTAGTCGACTACTTAAGCGTGGCCGTTTTAGAGACCACGGCCTTAAACAATGAACGTACTCAAATCAGTTTAATGGGTGAGCGCTTAGTAGCCAGTGTGCAGTTGATTTCTGCGCTAGGCGGGGGTTGGTCAGACCAAGAACTGGCCAATACCGGCAACCCCATGCCCGCCAAAGCGCCGAGCAATAACTAAGTCGCTCGGGGAGAGCCCACCTAGGGCGTATACAGGCACACCGGCTTGCATGCGAAGCGCATCAAATGCGTGCCAACCTAGGTGTGGTGCGCCGGCGTGCGAATCGGTTGGTAAAACAGGGCTTAACGTGACAAAATCAGCATCGATTTTCTGGGCATGGTTCAGTTCTGCAAGATTGTGAGCCGATACCCCTACCCAGTGTTGGTCACTAAGATTGGGCCGAGCTTGTAACGCTACGGCATTTATTTGACGTAAATGAACGCCGTCAGCTTGTTGCCACCACGCTTGGGGGTGAATGCTATTGACCATCAGTCGAGCCTGGGCGGCACGACACTTATTTAGGGCAGCTTCAAAGGTTTGGTGGTGCAAGGGGTCGTGGTTTGACCAGCCTGGTTCACGCCACTGCACAAGTTTGATGCCATGTGACAAGGCATGTTCAAGCTTTCTTAAAAACGTTTGAATTTGATCAGTGGTTGAAGGCTTAAGACTTCGAAGAGTGTATGACCCGTTTGAGTCGTTTGACCCTTCTAAGCTTTTCAGCTGTTCGACTGAAAACCCTTTGCTGGCTGATGTGAAAGCATAAAGATCAGGAAAACTTAACCACTTTAAAGGGGGGTAGGTGGCGGGCAAAAGATGATCAGTTTGTAATGCTTGGGCGGGGCTTAGCCAGCATAGCGCTTGGTTTTCTAGGCCTTGCGGTTCGCCATGCCATGCGGTGACGCGATGAAACGCCAACCGAACGGTTGTTGTGGGGTAGTGATGTACACGAGTAACCCACGGCCTGGATTCGGTTACGCTGATACCAAGCTCTTCTTTGAGCTCACGAGTAAGCGCCTCGGTAGAGCTTTCGCCAGGCTCAAGCTTGCCACCAGGTAATTCCCACCAGCCAGACCACGGCTTGCCTTCAGGTCGTTGGCCAAACAAAATGTTGCCGTCAGTGCGTTCAATGACACCGACGGCAACATCAATGATTTTGTCGTTCTGCATCGAATCAAGTGGCTTAAGACTCGACATGGCGCGCCGCCCAGTCGCGCGCAAAATGCCAAGCTACCCGGCCTGAGCGAGAGCCGCGTGCAAGCGTCCATTGCAAGGCCTCCGTGCGGGCGTCTGCAATTTGCTCGGCGTTACAACCTAACGTTTTAAGCCAGTGCGCCACGATATCGAGGTAGTCGTCTTGTCTGAAAGGGTAAAAAGAGAGCCATAAACCAAAGCGCTCAGACAAAGAAATTTTTTCTTCGACGGTTTCGCCTGGGTGAACTTCACCATCGGGTTGATGCTGTGCTTGTAGGTTTTCATGCATATACTCAGGCATGAGGTGACGCCGGTTTGAGGTGGCGTAGACCAATACGTTATGGCCGGTGGCCGAGGCTGACCCGTCGAGTACCGATTTCAGCGCTTTGTAGCCTAACTCACCTTCATCAAAAGATAAGTCATCACAAAAGACAATAAAACGCTCGGGCCGATCGGCAACTAGATCAACAATATCTGACAAGTCAACCATATCGCTTTTATCGACCTCGATTAAGCGCAAACCCTGATCGGCATAACGATCGAGCATGGCTTTGACCAAAGAGCTTTTACCGGTTCCCCGAGACCCTGTCATCAGTACATGGTTCGCAGGTTTACCTTCAATGAAATGCTTTGTGTTGAGGTCAAGCGTTTCTTTTTGACGCGTAATGTGATGTAAGTCACTCGCGTGAATGACATGCACATGATTGATGGGGTCAAGCCAGCCGTGGCCTTGGCCGCGTTTGCGCCAACGGAACGCGTGCGCTGACCAGTCTGTTGGTAAAGGCGCAGGCGGTAACCAGTGCTCAAGTTGTTGTAAGACGCGTTCGGCACGAGCCAGTAAGGTGGATAGGTCGGCAACGTTAGGTTGATTGGTATGGGATAAAGTCATATGTAAATTAAGATCGATAATCAGCGTTAATCGTGACGTACTCATGAGAAAAGTCGCAGGTGTATACCGTCTCGTTGGTTAGGCCACGACCCAGTGCTACACGTACTAAAATTTCAGGCTCTTTCATAATGCGTTGACCGTCATGCTCAAGATAGTCGGGGTGTCGGCCGCCATCTTGCGCCACCAACACATCACCTAACCAAAGCTTAACTTGGTTCACATCAAGGTCATCAATGCCAGCATAGCCAATTGCCGCCAAAATACGACCCAGATTGGGGTCTGAGGCAAAAAATGCTGTTTTAACCAAGGGTGAATGCGCAATCGCATAGGCAACTTTTAAGGCCTCGGCTGAGTTGCCTGCTTCCTCAACGGCAATGGTCATAAATTTTGTTGCGCCCTCAGCATCACGCACAATTTTTTGTGCCAAATCACGAGCGGCAACCGTGAGGGCTTGTTTGAGCGTTTCAAACATCGGGTCTTGCTTACTTTGAATCAACAAGCCGCTTTGACCCGTTGCCATCAAAATGAAGGAATCATTGGTTGAGGTGTCGCCATCAACAGTGATGCGGTTAAATGAATGGTTAGCCAAGTCTTTGACGAGATCATTCATAATGGGCGCGGCAATACCGGCATCGGTGGCTAAATAGCCGAGCATGGTGGCCATATTGGGCCGAATCATACCCGCACCTTTGCTGATGCCCGTAATCGTGATGCGTTGCTCACCAACCTTGATTTGGGTGGAATAAATTTTTGGAAGTGTGTCGGTAGTCATGATGCTGTGGGCCGCATCAAACCAATTATCGGGGCTTAAGTCTGCAATCGCTCGGGGTAAAGCGGATTGAATTTTTTCAATAGGAAGAGGCTCTAAAATGACGCCCGTTGAAAAAGGTAACACGGCTTGTGGGGTAAGGCCCAACAGTTGCGCCGTGGTTTCGCAAGTTTGATTGGCAACGTTTAACCCAGTCTCGCCAGTGCCCGCATTGGCATTGCCAGTATTAATGACTAGCGCACGAATATTGGTAGTACCCTCAGTCAGCGCCAAATGTGCTTCACACACCTGAACGGGGGCTGCTTTAAAACGATTGGTGGTGAACACGCCTGCAACCGTTGAACCTGATGCTAAACGAAAAATGGTCAGGTCTTTTTTGCCCGCTTTTCGAATGCCAGCAGAGGCTATACCAATTTCAACACCCGCCACAGAGTGAACGGCAGTACGGTCAGGAATAACGAGGTTAACGGCCATGACAAACCTTTTGAGGTTAAGAGGTAGGGGTAACTTGGTTAAGTGGTTAAGTGCTTAGTTGCTTAGTTGCTTAAATGCATGGTCAGCCGCATCAAGCGTGGTTTGAATAATTTGATCGTCGTGCATGGCCGATACAAAGCCCGCCTCGTAGGCTGATGGCGCTAAGTAAACCCCTTGATCAAGCATCAAATGAAAGAAACGATTGAACATATTAATGTTTGATGACGAGACATCAGCTAAGCAGGTAGGAATTTTTTCTGAAAAATACATGCCAAACATACCGCCTTCGCTGTCGGCGTTAAAGGCAATGTGATGGGCCTGAGCACGCTCAACCATGCCTTGCATCAGTGCGGTAGTGGTGGCCCCTAACCGTTCGTAAAACCCTGGTGCAGCTAGCAGTTCTAGCGTTTTTAACCCGGCTGCAACCGCCACTGGGTTGCCCGACAAGGTGCCTGCTTGATAGACTGCACCAACGGGGGCCAAGTTTTGCATAATATCTTTGCGTCCCCCAAAAGCCCCAATTGGCATGCCCCCGCCAATGACTTTTGCTAAGGTGGTGAGGTCGGGTGTGACGCCTGAAAGACCCTGCACCCCTTGGGGCCCAACTCGAAAGCCGGTCATGACTTCATCAAAAATCAACAACGCACCATGTTGTGTACATTGGTCGCGCAAACACTCTAAAAAGCCTGGCACGGGTTTAACCAAATTCATGTTGCCTGCCATGGGTTCAACGATGATGCAGGCAATTTCTGGCCCATATTGTTTAAAGGCAGCTTCAACGCCAGCGATATCGTTGAAATCAAGCACGATGGTGTGCGCCACAAACTCGGGTGGCACACCAGCTGATGTTGGGTTGCCAAAGGTCAATAAACCTGAACCTGCTTTTACCAACAAGCTGTCAGCATGACCGTGATAACACCCTTCAAATTTAATAATCTTAGGGCGCCCTGTCGCACCACGCGCTAAACGAATGGCACTCATGGTGGCTTCGGTGCCTGAGCTGACCAGACGCACTTGTTCGATGGAGGGTATGCGCGCAATTAAGGCTTCGGCCATAATCACTTCAGCCTCAGTTGGGGCCCCATAAGACATGCCGTGAACCGCTGCCTCTTGTACGGCTTTAACAACCTCTGGGTGGGCATGGCCCAAAATAGCAGGCCCCCATGAGCCAATATAGTCAATGTATTGCGTGCCCTCAGCATCCCAAAAATGGGGGCCAAATGATCGCGCCACAAAACGAGGGGTACCGCCCACCGATTTAAAGGCACGTACAGGTGAATTCACCCCACCCGGAATACTTAAACAAGCCCGTTCAAACAGGGACGCGTTAGTTTTAGTCATATGGAGGGGCTCCGTTGAGGGTTGTATGTGAGTATTCGTGTATTTTCTCGCTAAACTTGCGAGCCGTTTGTTCAATATTAGCGTTTGAGAAAAGACTACCCGATACGGCGATTGAATCGGCTCCAGCTTGCACAACTTGAGCAACGTTCTCAAGGGTAATGCCTCCAATCGCAACGATGGCCGGTCGGTTAGCTTGATGTTGCCAATGTTGGCGAGCTTGCGTCAAAGTTGTTAACCCCGCTGAAGGTGCGCCAGGTTTGGTTTGCGATGCAAACATCGCCCCAAATGCAACGTAATCTACCGTGGAGCCCATTTGTTCAATAGGCTGCGTGGCGGCGATGGCACGATCAAGGTCGTCATAACAGGAAACGCCCAATACAACGTTATAACCTAAGGCAGCCCGAACAGATTTACTGTTGCCATCATCTCGACCAATATGTGCGCCTATCAGCGACTGACGATTAAAGCCCGGCGCATTAACTTGACTAGTCAACCCTTGGTAAGTCGCATCTAAACCCATTAATGTTTGAACCATTCGCCAGTCGTCATTCAAAATAAAAAGAACCCCTAAACGTTGGCAAGTTTGAATGAGTCGTTGTGCAAAGGCTAGGCGGGTGCTGGGTTCAACTGTTTTGAGGCGCAGTTGCACCACTTGCATACCACCTGACGCCGCGGCATAAATCGCGTTGTCAAGTTTTTCAATATCGTGCCAATCAGGTGTGATGCCGTATAACCCTTTGGGAAAATTGGGGCGAACAGGGGTTGTTGAAATATCGTTTAGCGTTTGGCTCATGTTGAGGGCGCTTTGGGGTTGTGGGGTGTTTGCGTTGTTTGAAAGGGAATAAATCGACGTGCAACGCGTGCGCCCATGCCCGCCTGAAAAGCACCATTAAGGCTTTGGGCTGCATAAGCGCAAGCTTGTTCGCAGGCTTCAAACGGTGCTAAACCTTGCGCTAAGCCAACGGTTACTGCAGTGGCGACTAAGCCGCTGAGGTCTTGGACACGGTGCGGTTTAGGCCAAGCTGGCCAGCTAAAGGTTTGAGCCTCTGGGCCCAATAATAAATGAACGAGATGCCCTGGGCGTTGCGCATGGTTGAGCACTAAGGCCCAGTTTGCACCCAGTGTTAATAACTCACCTGGGCCGTTTGCCCCATCAAGGTGTTCGATCACATCGTCGTTAAACCAATGTTTTAAACGGGCTTCATCAATCACGACTATGTGGGTTTGGGGAAGTAAAAGTTCAAGTGTTGCACCAACCATCACGTCGTATTCATCAGGGTCATCGGCCGATTCTGATCCTAAGTAGCTTTGACCCAAATGCAACACCATTGGGCTTTCGCTGTAGTCGGCAATAATTTGGGCGATGACACTGGCGGCTTCGGGTGAAAACAACGCCCCAACCTTAAATGCAGCGATTTGCACATCTTCTAGTAGGGTACGCGCCTGCTCATCGATTTGTTCAGCGATAATAGGGTTTATTTGTTGCGAACCAGATGAGTCAGCAATGTATGTACCCGTCAGCGCACCTAAGGCGTGCGAACCCAATGCCGCACAGGTTACGGCGTCTGCGGGTAGGCCTTCGGAACCAGTGGGGTTAAAAGCCCCAAAAATGAGGGTTAGGGGGGGGCAGGTATCAGGCAATTGCTTCATCATTAGGTAAGATAACGTACATTGTAAAAGAACAGTAGAGAGTGTGATGCAAACTTGGATGTGTTTAATATGTGGTTGGGTATACGACGAAGCAACGGGTGCGCCAGATGATGGCATTGCTGCGGGTACAAAATGGGCCGATGTGCCCCCAAATTGGGTGTGTCCAGAGTGCGGCGCCCGTAAAGAAGACTTTGAGCTCATGGAAATTTAATGTCAGAGGCAGTTGATTTTGCTAAGCATTTCTTGTTGGCCATGCCCGGGTTGGCAGGGGACTATTTCGCGGGCAGCGTGATTTATGTGTGCGAGTATTCCTCTAAAGGCGCGTTAGGTTTAGTCATTAACCGCCCGACTGAACTCACTGTGGCCAATTTGCTTGAAAAAATCGATTTAACGCATTCTGCCGATAACGCAGCAGACCCGGCCCAAAACCGGGTGTTTCAGGGTGGTCCCGTTCAAACTGACCGCGGTTTTGTGTTGCATTCGCCGGCACGAGCATACAACTCAAGCTTGGTTTTGGGCGAAGACCTGACCTTGACAACCTCTCGTGATATTTTGCAAGACGTCGCAGAAGGTACCGCACCTGATCGTATGTTTGTAACGCTCGGTTATGTGGGTTGGGGTGCAGGGCAACTCGAAGAAGAAATGGC
This sequence comes from uncultured Alcaligenaceae bacterium, assembly GCA_937896225.1. Lineage (GTDB taxonomy): Bacteria > Pseudomonadota > Gammaproteobacteria > Burkholderiales > Burkholderiaceae_B > Algicoccus. The sequence goes on along the minus strand of CALBMZ010000056.1, from coordinate 19,946 downwards.
ACAAAACGTTTGGCTAAGTGTGGTGGCTCAAGATAATATTATTTTTGATGTGCCACCTGAAGACCGCTATTTAAAAGCGCTGGGTTTGTTGGGTATTGACCCCATTATGCTCACTGGTACGGCTGGTCATGCATGAGCTTACGCTCATGGGGTTTGATTTTGGTACCAAACGTATTGGCGTGGCATTGGGCAACACGATTTTGTTAGAAGCCCAAGCACTTGAAATCATCAATTCAGAATTGCGGGTCGTGCGGTTTGCGCGTATTGAAGCCTTGATAAAGCTTTGGCAACCCGATCAATTGGTGGTGGGCTTGCCCTTGACTCAAGACGATCAAGAACAATTGACTAGTGTGCAAAGTCGGCGTTTTGCAAAACAGCTAAATGGGCGTTTTAACTTGCCAGTACATTTGGTTGATGAAAGAGAGTCAAGCTTGCAGGCACAAGAAACAGTTGGCTGCCGCCCAGATGATGCTTGGGCCGCCGCGGTCATTTTGCAACGATACCTTGATGCGTGGGTGACACCACAACAACAGAGATCTTTATGACAACAAAACAATCAACCGTTCAAGTCGACTTACCCACGGGTGAGCAGTTATATGAAACCTTGCGCACGGGGTTGCAAGCTTTAATTACCCCGCTCGAGCGCGAATCAGTGCATCTGGTCGGTATTCATTCAGGTGGTGCCTGGTTAGCACAAAGGCTACATGATGACTTAGGTCTATCGGGTGCCTGTGGTTTATTAGATATCAGTTTGTATCGCGATGATTTTGATCAAATCGGATTACACACTCAAGTCATGCCGACTCAAATTGATTTTCCGGTGGCGGGCAAACATTTAATTTTGGTTGACGATGTGCTCTATACCGGGCGCACCATTCGTGCCGCGATGAATGAGCTGTTTGACCATGGTCGACCAGCGTCAATTAAACTGGTGGTATTGATTGATCGGGGTGGCCGCCAGCTTCCCATTAGTGCTGATTTCACTGCCTTGACGGTTGATATACCGTTACATGAAAACTTAGTTTTACAACGAAATAAAGTGGGGGTTTTTGCCCTACATCTTGAAAATGGTGATGCTACATGCGTAACCCACAATTAAACCGACACGGCGAGTTGACGCACCTCATCACGACCGAAGGTTTGTCGCGTCAAATTTTGACGCACATTCTTGATACGGCCAATACGTTTGTGCCACTTGCACAACGCGATGTTAAAAAAGTGCCCTTGTTAAGAGGTAAAAGTGTTTTCAATCTTTTTTTTGAAAACTCCACTCGTACCCGAACCACATTTGAAATTGCGGCAGCTCGGTTATCGGCTGATGTATTTAATTTAAATATCAATGTTTCGTCTGCTTCAAAAGGCGAAACATTGCTTGACACGATTGCAAACTTAGCAGCTATGCAGGCTGATATTTTTGTGGTCCGTCACGAAGCAAGTGGTGCGCCTTTTTTAATTGCGCGCCATGTGGCGCCTCACATTCATGTGGTGAACGCGGGTGATGGGCGTCATGCCCACCCCACTCAAGCCTTGCTTGATATGTACACCATACGCCACTTTAAAAAAGACTTTACGAATTTACGGGTCGCCATTGTTGGTGATATTTTGCACTCACGGGTCGCTCGCTCAAACATTCATGCACTCACTACCCTGGGTGTGCCCGAAGTACGAGCGATTGCGCCCTTAACGCTGCTGCCCAGCGGCATTGAGCAAATGGGCGTCAGAGTATTTTCTGATATTAAAGAAGGTTTAAAAGATGTCGATGTCATCATCATGTTGCGCTTACAAAACGAGCGTATGCGTGGTGCTTTGTTGCCGTCTGCACATGAGTATTTTAAGCACTACGGACTCACGCAAGAAAAACTTGCGTTAGCCAAGTCCGACGCGATCGTTATGCATCCTGGGCCTATGAATCGAGGTGTCGAAATTGACTCAGCAGTGGCCGATGGTCCGCATGCGGTGATTCTTGATCAGGTTAATTTTGGTATTGCCGTGCGTATGGCAGTCATGAGTATTGTGGCGGGGGCTTCAGCATGAAACTTCATATAAAAGGCGCTCGGTTAATTGACCCCTCGCAGGGGCTAGACCTGGTGACTGATGTTTGGGTGGCAGGGGGCTGTATTGCCGCCATTGGGCAGCCTGCGAAGCCCTTAGAGGCCGATCGCGTGATTGAGGCTAAAGGCTTAGTGGTGATACCAGGTTTGGTTGATTTGGCCGCCCGTTTGCGCGAACCGGGGTTTGAACACCGCGCCACGCTTGAGTCTGAAATGCGTGCAGCCATGGCCGGTGGCGTGACCAGTTTGGTGCTGCCCCCTGACACGGACCCAGTTCTTGATGAGCCCGGTTTGGTGGAAATGCTCAAGCACCGTGCACGTCAATTAAATCAAGTGAACTTATACCCCTTGGGCGCCATGACGGTTGGCCTAAAAGGCGAAAAGTTAACCGAGATGGCTGAGCTGACCGAAGCAGGTTGTGTGGGCTTTGCACAAGCTGATCAACCGGTTACCGATACCAATGTGCTCTTGCGCGCCATGCAGTATGCCCGCTCGTTTGGCTACACCTTATGGCTGCGAGCGCAAGATGCGTGGTTGGCCAGAAGTGGTGTCGCCGCCAGTGGTGCATATGCTTCACGTTTGGGTTTGTCGGGTGTGCCTGTTCAGGCAGAAACAATTGCTCTACATACTTTGTTTGAGTTGCAACGCAGTGTGGGGGTTTCTTTGCACATTTGTCGCCTCTCGTCAGCCGCTGGGGTTGAATTATTACGCCAGGCCAAACGTGAGGGCTTACCCGTTACCTGCGATGTATCAATGAACAACGTGCACTTAACCGATATTGATTTGGGCTTTTACGACAGCAACTACCGTCTTGACCCACCTTTGCGTGGTCAACGTGACCGTGACGCGATTCGTGCGGGTCTGCTTGATGGCACGATCGATGCCATGTGTTCAGACCACTCACCAGTTGATGACGATGGTAAGCAAGTGCCTTTTGCGGAAGCAGAAGCGGGTGCGACGGGGCTTGAGTTGTTGCTTTCGCTTACCCTAAGATGGGCTGAGCAAGACCGAGTGCCGTTGGTGGTTGCACTGGCCCGCGTAACGGAAGGGCCCGCCAAAGTGTTGACACGCTCGATGCCAGCCATTCCGTCTTGCGGTCGTTTAGTCGTGGGTGCATCGGCCGACTTGTGTTTGGTCAATATTGATGATCACTGGTTGGTTGATCGTCAAACGTTATTAAGTCAAAGTCAGCACACCCCCTTCATTGGTACTGAGTTACCCGGGCGCGTCAACATGACGGTTGTGCGTGGCCGAATCGTCTGGGAACGGGGCGCTTAACCTTGTCGTGGCTTAGGTTTATTTTGCGGGCAAGCCTAGTAGCCCTCTGGGTGTTGGTCGGTTTGTTTTTGATTGCTGTTTTTTTTTGGTGGGTAAGCTTAGCGGGTCGCTTACTTATTAAGCAATACTGGTCTGCAGTCTTAGTTCGACTGTGTGGGGTTCGGGTGCGGTCTTCGGGCCAAGCTTATAAAAATGGCCCTGTATTGTGGGTGGTGAATCATGTATCTTGGCTTGATATTTTTGTATTGAACCTTGAGCGATCAACTGCTTTTGTGGCCAAAAGTGAAATTCGACATTGGCCTTTAATCGGTTGGTTAGCCGCTGGTGCTGACACTATTTTTATTGAACGTGCTTCGCGTCACGCCATACGCGCAGTGGGTCAAGCCATGCGGTTACGGTTTGCGCGAGGTCAAGCAGTGGGTTTGTTTCCAGAAGGTACAACCTCAGAAGGCTTTGATGTCCTGAACTTTTACGCCAATCTTTTTGAACCCGCTCGTCTGCCTGACGTTGCGATTCAACCGATCGCATTGAAATATTTTCACCATGGGCAACGCAGTCAGTTTGCCGCTTTTGTTGGGGATGAAACCTTAATTGAAAATTTGTGGCGCGTGCTGGGTGCTACCGGTGTTGAAATTGAAATGACTTTCTTGCAACCGATTAAAGAGCCTCATACTGTGTCAGTGAATGTACCCTTGACAGCTCTTGAGGTTGAGTCAGCTGAACTCAACAAAGCAGAGTTTGGTAGGGGTTTTGATGACGCAGTAACCTTTGCATGTCCAACAAGAATGGAGTTGGCACAAGACGCGCGAGCCAGTATTCAAAATGTGGTTCGTCGGCCATAGCGCACAAACCATAATGATTCTTTAGGCGCCTTTATGCTTAAGTGGAAGTCGAGGGTGTTTTAAAAGGGATCAATGCTTTGATGACAGGGTATTTGAACCAAGGCGCGATCTTGCAAACGCATGGCTGTTAAATGGCCACCCCAAACACAACCTGTATCTAAGCAGATAATGTGGGGTTCAATTTTCAATCCTAACGTTGACCAATGACCAAACACGATCGTCACATCTGAGGTGGCGCGGTTAGGTAAGTCAAACCAAGGCACCAGCGTGCCGCGATGACTTTCAGGCGAAGACTTAATGTTGAGTGCCATGTGGCCTTTAGGCGTGCACATACGCAAGCGTGTGAGGGTATTAATGATGATGCGCAATCGCTTGCTACCTGCGTGACCTTCTTTCCAAAAAACAGGTTCGTCACCGTACATTTTAAGAAAAATTTTTTGCCAATTTTTACTTCTTAAAACTTGTTCTACCTCGTGTGCGAGACTTAATGTTTTTTTAACATCCCACTTGGGTAAAACGCCTGCATGCACCATAAGGTGGTCATGTTCATAATGAGCGAGTGGGCGGTGGCGAAGCCAATTGATCAAATCCCCTGCGTCAGGCGCAGTGAGTACATCAAGCAAACTATCGTTTTTACTGGGTTTCTTAACGCCTGCTGCCATCGCGAGCAAGTGGAGGTCGTGATTACCTAAAACAGAAGTGCTTCTATCGTCAAGCGATATGATGCGACGCAAGGTTTGTAATGATTGCGGCCCGCGGTTAACGAGGTCGCCCGCAAACCAAAATTTTGCATCAGGTTCTTCTGAAATGCTGGGGTGCGCCAGTAACGCGTCAAGTGAGCCGCAGCAACCTTGTACGTCACCGATTATCCAGATGCTTGGGGTAGCCATATTTAGGCGTTTGCCTTAATCGATGATTGAAGTTTACGCCCCGACCATTTCAGTCGGTTTTCCATAGCAAAAATGGTACTCATGGCAATGGCCATGGCTAAAATATTGGGTAGCAAAGCCGTGACAAGCGGTGGCCATTTATAGAGTAATCCTACGTTTAACGCTAGTTGATTTAACATAAAGAAACCTGTGCCCATTAAGATACCTATGAATATTTTGGCACCGACGCCGCCTCGCCTAGTTTGCATGTAACTAATGGGGGCGGCGATGGTTAACATAACCAGCAACGTAAAGGGGTAAGCTGCTTTGCGCCAAATTGCCACAATCTGTCTGTCAGCATCAAGTTTATTGCGTTGTAAATAATCGATGTAATCGCTAAGCATGACCCAAGTCATGCGCTCAGGCGTTAAGATGCGCGACACCAAGCGACCAGGGGTCAGGGTAGTGTTGATTTCCACCTCAGGTGACCGTGAAACTTCCATTAATGGTGCTTCGACAGGGTTGCCATCGATTAAGCTCAGATGTGCCGTGTCAGCAAAACGATTTTCAGTGACATTTTTTAACAATAACTTGCTATCTTTGAAAGTGCCTGACGCAGCTGTCCACATGCTAGACATGTGAGTGTTATCAGGAAATTCGTAAACTTTTAACTCCGCCACGTCGCCCGAAGACAATAGTTTGCCAACGTTAATAATGCGGGTTCCCCCTGTTAAGGTGGGTTCTTTAAACCAATAGCCGCTAACCATACGACCGCCTTCAACCCGACCACGCATCATTAAATTGGCCTCACTGTAGCGAATTTCAGCGGCTGGGGCGATAACTTCCGAAAGTAATATAGCTAACGCAATGACGGGTATGGTAATGACCCATAGCATACGCAGTATGCGCATACCACTCATGCCTGATATTCGTAAAATGACCAACTCGTTGCGTTGGGCTAACCCGGCTAACGCCAAAATAGACCCAATCAGTAAGCCAATTGGTAGTAAGTCGTACAACCGGTTCGGAATAGCCAATAGTTCGAGTGACAATAATGCAGTGATGGGAAAAAACTCGTTTACTGAGTCAAGCTCATCAATTAAGGTGAAAAATGAAAATAAGCCAAGCAAAGCAATTAAAACCACCGCAGATGAGCGGTAGATTTCTTTGGCTAGGTAGTTTCGTGCAGTGCGCATATTCTCAGTGTAATTGAGTCTTCAAGATACAGTCAGTGATTTGAAAAAAGTCAGTAATTAGTGTGCGTATATTGAAAATTTATGATGTTTTGAAGGCGCTTCGCAGCAGTTCAATAACGGGTAAAACATTCGGTTTAACCTCGTGCCAAATGGCGAAGCTTTCAGCCGCTTGCCCCACCAGCATGCCTAACCCATCGGCTTGTTTTGTGGCGCCCGACTGTTGTGCTTGTAGCATAAAGGCCGTGGGTTGTGCACCGTACATCATGTCATAAGCCCATGCGCCTGGCCCATAAAGCCCGCTAGGTAAGTCAGGCGCTTGATTGGACAAACCGCTGGCAGAAGCATTGATGACGAGTGACCAAGGGGCGCCTAGTCTGGCATCATTTAATGAGCCTGCTGTGATAAGGGGTATTTTGTCGAAGGCTTCGAACGGGGCGGTATTTGGCAGCGTGTTTGTGGTGGCGACAGTTGTGACTTGAACGGTTTGGGTTGCTAAGTGGCTCAAACATAGTGCAGCCAGTTGTTGTGCACGGGTTTCTGTGCGGTTAACAATATGCAGATGGGTGCAGCCCGCATTCAGTAAAGGTTGCATCACACCTCGCGCAGCACCACCGGCACCGACCATAAGAATACGGGCACCGTTAAGCTCAATGCCTAGACGTTGTAAATCACTCACTAGACCCACTCCGTCGGTATTGCAACCGTGTATATGCCCATTAACTTGCCAGAGTGTGTTGACCGCACCTGCTAGGCGAGCCCGTGCACTCAAGTGGTTTTGTGCCAGTTGCCATGCTTGTTCTTTAAACGGTACGGTCACGTTTAAACCACAACCTTCGTTATCAAAGAAGTGCTCTACCGAAGATTCAAAGTCATCGAAAGGAGCTTTTATTTTTTCATACACCAAGCCTATGCCAAATTGATTGGCAAAAGCTTGATGAATAATGGGTGAACGACTGTGTTCAATGGGGTTGCCCACAACAGCAAAGTGTTTCAAAACAGGGTTCATGGTTGATTGCGTTGAGTAGATGAAGAAGAGGTTGTCAGCTTGCCGGCCTTAAACTGCCACGTACGTGTGATCACAATTTGGTCAATCTTTTCACGCATGTTAGGTGGAAAAGGAGGGAAGGGTGCAGCCAGTTGCACAATACGGCGAACAGATTGGTTCAATATGGCTAGGCTTGAGGGGCGGTCAAGTGAAATATCTAATATTTGCCCTGTTGCATCAATGGTGATTGTGGCTTGAAGTGAACCGGTGGGGCGGTTTTCGCCTTCTCCCGGATAAAAACGTTTCCCGATATCTTCGATTTTATTTTGCCACTGAGTAACGTATTCAACGTAAGGGTGTGCTTTCGCAGAAGGGGCGTCGTAGAAGCGTTTGGGTAAAGCGTTGTAACGTTCGATGCGGTCGACCAAGGCCGCAATTTCAGCGTGACGTTCTAGAGCAGTTTGGTCAACGGGGTCGACGCCAGCCGTTGTGTCTTCATCTTGTTCATTGGCTTGAGGTACTGAGACAGGTACTGCCCATTCGTTTAACAGTTGTTCAAGCAGAGCATTTTGCTTTGACTCCAGTGCGGCGCGCTGTTTGGTCATGGCTTCAATTGCAATCACCTGATCTGACTCGCCCAATTTCGGGATGGGGTTGCTGGCCACACCCTCTTGCGCTAAGCCGCCGCCATCTAGATTATTTTGGGCTAAGCGTTGTGGTTCTACGGGTGCCGTTTCAGTTTGTGTGGTGACAATCACCATGTCAAGGATTTCGGGCGGGCTTGGGGTTTGACTGTGGCCCAGTGGCGCCCAACTGAGTAACGCAAGGTGAAGTAGCAATGACAAGCCGACTGCCCAGCGAAGAAAATGCTGTTCAGGCGCGCGCCACCACTGCCAAATATTCATGCTTACGTTTTTTCCTGAAGGTTGTCTGCGACGCCAAGTTCGACTTCGCTTACTGTTGATTCCGCCTCATCGAGGGCGGCAATATACTGGCAGCTTAACCGCAACCCGAGTTCGTCAAACCGTTCAAGTGATAACAGAACACGGGCGCCTCGCATAAGGTTGGGCATGCCAGCTACGTTGGTGATGAATGGTAAATCTTCAAATCGCACTAAATCGTCACGCAACACTTTAGCGGTACATTGCGTGATGTTTTGTTGTTGTAACCAGCGTAAACACCAGTACCGTTCCATTTGATCTTGAAACTCGTTCCAAGTAGCGTATTGTGATTCAAAGGCGCCAATTAATGCAAATAAGTCAGGGTCACGGGGCTTATAAGGTGCGACCAGTGCGGCTGATATGCCGTGTTCGGCGACAGCCAGTAACTGACGCTGATTCACCATGTCGACATAACGTCTGAGCGGTGAGGTGCACCAAGAGTACTGCTCGACACCGATTGATTCATGTGGCAGTGCTTGGGTGCTCATGCGCACGCGCCCAGCTTGTTGAGAACGATAGATGCCAGGTAGGTTGTGGGTGTTGAGTTGACCACCCCACAAGCTGTTGGCCAAAATCATGTATTCAGCGACCAATCGGTCAAGGGGCGCATCGCGACGGCGGGGGACGATATTGACGGGTGTGTCGGGGTCGTCAGCCGTACCGTCAAGTGAAAAATTGTAATCAATACGACTGTTTGACTCGGGTTTGCCCCGAATGATTTCACGTTTTTTATTTAGTGCTAATGACAGCTGCCAGAGCGGTCGCAACCAGTCATTGTGGGGCAATTCTTGCGAGATATCGTTTAAGGCTTCCTCAGTGACTTGCTCGTCAAGTTGGTTATGTCGCAGGTTTTCAACGACTTCGATGCGTTCTAGAGTCGTTTGAAATGTTCGTGTTTCGCCGGTTTCTTTATGTGCCTCCACATAAATGGAAAGCGCAGGTACGATGCGACCGGCGTTAAGAGAAAATGTGTTGATCACCTCGTCGGGCAGCATGGGTATTTTTTCGCCAGGCATATATACCGTTGACATGCGTGCGCGTGCCATGTCATCTAGTACGCTGTTACGCTTAACCGCTAATGCAGGTACAGCAATATGCACGCCAACCTTTAGCCAACCGCCTGCCAAGGGTTGCACAGAAATGGCATCGTCAATTTCGGTGGTGCTGATGTCGTCGACCGAAAAAGGGCGAACCCCTTGCGCCAAGGGAAGGTGATCAAAGGCGGTATCAAACTCTGTTGGGTTAAAAGCCAAACCTTTGGGAAAGTTTAAAGATAAGAATTTGGCTTTATGCAATGCCAGCGCGTGTGGCCAAGCACCCCGTTCAAGCAAAATTTGTTCAGGGCTTTGATGTAGGTGTTGACTAGCTCGATCAAGTGCTTTAAAAATTTGTGTGTTTTTATCAGGCCGGGTGATTAATGTGAGCGCTAACTCGGCAATGGGTTCGGGTAGGTTGCCCTCAACGATTGATTGAACCCAAGTCTCTTGCTCAAGAGCTTGCAAGCGCTTTTTTTCTTGGCCCGCTAAGGCTGCCTCTAAAATATGGGGTGGTGCTGGCTGGTAAAGGCCTTTGCCGCGACGATGAAAGTATATGGGTGCTTGATGTAAGCACCACAGTAGACTTGCCTTTTCAATAGAGGTGGGTGAGCGCCCAAAGTAGTCTGTTCCAATGGCATCAAGGTTGAACTCAGCCTGTGGGGTCACTTCCCACAAAAAGGTGGGGTCAATATTAGCCGCGAGAACGGGGGCTTGGGTTAATAAATTGTCAGGCGTAGGCGACGCAAATTGAAAAATACATTGGTTGCGTTTGATTTTGCTACGTTTGCCCGAGGCAAACTCAATTTGTAAGGTGGTGTCAGCCTCGCTTTTGATCTCAGCCGCTTTAAAACTTCCGTCTTCTTCAAACAACACGTACATAGGATTTAGCTCTTGGTGGTCGGGTGGTTGGGGACAAAGCCGGCAAATTGTAAGACGGTATCAATATGGTCTGTAAAGCTCGACAAGCCATGGTTGTCGCCGTCAACGATGATTTGCTGCGCACCTTTGAAGAAAGTGTGCATTTCTTGCCAGTCTAGTACTTCGTCGCCGGTTGCGGCAATTAAAAGATAGCGTTCTGGCTGAGTGATTTGCGTGACGGCCATGCCTCGCAGTTCGTCCACGTGTTCAGGTAAAAAAATAAAAGGTTCGTTGCTGTGGTATTGCTCGTGCTCGCCCACTTGACTGGCAAGGTCGCGCGGGGCAAAGACCGCAGGGTTTAAGGCCACAGCACGGCAACCCAGTTGTTCAGCCAAGCTCACAGCATAAAATCCCCCCAATGATGAGCCAATGACGGTTAACTCGGAAGCTTCGGCGTGATGGCGTGTCATAAGGTCTTGCGCCAGTTCTTTGCAAAGCGCTAAGGCTTTGGCTGGACTGGCCGGTAAACTGGGGCAAGACCATCGGTCAAGTTGGGCACGATCTTGCATGCGCTGAGCCAGCATTTGCGCCTTTGAAGATTCAGGCGATGAACGAAAACCGTGTAAGTAAAGGAGCATCATGATGGGCCTACCAAAGCGTTAAGAAGTTTGTCGTGAATGCCACCAAATGAGCCATTGCTCATGATTAAAACATGATCGCCGGGCTGCACCTGTTTGGCTAAGGCTGACACCAAGCTGGGCATGTCATTCCAGACACTGGCACGTTCACCAAGGGGCGCCAATACTTCAGACGCTTGCCAGCCTAAGGCATTCTTGCCTGAACTTTCGCCAAAGCAAAAGATTAAATCTGCTTGCTTTAAGGCGTTGGGCAATTTGGCTGCCATGGTGCCCAACTTCATTGTGTTTGAGCGGGGTTCAAGCACCGCGATGATGCGAGCTGAGCCGACTTGTTGGCGTAAACCGGCGACCGTGGTGGCGATGGCGGTAGGGTGGTGCGCAAAATCATCATATACGGTGACACCGTTTACTAGACCCCGGCACTCCATGCGTCGTTTCACGCCTTGAAACGTATTCAGTGCCGTTAAGGCGGCCTGAGGCGAAATGCCAACATGCTGTGCCGCCGCTAAGGTTACTAAAGCGTTCTCAATGTTGTGTTGACCTGAAAGGCCCCAAGTTAGGTCGCCAATGTGTTGTTTTCCAAAATAAATGACAGGTGCTTGATGAGGCCCTGCTGGGGCATGGGTGTGCCAGCCATTGATTTGTCCAGTACGTTCAACGAGTGTCCAGCATCCTTTGGCAATCACGCGCTCCAGTGCGGGTGAATGGTCGGGCATAACCAACGCGCCATGCGCTGGCACCGTTCGTACAAGATGATGAAATTGGGTTTCAATCGCAGCCAAATCAGGAAATATGTCGGCGTGATCAAACTCTAAGTTGTTTAAGATGGCCGTACGGGGCCGATAATGCACAAACTTTGAGCGTTTATCAAAAAAAGCCGTGTCGTATTCATCGGCTTCAATTACAAAGTAGCGTTGCGTCGGATCAAACTGTGCTGAAACTTTGAGGTCGTGGGCGACCCCTCCAATTAAGAAGTTAGGGTTTAAGCCATTTTGCTTGAGTACCCACGTCAGCATGGAGCTCGTAGTGGTTTTGCCATGGGTGCCCGCGACGGCCAGCACATGCTGCCCTGCCAAAATGTGCTGCCCAAGCCATTGCGGGCCAGATGTATAGGGGGCGTCTGCGTTCAGTATGGCTTCCATGAGCGGGTTGCCTCGACTAACCACATTGCCAATAATGAATAAATCAGGCTTTAAACTGAGTTGTTCAGCACCAAAACCTTCTATTAATTCAATACCTTGTTCTGTAAGTTGCGCGCTCATCGGAGGGTAAACGCCAGCATCGCATCCTGTCACGCGATGCCCCGCTGCCCGCGCAATCAGCGCTAACCCCCCCATGAATGTGCCGCAAATACCTAATATGTGCAAATGCATGAGTTTTTCTCCTAACGACATTGTAGAACGTACGGTCATTTACCCTCCAAAGGGCCCGCATCGCGCTATGATTCGGTTATGAAACGCAGAACATTATTATTAGGTGGTGGTGGCTTGGTGGCTATGGGTGTCGCAGGGTTTGTGGCATGGCGCGAGTCATCTTTACGTGCGCCGCAAGCCAATCGCGCGGTGAGTCAACCCAATGCCGCCTCGTCGCCACCCGATTTAGAAGCTTTTTATGCTTCGCACTTGCCAGATTCGAAGGGTCGAGATACCGCGCTTGAGTCGTTTCGGGGTGACGCGTTATTAATAAACTTCTGGGCAACATGGTGCCCGCCTTGTGTGGCCGAAATGCCTGAGCTCGAAGCGTTATCAAAATCTTTTAATCATGTGCAATTTGTGGGTATAGCCATTGATACAGCGGCTAACGTGAATAAATTTTTAACTAATATTCCTGTCAGTTATCCGATTTTAGTGGCGGGTCATCGGGGTATTGATTTAGTTCGTGCCATGGGCAACCCAGTCGGTGGGTTGCCTTACACAGTCCTTGTCACATCAGGTGGGCGTGTAAACGAGCAAATTTTGGGCCAAGTTCATGCTGATACCTTAACGCAACAACTTCAACGGCTTGTAGCGTGATCGACGCGGTAACTGTACAATTGAACGAAGTTAGCAACTAAATTATTCAATATGGCTCATCAGATACTGGTTTTGCATGGCCCCAACCTTAACTTGCTTGGTTCACGAGAGCCTGCAATTTATGGTCACTTGTCACTTGATGACATCAATACCGAGTTGGCTACACAAGCCGCTGGCTTTGGTTGTGCTCTGCAAACCTTTCAAAGTAATTCTGAGGGTGAGCTAGTCACTCGCATTCAGCAGGCTGCACAAGATGGCACTACTTACATTGTAATAAATGCGGGTGCTTACACCCACACTAGTGTCGCCATTCGCGACGCCTTGGCTGCCATCAACATACCTTTTGTAGAAGTTCACCTCTCTAACGTATACAAGCGTGAATCATTTAGACACCATTCTTATTTGTCAGATATTGCAGTAGGCGTGGTTGCAGGCTTAGGCGTGGCAGGTTATCTTGCCGCACTTAATTTTGCTGCACATCAGTCACAAAGCTAATATTACTTTTAATGACATCTACCCCCTTTAACGCTTTACGCTTTTACTGGATTAATTCAAATGGACTTACGAAAACTTAAAACCCTAATTGATTTGGTCGCCGAGTCTGGCATTGCTGAACTCGAAATTACTGAAGGTGAAGACAAAGTTCGTATTGTCAAGTTTTCTCAAACTACCGCACCTGCACCAGTGATGCAGCAAGCCTACGCGCAGCCTTTAGCGCCAGCGCCTGAGGTGCCGGTTGCCCCAGCAGCGCCTGAAGGGCATGCTGTGAAGTCGCCTATGGTGGGTACGTTTTATCGTGCTTCAAGTCCTGGTGCGTCTCCTTTTGTTGAAGTTGGTCAAGCTGTCAAAGAAGGTGAGCCTATATGCATCATTGAAGCCATGAAATTACTCAATGAAATCGAAGCTGATAAGTCTGGTGTCATCAAAGCGATCTTGGTTGAAAACGGTGAGCCCGTTGAATATGGCCAGCCTCTATTTTTGATTGGTTAAATTATGTTTAAAAAATTGCTTATCGCCAATCGTGGCGAAATCGCTTTGCGCATTCAACGTGCTTGTCGTGAGTTGGGTGTCAAAACGGTGGTGGTGCATTCCGAAGCCGATCGCGATGCCAAATATGTACGCTTAGCAGACGAATCGGTTTGTATCGGTCCGGCTCCCTCAAAAGACAGTTACTTGAGCATGCCTGCCATTATTTCAGCAGCTGAGGTAACAGACTCTGAAGCCATTCACCCAGGTTACGGTTTTTTAGCTGAAAACGCCGATTTTGCTGAACGGGTAGAGAAAAGCGGTTTTGTTTTTGTTGGTCCTCGGCCTGAGTCTATTCGTTTAATGGGCGACAAAGTGAGCGCCAAGCGAGCCATGATCGAAGCGGGCGTACCTGTGGTACCGGGTTCATCTGGTGCTTTGCCTGATGATTCTCAAGAAGTCATTAAAATTGCACGTGAGGTGGGTTACCCCGTCATCATCAAGGCGGCGGGTGGTGGCGGCGGTCGAGGTATGAGGGTGGTGCATACAGAGGCTGCTTTGTTGAACGCTGTCACCATGACAAAAGCTGAAGCCGGTGCTGCCTTTAATAACCCCGAAGTTTATCTTGAAAAATTTTTAGAAAACCCACGCCATATTGAAATTCAAGTGATGGCCGATGGTGATCGGCATGCTGTTTGGTTAGGCGAGCGCGATTGTTCTATGCAGCGTCGTCACCAAAAGGTGATTGAAGAAGCCCCTGCACCGGGCATACCTCGTAAAGCGATTGAGAGAATAGGTGAGCGTTGCGCTGAAGCGTGCCGCAAAATCAGTTACCGCGGTGCCGGTACGTTTGAGTTTCTTTTTGAAAACGGCGAGTTCTACTTCATCGAGATGAATACCCGTATTCAGGTTGAACACACAGTGACTGAATGCATCACGGGCCTTGATTTGGTGCAGTTGCAGATTCGTATTGCGGCCGGTGAAAAGTTTACCCTCAGACAGCGTGACATCACATTTAAAGGCCATGCCATTGAGTGCCGCATTAACGCTGAAGACCCTTTTACTTTTATGCCAAGCCCTGGCCGCATTACCAATTGGCATACGCCGGGTGGGCCAGGTGTGCGCATCGATTCACATGCGTTTAACGGTTATTTTGTGCCGCCGAATTACGACTCAATGATTGCTAAGCTCATCACCTATGGCGACACACGCGAGCAAGCTTTGGCGCGCATGCGTATTGCGCTATCTGAAATGGTGGTTGAAGGTATTCAAACCAACATTGCCTTACATCGTGAATTGCTGGTTGACTCTCGATTCTCTGAGGGCGGTACCAGTATTCATTATCTTGAACAGAAATTAGCCGAAAGGCCCTAGGTCTTTTTGGCCCAACTTGCTTGCGGAGCAACTGTGCGTGAACTTGTTTTGTCTTGCCCCGGTGACTGGGTAGACGCTCTTTCAGATGCCTTAATTGAGGCGGGTGCTTTATCAATCTCGGTAGAAGACGCCGATTTAGATACAGATGATGAGCGACCCATATTTGGTGAGCCAGGTGGTGAAGATGCACCTGGCGGGTGGCAACACAACCGAGTGGTCGGCTTGTTGGCTGACGGCGATGACCCGCAACAAATCTTGGTACATGTTGAAGCTGAATTAAATATTCAAATTACGTCAGACTGGTTTTTGCGTGATGTACCTGACCAAGACTGGGTGCGCTTGACACAGTCTCAGTTTGGTCCTATTCAAATTGGCGATCGTGTTCTTATCTTGCCAAGTTGGCATGCCGGTGAGGCTCCTATAAACCGACCTGAAGGCTCAATTGTGATTGAGTTAGACCCTGGTCTGGCCTTTGGTACGGGCAGTCACCCCACAACACACGTTTGTTTGTCTTGGTTAGCCCAAAACATGAGCTCAGGAGTTCGAGTGCTCGACTACGGCTGCGGTTCTGGTATTTTGGCAATAGCAGCCAAAATGTTTGGGGCTGCACACGTTGATGCGGTCGATATCGATGAGCAAGCTGTTTTATCAACCGTTCACAACGCACACGCCAATCACACCGATGTGCATGCCCTGTTGCCTGATCAGTTAATTGCGGGACAATACGATGTGGTTGTCGCCAATATTTTGTCGAACCCTTTAAAGGTT
The DNA here is from genome assembly GCA_937896225.1 of uncultured Alcaligenaceae bacterium. Classification (GTDB taxonomy): domain Bacteria; phylum Pseudomonadota; class Gammaproteobacteria; order Burkholderiales; family Burkholderiaceae_B; genus Algicoccus. The sequence goes on along the minus strand of CALBMZ010000056.1, from coordinate 4,131 downwards.
TTGGCGCCGATGCTGTCAAATCGAGTGAAAGTGGGTGGATACTTGGTTTTGTCGGGTGTATTGGCACGACAGGCTCAAGAGGTAGCAGCCGCTTATGCGCCTTGGTTAACCATGGTGGTTTGGGCAGAACGCGAGGGTTGGGTCTGTTTGGCTGGTCAACGTGCTGATTAATACTATATATGATTGAAATATGAGTCTGGTTACCCGCTGCCCTAAGTGTGCTTCGGCTTTTTCAGTTAGCGCAGATCAACTGCGCGTCTATGAAGGTCTGGTTAGATGTGGGCAGTGCAAAAACGTATTTGATGGCTACGACAATTTAGATGCGACCTTACCTACCTTGACTAAAAAAGTGGTCAACCAGTCGACTGCTATGCCGCCCTCTGATGCTTCAACCTTACCACCCTTTAAGCCAGATTTGCCATTTGAAGCAGACCTGCAATTTGAATCAGACCACCCATTTGAAGAAGACCTGCAATTTGAAGCAGAGCCGCCATATGAAACAGACCCACCGTATGAAGCAGAGCCATCTTTTAAAGCAGATCCGCCACAAGTATTTAGAAGTCGACAGTCTCAGTTACATGTTCAATCGGGCAACAATGGGCCTGATTCGCGCAACACGGTCATCGACCCACCTTTTGGTCTGGGTTCAGATCACGAATTGACCCGTGAACCCAAGACTTCAGTTATGGGTGAGTCACGAATGCGAGGTGATACACCGTCAGATTTCGGTCGCGAAACACCTAGCTTTATGGTGACTGGCCTTAAACCAACGGGTGTCACACATTTCTTTTGGCATTTGGGTGTCGTGTTAGCGCTTATTGTGTTGACGCTCCAAGCGGCTTACATTTACCGTAATGATTTGTCGGTAAGTGTCCCTGCATTAAAACCCTTGTTAGCACATGCATGTCAATGGGTGAGTTGTGAGGTGCACTATCCTAAACATGCTGAACGCATTAGCATTCGGGCGTCTTCATTACAGCAAATTGCGAGCGTTCAAGACGGCAAAGATATGAATGCATTTAAACTAAGGTTTACCTTACAAAATCGATTTGATAAACCTCAGGCTTGGCCTCATTTACTAGTATTATTAACTGACGCTTCAGGCACAGTTGTGGTTCGTAAAATTGTGCCACCAATCGATTACGTGCCACGCAATCTAATTGAAACGGCTTTTATGGCTCAGCAAGAAACTAATTTTGTGGTCGACCTGCAAGTAAAGGGTTTAGCCATTAGTGGTTTTGAGATTGATAAATTTTTCCCTTAGTATCTTACGGCCCGTTAGCGTTCCCTAATATCATTAGCTCATATAAACTCTTAACACCGGTCAGCACCAATTAAACCGTCAAGTACGCCTACACACATTCCATTTTTCGTATTCCTTTAATACTCCTTAATCGAGACTGATTGCTTATGAAACCTCCTGTTTTAATCTGCGGTTCTTTTGCTTTTGACACCATTGCTGTATTTGATGGTTTGTTTAAAGATCATATTTTGCCCGACCGCATACATTCATTAAGCGTGTCATTTTTAGTGCCAAGTATGCGCCGCGAATTTGGCGGTTGTGCAGGAAATATTGCCTACAATTTAAATTTGCTAGGTGGGCAACCCGTTCCTGTGGCGACCGTGGGTGAAGACGCAAGTGATTATTTGTCACGCTTCGATGCCCTGGGTATTGATACTCGCATGGTAAAAATGATTGAGGGCCAATTAACGGCTCAGTGCTTCATTACAACCGATCGTAGTGATAATCAAATTAGTGCTTTTCACCCCGGTGCAATGGCTGTGTCAGATCAAAATGATGTCACGGGTACTGATGCAAAATGGGCGATCGTAGCACCCGATTCAAAAGAAGGTATGATGGCGCATGCAAAACGCCTACATGCCCAGAACATTCCATTCGTGTTCGACTTGGGTCAGGCGATGCCTTTATTTGATGGTTCAGAAATGATTGATTTGTTTAGTCAATCACGTGCGCTCACCATGAATGATTACGAAGCCAGCGTGGTTGAGCAGAGAACAGGTCAAACCATGACGCAAATTGCTCAAAACCTAGAGGCTGTGGTCATTACTCGTGGCGCTGAGGGTGCAACGCTTTATCATGAAGGTCATGAAATGCATATTGCTCCGGTAACGCCAACTGAAGTCATTGACCCAACCGGTTGCGGTGATGCGCATCGTGCCGGCCTCTTGTATGGTTTGACGTCAGGGTGGTCTTGGGAAAACGCATGCAAGTTAGGCAATTTAATGGGTTCAATCAAAATTGCTTCACGCGGCCCGCAAAACCATACGCCTAATAGGCTTGTAATCGACGAAAGCTTCCATGCCGCGTACGGCTTACATTTGTAAATTTGGGTTGCTTAAATTTCAAGGTGAATTGTTATGTATAACGTTAAATCTACCCACTCCACTGTCTTGTCTGGGGTAGCTCAAGAACCTGCTCTTATGGTGTCGACATCTAAAGTCAGTCGCTTTAAAGAAAAAGCCACAACCACTTGCCTGTTGTTTCTGTTGGCGGGCACATCATTTGTGATGAGTGGTTGTGCAAACCCTAATGCTTCGGCAAGCGTCTATACCTATGGTCAGGCTCAAACCGAACAAGTCGTGCGTGAAGGTACGGTTAAGTCTGTTCGGCCTATTGTGATTCAACAAGAAAGAAGCTCGGGTGTGGGCTTAATAGCCGGCGGGGCACTTGGTGGTGTGGCAGGTAGTGCTATCGGTGACGGTACCGGTCGAACATTAGCCATCGTTGGCGGCGCTCTGCTCGGTGCGTTAGCCGGTGAAAAAGTAGAAGAGACCGCCACCAAAACCAATGGTATTGAAATTACAGTTCGTTTAGACAATGGTGAAACACGGGTGATTGCGCAAGCCGCTGATGTCGCCTTGTCAGCGGGGCAGCGCGTACAAGTCATTAGCGGGGCAGGTCCGACTCGTGTGGTGCCAAACTAAAACGATTAGATATAGCGTGCTGCTATGGTTTAAGGCTGCCCCTCGTTTTGGCAGCTTTAAAGATTTACATACCAAACATAGTAAAGCTTATTTGATTAACAACCATCATGGCCACTTGTGCCATGATGAGTAAAACCAAAGGTGATAAATCAACACCACCTAGATTTGGCATGATGCGTCGAATGGGTTCAAGCATAGGGGCGGTTAACGTGCGAAGCACTGGCATAACCGGGGCCATGGGATTTACCCAAGACAAAACGGCTTGAATTAACGTGAGCCAAATAATAAGATTAAGGGCCCAACGGCACAGGGTCATACCTGCGGTACCCAGCGCGGGTGCAATGATGTCTAGTGGTATCACTGCACGCATACTCACCATCCAGATTGTGAGTGAATAAACAAAAGCGATGACATACGCACCCAACAAGCTAGCTAAGTCAAAAGTTTTGGGGGTGGGTAAAATTGATCGTAATGGCTTGACTAACCAATCAGTTACTCTAAAAATAAGCTGAGAGAATGGGTTAAATGGGTGAAAGCGCACGCTATGCAACCAACAGCGAGCCAAGAATGCTGCCCCCAGTATGGTGAAGCTGGTTTCTAATAAAAAGAGAATGATGTTGCCCATTCTGGTACAGCCCCGTGTTTATTTCAGTAACAAGTATTGTCGCATGGCAAAACGTTTGCCGTGAGATAAATAAGTAAATCGCCTGGCAAGCCAGGCGATTTGGTACTACATTTCAACCTGCATCAATTAAGGGCGGCCACCCGTTGGGAATGGCCATGATGCTGCAGGGTTGATTTCCTTTTTTGCAGCGGGTGCAGCGGCCGTTGCAGGCGCGCTGGGTGCCGCTTTGCGGACGGCGGGCTTCTTAACCGCTTTTTTTACTGTTTTTTTTACAGCTGCTTTAGTGGCTGCTTTTTTAGCGACAGGTTTTTTAGCCACAACTTTCTTAGCAACTACTTTTTTAGCTGCGACTTTTTTCACGGCAGCTTTGACTACTTTCTTAGCCGCAACTTTTTTAGCTGCGACTTTTTTTACGGCAGCTTTGACCACTTTCTTAGCCACAACTTTTTTTGCTGCAACTTTTTTTACGGCAGCTTTGACTACTTTCTTAGCCACAACTTTTTTTGCTGCAACTTTTTTTACGGCAGCTTTGACTACTTTCTTAGCCACAACTTTTTTTG
>CALBMZ010000055.1 GCA_937896225.1 uncultured Alcaligenaceae bacterium | reverse complement strand
GGGTATAGCACTGAGCATTTGAAAAAATGCGGCGATTCACGCAGTACCTCAAGGTAAGTGTTGCATTTCGTTTTTGAACTCAACCCTTTTGCACGAGCAAGTCTGTGGTTAGATAAAGTCGCCATAGTAAATAACAACATCATTAAAATCCATGTCTCCCCTATAGGGCATGTCTTCGAAGGCGATGATGTCAGAGGCGAAAGGAATGGCAGCTGCGGTTGATTGGCCAAACAAGTCAGGGTTGGCCTCATCCATGCTAAATAGAACATAATCTGAACTGGTGCTTGACGAGTCGAGTAGGTTTTGTAGGGCATCCTGAGCGGTGGCTGTATTGAGGGTAATGTATGAGGCGTAGTAGCATCCCGCGATGAAGCCATCGAGTTCATAGCTAGCTGTTGTGCCGTAAGCTTGAGTCAGGGTGATGTCCAAGTTTTCATTCATGGACCTTGACAGTGCGACCTCGGCATAACCATCAGCACCAGGTGTGATCCCATCGATTTTGCCAAATAGGTCATCCACTCTAAAAAACCCAGTGGCTGATTGCATGCCCCCAAGTTTGGCGACAACGATTTCGCCACTGCTTTGCTGGGTAGCAAATATGCCCCCATAGCCGACGTCGAGTACGACACCTTGGTTGGCTTGTGTGGGCGTGAGGTTAATCACGTTGCCATCGAAGCTCGCGGCATCGCTCGTTGTGACTTTCAGTTCCCCATCAGGGTATTGAATCGCAATGCCAACCAGCGGATTTGCGTTCAGAATGCCGGCTCCATAAAGCTCAGGCATATTGACCGTCAAGGTTGTTCCAAAGTACTGGCCTTCGGTACTGAGAAAATCCGATATGGAGCCTCCTAAGAACATATTAGACAAGTCCTGCAATAACAATCCCTTATCGTCGCCTGCATATTGAGCGGTGAGTGGGGCGCTTGAGTCCAGTGCTCGAGACAGAACGGCCTCAAGATAGTTCTCACTCGAGGGTAAGTATGTTTGGTCATCGATGATGATGGCACCGTTTAAGTCGTCAACCTGATAAGCAAAAACATGGGTGCCCTCAGGCAGGCCTCCAGGCAGAGCTGCTTTGATTGCGAAAGGTAGCTTTTGAAAGGTAACGCCATCGCCAAAACTAAACCGCGCTTGAAAAATGGCACGATCTTCGGGCATTAATCCTGTGAATACAGAGAATGTAGGTGAGCTGCCGTTGGGCACCAAGTCAATCGAGGCACTGACGGTATCGATCACCGCATTGTCAGCGTCCAATAACTCAACCCGATAAGGTAGAGATATCGTCGGTAGCTCCTGAGCATTAGATTTTGTCTTAAATTGTCCTACCCGCATGCTGGCAAAATCGTAGAAGGTGAACTGCTCACGAATTTCTTGGAGGTCATTATCAAGAAGGTTGAAGGGTGATTCGATGCTGGTGTAGAGCGACACACCGTCTAGATGGGTGCGCCACAGGTCAGCATCTTCAATAATGAAACCAATTCGCGCGGTACCCGCCTGATCGAAAGCAGAATCGGGTAGCTCAATGAAAAACCCACCTTGTACTGGGTTGCCTCGCTTGTCTAAAGTTTCAGCAGCGTTTTGCGGCACACTGGTTTGGCTGACATGCAGTTGTTCAATGCCGATAGGTGCTTCGCCAAGCTCACCGCTGCGGCTATACAAGAACGACCCACTGCCTAGCACAGAGGCAATTAATACATCATCATCGCTGCTGTAGGTCAATTCCATGATGGCGCTGCCGTATTGCGTCTGCTCGGTCAAGCCATCGATGCTCATGGGTGTGAACCCGGTTGGCATACCCAAATCATCTAACTCTGACGCAAACAAGCCATGCTCGCCACCCACCACCAGTTGAGCGGCAAACCGTTCGCGTGCAGGCAAGAACTCGATGGCAGTTGGCCCCCAAAAATCACCTTGGCGTACCAATTGGTCTAGGCCGGGTGTTTCCGCATACGGCAGGCGTGTCAGCTCACCACCACGTGCGATCACAAGAGCCCCTTGGTCTGCACTGGGGGAAAATGGCGAGTTCGTTCCAGGGATTTGAAGGTAACGAAGCGAACGGCTAGCTTCAAGCCAGTAGATTGTTTCTATTTGACCTGCGCTATCGGTTTGGATAGCGGTGTCTGAGATGAGTTGCTCAGAGGTGAGCGTGGCAGCCAAACCAATTGATTCAATAAAATCTTTGTCGACTTCAGCTAAAGAAGCTGGTGCGCTATCGAGCGTGAGGGCATCGCGATACCAAATGGTTGATTGCTGTGTGACGGAATCCCAAGTCGTGGCAACCATAGCGTCCCAAAAGAAAGGCTTCTCTGGTGCGATCGTGCCTGCCTTTGTTGCGGTGGTTCCCAGACTGATGCTTGTGACTGATCGGTTGGCCGTGTCAAAAGGAATCAGCGGTAGCATCTGCAATGTGCCGCTATTCTGGGCTTGCGCATAGTGAGACCAATTAGGTATGAATGTTTCGTATAGCCCTGAGTTACCGGCCAACACTACATCTCCTGGGCGGTAGGGGTTAACCATGCTGGGAAACGAAAAGCTGCCTGAGTCAGATGACATTCCCGCGTACAGTAAGGCGTAATTCTCAAACAATTCAATGGGTTGCACAGACGAGCCGTTTAGGTTCGTGATGAGCCTTAACATTTCGACTTGACTGATGGCCCCAGAGGGTTCTAGTGCCATACCCGCCACGAAACCGCTCGACATGTATTGTTGAGCATTCACATATGACCATACCTGGGCATTCTCATCGTTGGGCAGGGCGCCATCCACGATCGCTAAATTTCCATCTCCTCCCCACACATTACTTAAGTAAGTGTCTTCAAGTTGCGCAATTGAAACAGCATTGTCTTGAAACGCCTGCACGAGCGAGTTGCTACGTGCATCCCATCCACTGCTCATGGTCTCGAGGCTGTGTAGCCCGGGGCGATTCAACGATTGCCAACTCAGGCCGCTGGGCTCAGTTTCAGAGGCAAGCAGTTGCCAAACACCACCGTCGTCGCTCTGAATGACACGTTCACCAGTCAGTGTTCGAAGGTGGATTAAAGTGCGACTGTCTGCATGTGGCGCACCAATGAAGACACTGTCGTCAACCAACTGGCCCTCAGCATCTGCGTAAGGCCCGAAGACAGCATGAATTGCCCCTGCTGTAAAATCACCTCTAATCAAGCCGCCGGTATAGGCATAAGGGGTTGCGCCGTCGGGGTGACTTGAAAGGTATTGATTGCCACCGACGTATATGGTGTTCAATGAATCATCGCGTGGGTCAAAGCCAAGCGCGTAGTTACCGTATAATGAGGCTGGAGACGCCTGCGAGCTGCCAGCTAGGCCAGAGAAATCGATGGATTCGACGGCGGTGACCGTGTTGTCAGCGTCTAAGGTCAGGCGATCGACGTGTGAAATGCTACCTGTAGTAATATTATTTTCATATTGATACCAACCAATCAATAAGACCCGACCGTCAGGATCAAGGGGATTGATCTCACTGACTAGCCTACCGATCGCTTCACTGTTATCAAAACGAGTTGCATAAAGCGTGTTCCAATCGGTGCTTCCCGCATCAATTTTGCTTGATGCACCAGCGCTGTCTATGGAAAAAATGCCTTCGTACAAGAAACCATAGAAAACCGCGCTGTCGCCAGTTAAGTTGCCATCGAGTGCCATGGGTAGAAAAAGACTACTTACCTGTTTGGGTGGCGTGAGGAACTGCCCAGTCTCGTCAACATCGAGCTGGTAGATTTTGCTGACGTCACCCTTCACTCCTGAAATGGCAATATACAGCCCGTCGTCTCGCCACACAAAATCGCGGGCATTCCATAACTGGGGATATCCTGCCAAAAGATCAGGTGAGGGTGGTTTAAGCCACTCAATTGAGCCGTCTAGCTGAATGCTTCCAAATTGCAGCCCTACGCCATTAGGCGTGTAGGGGCCGAAGTTTGATGAGTTGCCCATTCCGACTGCAATCATGGTGCCGTCAGGTGAGAGAGCGAGAGCACCTATGCCTTGATTGCCTTGAAAGCCATCTGCAGAACCGGAGGGCTGACTGAGCCAAGTCCATTGCGTGGCCCAACTATCAGTGCTGTAGTCATAATTAAGCGAATACAAACCGCCATTGGTTGTGCCGGCGTATAAAACGGCATCACCTTCAGTGGCTGAGCTGTCTATTGCGTTTTGTTTGAGCACAAGTGCCTGAGTCGCACCTGAAACATAGGTCGTTCCAAACTGTTCTTGAAATCCGAGGCGTCCACTGATGGCATCACGAATCACAGCAGGGGAAAAGATGGACCATTGGCCTGCTTTAATGGATGACATTATTCGATTCTTAGTCTAGTGTTGTTAACAGTTGCAGAATTCTTCGTATTCTAGTCAAGCGGGCATTGCTTTGGAACATATTTAGCCTGAAAAGCCGCAGCTGAATGCTTTTTTCATATGATCTGTCACTTACAACTATTAGTCAAATTAAATACAAGCATCTTAACTGTGAAGAGCGAACATTGATTCAGTTGAGCCTTGAAAGAGGTTGCACCTTTCGGGCCATTGCCCGCAGCTCTGATCGTTACCCCTGTTCTACGAGCCGAAAGCTGACAAAGTGTTGGTGCGATTAAACGAAATATATGTCATTGCAAGCGTTTTTTTCGACCGTAGCAAACGCGTGGTGTCGATTAACTGCAGTCTGCACAAGTTAATGTTAAACGGGAAGGTTTGTAAGTTTTATTATTTTACGGTTTGAATTGAGAATCTTTTTCTAGAACCTGATAATTTCCGGTGGAAAAAA
>CALBMZ010000054.1 GCA_937896225.1 uncultured Alcaligenaceae bacterium | reverse complement strand
ATAGCCATTGGGCGCAAGTATCACAATTTAAAACCTTAATCTGAGACTCAAAGTTTAGGCTTAGGTCGTGAAGATGATTGAGACGTTTCCGGCATGCTCTGCAAGATGGGTTGAAGGTCAGGTTGCAAAACAGTGGGCTGTTGGGACGATTGCGCTGGCTGCGGTTTGACCCCCCAGCGACCTTTGGCTGAGAGCCTCATCACGTTCCCCAACGCAACTAACAAACCGATGACTTCTGTCAGCGCAGCAGGTATCCACATGGTTAACCCACCAATGCTCTGATCTGTTGTGGCCGCCATGGGTATAGCACGGCCACACAAATCGAACAAGGGGTATAAATCGCGATCGGTAAAGGCAATGATGGCACCCGCCACCATTTGCGGCGCCATGGTCACAATCGGTGATATGACACGCCCCCCCGGCGACATGGCAGCGGGGGGTGAGGTGCGGCGATCAAGAATTAAATTCCAATACATAAACCCGCTGATCACCACTGACCAATTCATCAAACGGTACAAACGCCAATCAAGCATTGAATAAAACTGAATTGAAGGGATGAGCCAGATAATGACTAAAAATACAAACAAGGCTGGTACAAAAATGGGGTTTGTCATGACCGCAATGATCGATCTACCAGCCAAAGTCGCATTAAACTTGCGCAATCGAGCACGCCACCGCAAAGGTAGCCCTGCTCGCATGACTGAGCCCGGGTAAGCCGCCATTAAAACTAACGGCCCCAAATGATGCAAAACCAAATGCTGAATGCGGTGCATAAAGAACATTCGCTCAGCATAATAATCAAGCAGAGTATGCAACGAGAGGTATAGCAAAACGATACCGGACCAGAATAAGGCTTGGCGAACGGCGCTAACACGCTTAACGCGTGTGCCTCGCACGAAGAGAACAATCGACACCGCAAAACCAATCAAAAGGGTCGGTGAAAATTCCCACGGTACAAGCCAAGACAAGACTTCCATTTATTAAACCTTACTGAGGCGCCGAACATTGAACTCAATTTTCTGATAATGATTGTAGTATGTGAATCATGACACCTATACTCCCCTCATTTGATTTGTCGGTTTTTAAAGCCAGACGCCAACGTTTACTGGCCACCCTAGCAGCTCAAGGGGGTGGAATAGCCATAATTTCCACAGGTCGGCTTAAAATGCGTAATGCTGACAGTCCCTACCCGTTTCGGTTTAATAGCAGCTTTTACTATTTAACAGGTTTTAACGAGCCCGATGCGTGGTTAATACTTGAGGCCAGGCCTCAAGGCACGCGCAGCACTCTGTTTTGTCAACCCAAAGACCCTAAGATGGAAATTTGGGAAGGTCTGCTTTGGGGGCCCGAGGAAGCTACCACAACGTTTGGGTTTGACCAAGCCTTTGACTGCCATGATTTGAGCACATGGTTGCCCCAAGCACTGATCGGTCATCAGCACGTCTGGGCGCCCTTAACTCACTCTGCCACGCCTGACTTAATGGTGCAGTTGCAAGCCTGGTTGTCACACGCCAAAGCATCAACCCGTGGGCTAAAGCGCGTCCCCACACAAATTAACGACTTGACACCTGTACTAAGCGATATGCGGGTCATTAAAGATGCAGCTGAGTGTGACATGATGCATCAATCGGCGTATATCGCCGCCCAAGCCCATCGCCAGGCTATGCGGGTAGCACGGGCTGGTTTAGCCGAGTTCGCTCTTGAAGCAGAAATTCTGAAAATATTTAGACAGCATGGTGCGCAAAGCCCGGCTTACGAAACCATAGTCGCAACAGGCCAAAACGCATGTATTTTGCACCACAGGGCCGGCCCTTCTTTGATGCAAGACGGTGACTTGGTGTTAATTGACGCGGGGTGTGAGTTAAATGGTTATGCCTCAGATATCACCCGCACCTTTCCTGCAAATGGTCGTTTCAGTGGCCCGCAAGCAACTTTATACGACATTGTTTTAGCGGCGCAACAAGCGGCCATTGAGTTCACCTCACCCGCGCATCACTTTAATGCGGGGCACGATGCTGCCGTGCGCGTCATTACCCAAGGCTTAATTGATGAAGGTTTGCTCAAAGGCTCACTAGACAGCCAAATTGAGCAAGAGACCTATAAACAGTTTTATATGCATCGAACCGGCCATTGGCTGGGTTTAGACGTGCACGATGTAGGTCGGTATAGAGAATTGCCTATTGACTCGGCTTCAGCCGTTGATGGTGAGGTTAGTGCAGCCCCCGCTTGGCGGCAACTCGAACCCGGCATGGTGCTCACAATTGAACCCGGCATATATGTCAGACCTCATGAAGATATTCCTGAACAGTTTTGGCATATTGGCATTCGTATTGAAGACGATGCTTTAGTGACGCCAAATGGGTGCGAACTACTCACCCGCGATGTGCCAGTAGAGCGGTCTGCCATTGAAGCGTTGATGGCTGAGTCGGGTTAGGGCTCTTAAAAGTTCAAGCCATCAAGCCAGCCCAAGCGATGCCAGATGTGTAACACCACGTGAGCAATTGCGAAGAGTGTGAGCACGGTACCCAACAATAGGCCGGCAATGGCAACCAAAACTGGCCCCCAACCGGTGTATTTAACCCGCACGTAACCAGGGTTGTAGCGAGCATCAAAGCGCTCATCTGACATTAAACACAGCACCAATGACTCTATGAACCCGGCAATGGCCGGTATGAACACCACAAAAAAAGCAGGCGTATCCCACCATACAGGGGCTTGGCTCGCCAATAAAAAGCAGGCGACAACCGCGAAAGTAAGCCATTTTGCGTTGGGTCGACCTAAGTAATACCAATGTGCGCCAAACCAGCCACCGTAAAAAGACAACAACCCTGCCACCACCTTACTTCGCACGCCAAAAGGCTCAGCCTGCGAAGAAATGGGGTCAGATTGTTTTAGATCGGTTGCTGAATACCCGTGAGCGTTTTCAGGTTGGCTTGGTGCAGAGAATTTTGTCATAGCGGTTATTGTAATCTGCAGAAGCCAGAGGTTGTAAAATCAACATAAATGAAAAATGATGAATTCGATATTGCAATAGTGGGTGGTGGCCCGACCGGCACAGCACTGGCATTGATGCTGGCCAAGCTTGCGCCCGACCCCACTCGTATTGCCTTATTTCACCATGATGATGTTGGCCGTTATGGTTATCAAGCCACACTTGACCCTCGTGTGATCGCCATCAACGAAGGTAGCCGTATAGTATTAAACGACTTGGGCACCTGGCCCAAAAAATTTCAAGCTATACAAAAGGTTCATGTTTCACAACGTGGCCGTTTAGGTCGAACGGTCATTGACCCAAAAGACTTTAAGGTTGAAGCCCTAGGTCATATTGTTCGCTACGCAGAGTTGCACAGCTTGCTGCTTGGAGCGGCTAAACGAGCTGGGCTCACTGTTCTAATGGGTGATACAGCCGTTATGGCTGACGGTTCTCAATCCAATCAAAAGTCTGACCTTGCTCAAGATGACTTCCCCATTGTTATGACTCAGGGCGAGCAAACCTATCGTTCCCGTTTAGGGGTGCAGGCAGATGGCATGCATAACCAACAGGGTGCAGGCAACACCCCTGAGCCGAATGCTAAACAAGTGGCTTTATTAGGCTGTGCGGTCGCATCAGTCCCGCGCCCAGGCTGGGCATTTGAGCGGTTTACACAAGATGGGCCATTGGCTATTTTGCCGCACCCAGACAGTGTGGCCACGCAATCGGTGGTGTGGTGCTGTAAGCCTGAACAAGCTGAAACCATCATGGCGATGTCGCTCGCTGAAGCCTCAAGCGCCCTCACCCAAGCGTTTGGCGATCGATTAGGTTACTTAACCTTAACCCAACCATTAAACCGTTTTCAGCTTTATCAAAGTCTTAACCCGCAGCCGGTTAAGGGGCGAATCGTAGCAATTGGTAACGCGGCTCAAACTCTACACCCAGTGGCGGGCCAAGGCCTAAACCTAGGGTTGCGTGATGCAGCGACTTTGACGCATTGCTTACGCGACTGGGCTGCCAACCCCACCCGCTCCCCAGAAAAATCGTTAAACATCTACGACAATCTGCGCAAAAATGACCGTCAAATCACCAGCAAGCTCACCTCTTTTATGTCAGGCATATTTACCACGGGCTGGTCACCCATCGAGCACGCTGCAGGCTTAACGCTTCTAACCCTTGATACTCTACCCTTTTTACGCGCCCCACTGGCACGGCATTTAATGCAAGGGTTACGGCAGTAATACGACTAGTCAACACATGAATCATTCGCCCACCTTAAAGCGTGGGCCGCGTACTCTACAATACGCCTATGCAAATTGGCTCGTGGTTTTTTCCAAATCGTGTTTTTGTCGCTCCCATGGCGGGAGTGACTGATCGACCGTTTCGGAAACTCTGTAAACGATTGGGCGCGGGTCATGCCATATCTGAAATGGCGGCGAGCAACCCGCAACTGTGGGCAAGCGTTAAAACTGCCAGACGCATAAACCATGATGGCGAAATTGACCCCATTACAGTTCAGCTAGCAGGTGGCGACCCCGTCATGATGGCACAAGCAGCAGTTTTCAACATTGAAAAAGGTGCGTGCATCATTGACATCAATATGGGTTGCCCAGTTAAAAAAGTTTGCCAAGTGGCGGCAGGCTCGGCTTTACTCAAGCATGAAGACTTGGTACAACGCATTCTCGAATCTGTCGTCAATGCCTGTGCACCTTACAACGTACCAGTCACCCTCAAAACCCGAACCGGGTGGGACCATGCCAGCAAAAATGCATTGCGCATTGCCCAAATGGCTGAACAGGCGGGCATTGCGGCCCTAACGTTACACGGTCGCACCCGTGCAGATCTATATACAGGTCACGCCGAATACGACACAATTCGTGAGGTGAAAGCATCCATCAACATACCCGTTATTGCCAATGGCGACATCGATTCTCCTGAAAAAGCGCGTGAAGTATTAGCCTATACGGGTGCTGACGCCCTCATGATTGGGCGTGCCGCACTTGGCCGGCCATGGATATTTCGAGAAATCAACCATTTTTTAACTACAGGTCAGCATTTACCCTCACCCGACCTATTGGAGTTCAAAAATGACTTGCTAGAACACCTAGAAGAGCATTACGCTTTCTATGGTGAACAAACGGGCGTGCGAACTGCCCGCAAACACATAGGTTGGTATTTATCAGCACTACCTGACACTGAGTCATTAAGACAAGAGCTGAACGCTATAGAATCAAGCGCAAAACAATTTCAAGCCATTATGACTGCGCTTGATGCGCGCATGACAAAAATTGAAGACCTTGCGGCTTGAGAGAATAATATGAATAACATTACACCGCTAGACGAATGCGTACGACAAAATTTAGAACGTTACTTATCAGACTTAGGCGGCATGCAACCGCACAACATATGGCCAATGTTGATTCAACGTGTTGAAAAGCCCATGCTTGAAGTCGCCATGGAGCACGCTCAAGGCAACCAGTCTCGAGCCGCAGTCGCATTAGGCATGACCCGCAACACGTTGCGAAAAAAATTACTTGAACATCAATTAATTGACCCTTAATCAATGCTCATTCTCTACGTTTATGACTTAACATTTGAAGGGTCAATTTAAACCCAATCTATTTAGTCACCAACCTGTCACCAACGCTCAATCTCATTCATCTCATTTTTAAACGACTCACTTCTACAAACTTATGACTATTAAAACGGCATTGCTTTCAGTTTCAGACAAAACTGGCTTACTAGAATTTGCCCAAGCTTTAGCGCAACGTGGCATTAAGTTGCTATCAACTGGCGGCACCGCGAAATTGTTGCGCGAAATGGGTTTAACGGTGACTGAGGTGGCTGAGCACACAGGTTCACCCGAAATTTTAGATGGTCGGGTAAAAACGTTGCACCCCAAAATTCATGGTGGGTTGCTTGCCCGACGCGACAGCATAGACCATTTAGAAACGTTGACGCAACACGGCATTGAAACCATTGATTTATTGGTCGTTAATTTATACCCTTTTCGTGAAACGGTTGCTAAGCTTGATTGCTCGTTCGAAAACGCGATAGAAAATATCGATATTGGCGGCCCTGCTATGTTGCGTGCAGCAGCCAAAAACCATGGCTCAGAAGCGGGTGGCGTCACCGTAGTGATTGACCCCGCTGATTACGACACCGTTCTGCGTGAGTTTGATCACTTACATGGGCAGACATCTTATGGCTTTCGTTTATCGCTTGCGAGCAAGGTCTATGCTCACACTTCAGCTTACGATGGCGCCATTGCCGCCTATTTGAGTAGCTTAGCTCAAGCTGAACCCGCCCAAGACCAAGTGCCCGACCGTGAAACGTGGCCACGCACCTTAACCTTGCAACTGCACCGTCAAGAAGTTTTACGTTATGGTGAAAACGCCCAGCAGCTTGCCGCTTTTTATCGTGACCCAGCCCAACCCATTGGCACATTAGGTCATTATCAACAGTTACAGGGCAAAGAACTTTCTTATAACAACATTGCTGACGCCGATGCCGCATGGGATTGTGTGCGACAGTTTCATGAACCAGCCTGCGTGATCGTCAAACACGCTAATCCCTGCGGAGTCGCCGTTGCACACTCTGTCAATGATGCCTACCAAAAGGCGTTTAGCACTGACCCCACCTCAGCATTCGGCGGCATCATTGCTTTTAACCACCGTGTTGATGTGGCCACGGCTGAAGCTATTAGCAGTCAGTTTGTAGAAGTCTTATTAGCCCCCGCATTTGATATTGAAGCGTTGGCTGTGTTTAAAACTAAGAAAAATGTACGTATTTTGACGGTTGAAATGGGCTCTGGTCAAAACGATATCGATGTTAAACGGGTAGGCGGCGGTTGGTTGATTCAAACGCCCGACGCACATGACTTTGCAGAAAACAGTTTAAAGGTTGTGACACAGCGTCAACCCACTGTTGAACAAATGAATGATCTAAAGTTCGCTTGGCGAGTTGCCAAATACGTCAAATCAAACGCCATCGTTTTTGTGGGTCAAGGCATGACATTGGGCGTAGGTGCAGGTCAAATGAGTCGCATTGACTCAGCACGCATTGCTTTAATCAAAGCACAAAACGCACAGCTTTCTTTAGAGGGAAGTTGTGTCGCGTCTGATGCGTTTTTTCCGTTTCGAGATGGGCTTGATGTCGTCATTGATGCCGGTGCACAATGTGTCATACAGCCTGGTGGCAGCATGCGTGACGATGAAGTGATTGCTGCGGCTAACGAGCGTGATATTGTAATGGTGCTAACAGGCATGCGCCACTTCAGGCATTAAGCAAAGCATGCGAATCTTGGGTATTGACCCCGGTCTTCGTCGCACAGGCTTTGGTGTAATCGATGTTCAGGGTGCACGCCTAAGTTACGTCACAAGTGGGTCAATCTTGGTGCCCTCAGATCAACCATTGGTTAAACGTCTGCACGTTATTCTTGATAATTTACGTCAAATCGTTCAAGAGACTCAACCTACGTTAGCGACCATTGAAATTGTTTTCATGAACAACAACCCGCAGTCAACTCTATTACTAGGTCAAGCACGTGGCGCAGCACTTTGCGCTTTAGCCGATAGTGGCCTAGACGTTCATGAGTACTCAGCCCTACAAATTAAAAAGTCAGTAGTGGGTCATGGTAAAGCGGCTAAAGAGCAAGTTCAGTCTATGGTTCAACGATTATTAAACTTAAATGGTTTGCCAGGTTCTGATGCGGCCGACGCTTTGGCTTGTGCCATTTGTCATGCTCATATTGCACCCTTAACGCAAGCCCTCGGCGCACAAGGGCTCACACAACAAACATTAAGTCGCGGTCGCACAGGTTTGCGACAAGGTCGTATTAGACATGTTTCCTCTTTAGGGTAATGAATTGTGATCAGTCGTTTAACAGGTAAGTTATTTGAAAAGTCACCTCCACGTATTGGCCTAGACGTGCAGGGTGTGGGGTATGAAATTGAAGTGTCTATGACAACGTTTTATGACCTACCAGAAGTGGGTCGAGAGGTCACATTACTGACACAACTGGTCATTCGCGAAGATGCTCACTTATTGTTTGGCTTCGCCACAGCAGATGAACGTCGTGCTTTTAGAGAGTTAGTCAAAGTCTCAGGTATTGGCGCCCGCACGGCCTTGGCTGTTTTATCAAGCATGTCTGTCAACGATTTAGCGCAAGCCATTACCCAACAAGAAAGTGCACGCATAATGAAAGCGCCTGGCATTGGCAAAAAAACTGCTGAACGTCTACTGCTTGAATTACGTGGAAAACTCGGTGCTGACATCGCTGGCGTAGCACACACCTCAACGGGTCATCATGCCGATATTTTGCAAGCGCTGGTTGGCTTAGGATACTCAGATAAAGAGTCAGCAGCGGCTGTTAAAACGGTGCCTGCTGATGCAACCGTTTCTGAAGGTATTCGCTTAGCACTTAAGCAGTTATCAAGATAATGATGTTGAGATTAACAATTAGAAGGGTATGTAAGACCATGCATTGAAAAATGTCACAACAACCTTGATGACATATTAACAACTCGATTGAATGGCCCACTACTAATCATCTACCTCTTTCTTAAATACATGGGTGCAATCGCCTCAAGTGCGGTAGGCATGATACCCAACAAAGGGCTAATCGGTTGGTCACTCACATTGTCGACCTTTAACGAATCAAGATTATCTCGTGACATCAGCGGATCACCCGGCAACATCTCGAAAAAAGAAGCCTGCAAACGACCAATACTAAGAGGCAGGTCAATAACGCTTCGTTCATGACCGCTCCACTTTGATGCGAGCGACACGAGCTCACCCAAGGTGTAAATGTGTGGGCCTGCTAAGTCAAACGTTTGACCACACACGTGATCGTTGCCCAACGCATTTATAACAGCCTGTGCCACATCGCCCACGTAAATAGGTTGCATACGAGTCTTGCTACCAGCCATGGGCAACACCGGAAAAAACTTAGCCAGCTGGGCAAACATATTCATAAATTTGTCGCCAGGGCCAAACACCACTGAAGGCCTAAAAATGGTGACACAAAGCGCATCATGACCTTTACATGTAGCCAAAATAGCGGCTTCACCCGCCGCTTTAGAACGTTGATAACCGCTGGGGCCGTTTGCATCAGCGCCCAATGCACTAATGTGAATAAACTGCTTAACACCTTGTTCAACACAAGCTTTGGCAACGCTAGCGGGTAACGTGACGTGTGCACGTTCAAAATCTGGGCCATAGGGCTGACCAGGACGACTGTGCAACACACCAACCAAATTAATCACAACATCATGATCGCGAACCCAGTTATTGAGCTTGTGGTCATCGTGAATATCACCTGTTTGGACCGTAACGGTAGGAAACACCAACAACTCACGCGCGTTTAAAAGGCGACGAGTGGGCACCGTAATTTTATCGCCACGTATAGCTAACTTAGCTATGATTTGTTGTCCCAAAAACCCTGAGCCACCTATAACTAAAATTCGCATTGCTGTCTCCTGCTATGCAGTCACGCCCTATATTGGCATGCTTAAGTATCGACTATACGTTAACAAGTCTACATTACCACCACTGACGATCACCCCAATACGTTGATTGGGTTTTATTTTGATTGCGCCATGCTGCACCGCAGCAGCGCCTAAGCACCCAGTGGGTTCAACCACAGTATTCATGCGTTCCGCAAAAAATTTCATAGTTTGAATCAGCTGCTCATCGGTTACAGTCAAAATATCGGTCACCAACCTTTGAATAATGGGGAACGTTTTTTCACCCACTGCGAGGGTAAGCGCACCATCAGCAATAGATTGAGGCGGGTCGATACGTACAATCGACCCCGATTTAAATGATTGCTGAACATCGTTCCCGGCCTCGGGTTCGACACCATACACTTTGCAAGTTGAACTTAAACCGGATGCAGCCAACGCACTGCCAGCCAACAAACCACCGCCCCCTAAGCAGACCATTAAAGCGTCAAGCTCTCCTACTTCCTCAAACAACTCTTTAGCCGCCGTGGCTTGACCACTAATAATATTATGGTCGTCAAAGGGTGGCACTAGCACCATACCGGTACGTTTTTGTATGTCAAGCGCGATAACTGTGCGATCTTCTGTTGCACGATCATAGTGAATCACTTCAGCACCATAACCACGGGTCGCTTTAACTTTACTTTCGGGGGCATCGCTGGGCATAATGATGGTGGCTTTTGCCCCCAACAAACGGGCCGCTAAAGCTACCCCTTGCGCATGATTACCCGAAGAATATGCTAGTACGCCCGCAGCCCGTTGCAACTCAGTTAACGCCGCTATAGCGTTATAGGCGCCTCTAAACTTAAAGGCGCCCCCACGCTGAAACTGCTCACATTTAAAAAACACCTGAGCGCCAACCATGTCGTTAAAAGTTTGAGACGTCAGGACTGGTGTGCGATGAGCAACCCCTGCTAAACGTTGACTGGCTAGGCAGACATCTGCATAAGTGGGTTTTAATGATTCAAGTGTCATAACGGTCAGAGGGTTCAAGTGTTTGGGGCAATAAAAACCGGGGCACACAATAGGCAAACGGTTTATCGTGCCATAGTGTACGATTAAGTAGAACTTTTTAGAGTTAATTATTTTATGGCCATTCAGTCAGATAACCTTTCGGCTCAACCCCCAGTTGACCGTATCGTCAACCCAGTCAGCCACTCACCAAACGAAGAGTCGGTTGAAAGAGCCTTGCGACCAAAAGCCCTACAAGAATATGTTGGGCAACAACGCGTGCGCGAACAGCTACAAGTCTTTATTGAAGCAGCACGTCACCGCTCTGAATCGCTTGACCACGTCTTATTATTTGGCCCACCCGGTTTGGGTAAAACGACTTTGGCACATATTGTGGCCTTTGAAATGGGGGTCAACCTACGTCAAACTTCAGGCCCTGTACTAGAGCGACCAGGTGACTTAGCTGCCCTGCTTACGAACCTTGAGCGTAACGACGTCTTATTTATTGATGAAATTCATCGACTCTCACCCGTCGTAGAAGAAATTCTATACCCCGCACTGGAAGACTTTCAAATTGATATTTTAATTGGGGAAGGCCCTGGCGCACGCAGCGTCAAAATTGATCTGCAACCTTTTACTTTGGTGGGTGCAACGACCCGCGCTGGCATGCTAACCAACCCTTTGCGTGATCGTTTTGGCATTGTTTCACGGCTTGATTTTTATTCGCCAGAAGAGTTGACTAGCATTGTGACACGCAGTGCAAATTTATTAAAAGTGCCCATCACACCCGAGGGTGCACAAGAAATAGCCTGCCGAGCACGAGGCACCCCCCGCATTGCCAACCGCTTACTCAGGCGGGTACGCGATTATGCGCAAGTCAAAGGTAATGGCACAATTGAACAAACGAGTGCTTCTAGCGCCTTGGCCATGCTTGAAGTTGACCCCTTGGGTCTTGACTTGATGGACAGAAAACTACTTGACGCGATTGTGCATAAGTTTGACGGCGGCCCAGTTGGGGTTGAAAGCTTAGCAGCGGCAATAGGTGAAGAGCGTGACACCATCGAAGATGTTATTGAGCCCTACCTGATTCAACGTGGTTTTCTGCACCGCACACCCCGCGGTCGTGTTGCCACTCAAGCCACATGGCGACATTTAGGTTTAACACCACCTGATCAAACCCCCAACCCGACTGCAACCTTATTTTGACAACCAAACATGGCTAAAACTGATTTTGATTCTATCTAACGACACCTAGTGTTAGTCAACAGTTAGTTAACATTCAAGCTTGCAGATGTTGCAAAATATCTTTTCCGTAAGCTTCAAGTTTGCGCGAACCGACGCCATTTATATGACCGAGTGCTTTTAAAGACTGTGGGCGCTCAATGGCGATGTCTAACAGCGTGGCATCATGAAAAATGACGTAAGCGGGCACCCCATGACTTTTGGCGACCTGTGCCCGCCATTGCCGTAAAACGTCAAAAAACTGTTGAGCTGATTCAGGTACGTTCAGCGCCTGTTTATGACGACCACCACTGGTTTTGCTGGCCTTAACAGGGGCCACCACATCTTTACGAAGCATAAGAGGTTGCTGACCACGCAATACCGGCAAACTGCTTTCTGCCATAGCAAAGGTGCCATAGCCCTCTTGGTCAACCATTAAATAACCCAACGCCAGCATTTGTCTCATCACACTGCGCCACACGGTTGCTGGCAAGTCAGCCCCAACACCAAAGACTGACAACGTATGATGAGCATGCTCGATCGTACGTGGGGTTTTTTTCCCCATCAAAATGTCAATTAAATGACCTGAACCAAAACGTTGTGATCGCTCTTTCCAAAGTCGATAAATAGCTGACAAAAGTTTTTGTGCAGGTACGGTGGCATCCCATGTTTGAGGTGGCCGCAAACAATTATCGCAATGGCCACAAGCCGGCATGCTTTGACCAAAATACTGTAAAAGACGCTGACGACGGCACACCACGGCTTCACACATGGCTAGCATCGCGTCTAAACCAGCTACTTGACGACGCCGCACAAAGGCATCGCCCAAAGACTCGTCGATCATGCGACGTTGCTGCACCACATCTTGCAATCCGTAAGCCAACCATGCAGTAGCAGGCAAGCCATCACGACCCGCACGACCGGTTTCTTGGTAATAGCCTTCAATTGATTTGGGCATGTCAATATGTGCCACGAAGCGAACATCAGGCTTATCAATACCCATACCAAACGCAATCGTAGCGACCATCACAACACCCTCTTCGCGCAAGAAAATAGACTGATTTTCAGCTCGAATGGCCGTGCTTAGCCCTGCATGATAGGGCAAGGCCCGCACCCCTTGTTGACTTAACCACTGTGCCGTTTCGTCGACCCGGTTTCGAGACCAGGCATACACAATACCTGCATCGCCAGCATGATATTCTTCAATGAAAGCTTTCAGCTGACGTTTCGCATCTTGTTTTTCAATAATTTGATACAAGATATTGGGCCGATCAAAATTTAATACGAAATGTTTGGCGTCATTTAAAGTTAATCGATGCGCAATATCAACCCGAGTTTCCTCAGTCGCTGTAGCAGTTAAAGCGATACGCGGCACATTCGGCCAGCGTTGATGCAAGATCGATAGGCTTAAGTATTCAGGTCTAAAGTCGTGTCCCCACTGCGACACACAATGCGCTTCGTCAATGGCAAATAAAGAAATATCAATATCAGATAGAAGTTGCAAACATCGATCAGTCATCAAACGCTCAGGGGCGATATAGAGCAAATCTAGTTGACCCTGACGCAAAGCCGACTCAACCTCTTTAGCATCTTGCCAAGTCTGGGTTGAGTTTAAATAGCTGGCTCGAACACCCAATTCTTTTAGTGCATCAACCTGATCTTGCATTAATGCAATTAAGGGTGAAATAACGACCCCAACCCCTTCGCGAACCAATGCAGGCACTTGGTAGCAAAGCGATTTGCCACCCCCCGTTGGCATTAATACCAGCGCATCTCCCCCTTGCACAAGATGATCAATAACGGCTTGTTGGGCAGGTCTAAAGTCACTGAAGCCAAATACATTTTGTAAGATTGCATGCGCGGGGCTAACGGGTTCCACCAAACTGTTTTTCAAACTCACAAACGTACACCTGATGGGCTAAAAATTAACCGATAATTTGACAAATGACGCAACACAATAACAGGCATGACAATCAGTATGGCGGCTAAAATAACACTCATAGATGAGGCAGATGGCACGGCATCCCAAAGGGTGACCTCATCTAAAACTAGAAAAGGAAATAGGCTATAAACCATGCCTAGCAGCATTAAACCCAACAGAATCACGCACAATACAAATGGTAGCCACAATCTGCCTTGTATGCGCTGAGCACGTATACCTTTAAAGTAAATTTCAACCCATACGAAACAAGCCAACATGAGCGTCCAGAGCATACCGGCTGGTATCAAATTATCAATGTGCGTCCATTTATACAATATTGCGGGGTTTGCCATGGCAAGCATGATAGAAACGGCTGTCATGCCAGCAGCGACCCAACGAACCGCATGAATTCCCCAACGCGCAGCCAATTGCCTAACTTCACCTTGCCATTGAATGATTAATAAACATGAACCCATGAGTACGCAAGCAGCCATCGCGCATACCGTAACAAATAAAATAAAGACTAGGTTTGTCGCATCCTGCTGGTAACCTGTCGCAAATGCAGCCAAAATAAGACCTAGGCCAAACGCACTCAAAAAGGCACCAACACCATACATAATCAACCAAAACGAGCGCATCGGAGGCGCTGAACGGGCTCGAAACTCAAAAGCAATGCTTCGCGTCACAACACCTACTGTACACAGCAGCATGGGCAAATAAAGATGATTCAATATGGTGCTAAATGCGAAAGGAAAAGCTGCAACGGCTAAAGCAAAAGTGAGGAGCACCCAAGTTTCATTGACGCTTCGCCAGGGGCTTAAACTGGTCATTAGGGCCTGCCGATATTGAACTGGCGCAAACGGTAACAACAAGCCTACACCCATATCAAAGCCGTCAAAAACGATGGTGCCCAAGACCATTATGCCTGTCAAAAACAACAACAGCATCGGCACCCAGAAAGCAGGGTCTGTTGGCAATAGACCTATTGAAGCCGCATAAGATGACATCATGATTTCACACCCACCTTGACGACTGGCACCACACCTTGCGTCATCGCTTGACAAGACAACCGGACAAAGCCATAAATAATTAGTGCGAACAACATGAATAATAAAGATAAACCTAGTGCTAACCAAGCTGTCGGTGTGGTGGTAATGTATTGAGCCGACTTAGCAACATTCATCATTGCAAAATCGCCCCTAAACTCATTTTTCGTTAACCAAGCCACTACAGGAACAGCCATGCCAATGGGTATAGCAATGATGAATATCAACCGAAATTTCAATTGGCCTGAAAATTTAAGCGAAAGGCACGCTGCGACAAGCCACAAACCTAGTGCAATACAAAAACCTAACCATATTTGAAAAACGATAAACTGGCTTTCAAATTTTTCAGGCATATTACCGTTATGATTTAGAAAAAGGATTAAAACGACATGCAAGCCTAATGTAAACAACCCCCAAATCAAAGCTCGGTTTAAATGAACAGTTTGGTCGCTTTGTAAAGGTCTAACCTTTGATTGCCACGCCGCAAAGCCCAACAATAAACATACAGAGGCATAAATAGACTGTAGTAAAAACTCAACACTTTGAATCATGGCGTTAGGCTGAAGAAACAAAGCAACCCAGTCATAAATTTGGATTCGACCGTCAATTAGCATGGTGCCTGCAGGTTGACGTGACCAACTGTCAAAAACGATCACAAAATATGCCACTAAACACAAACCCATCAGTACAAGCCACATCGCCCAGCGATATTGAGTGACCGAAGCACGCTGTTTACCAAACAACATGACGTCTAAAGCCGTTGATTTGAGCACCACAAAAACAACTACTGCGCACAACATTAAAGGCCCAAAAGCATTACCCATTCGTCCAATCATGACGGGCCAGATCAAACCCATTTCAATAATTGTTAAAAAACCCAACGCAAATGTACTAAAAAGGGCGAGCGCAAAGACACGCAGCCAGACCCTAAAAGTTTCTGAGTTAAAATGCTGAAGATGATCACGCTTAAACGAGAAGCCCTCAGTCAATAAAAAGGCTAAACCGACCGAAAAGCCCATGAAAGCATAAAAAAGCGCAACGGTCAGCTCAAACTGAATACGACCAAAAAAGAGAGAAGAAATTTCCATATCGTGTTAAGTGTAGACGCCTCGTGGCAAAATGGCATATTGATCTGCTTTTTTTCTATATTTTTGCTCATTTTTGGCTCATAAACACGCATGACTGCTTCAGCAAACCCCATTGTTCCAACACATTTTCTCAAACATATTATTGAGACCGATTTATCTAGCCAACGTTTAGCGACTAAACACTGGGCCGGCCGTCCAGGTTTCGCTGCAGCACAATTAACAGGGCCTTTAGATAGCGCTCGTATCCGCACGCGGTTTCCGCCTGAACCAAACGGCTTTTTACACATTGGTCATGCTAAGAGCATTTGCTTGAACTTTGGTCTCGCACATGAATTTGGCGGCGTATGTCACTTACGATTCGATGACACCAACCCTGAAAAAGAAGACCAACTTTACGTTGATGGCATCATTGATGCGGTTAATTGGCTAGGGTTTAACTGGCAAGATACGCAGGGTACATATATGTACTTTGCTAGTGATTATTTTGACAATATGTTTACTTGCGCGGTCGCCATGATTCAGTCTGGCGATGCCTACGTAGATGAACAATCCCCTACTCAAATGCGCGAAATGCGTGGCACGTTAACTGAGCCTGGGAAAAACAGCCCGTGGCGTGACCGTCCCATCTCTGAGTCTCTGGCACAATTTCACGCCATGCGTGAGGGTCTATACCCAGACGGGGCTATGGCCCTTCGAGCCAAAGTTGACATGGCCTCACCAAACATGAACATGCGCGACCCAGTCATGTACAGAATTCGCCATGCCACCCATCATCGTACTGGTGACAAGTGGAGCATTTACCCGTTGTACACATGGGCTCATCCCGTTGAAGACGCCTTAGAAGGCATCACACACAGCATTTGCACCTTAGAGTTCGAAGACCAGCGCCCTTTCTATGAGTGGACGCTGCAAAAACTAACAAACCTTGGCTTTTTCTCTGAACCGCTACCCAAGCAATATGAGTTTGCTCGTTTGAATATAAGCTACGTCATCACCAGTAAACGTAAATTGCTACAACTGGTTGTTGAAAATCATGTGAAGGGGTGGGACGACCCCCGTATGCCAACTATCGCCGGTCTGCGCCGCCGAGGTTATACGCCTGGTGCTGTGCGCTTGTTTTGTGAGCGTACGGGTGTGTCTAAATCAAACTCTCGCATTGATTACAGCTTACTTGATCAAGCCCTTCGCGAAGAACAAGACCCGGTTGCCAATCGATCGGTCGCCATTTTGCAACCCTTAAAACTCGTCATCACAAATTTACCTACCGACGAATCGGTGATGTGTCACGCCCCTGCCAATCCGCACGACCCGACAGCGGGTCAGCGAAATTTTCCCTTCACGCGAGAGTTGTTAATTGAGCAAGATGATTTTGCCGAGGTGCCACCGCCAAAATACTTTAGGTTATCGCCCGGCAGTTTGGTACGCCTTAAATACGCCTTTGTCGTGAAATGCACAGGCTGTGTTAAAGACGATCAAGGTCAGGTCATTGAAGTGCATGCAGAATACTTACCCGAAACGCGAAGCGGTACGGCGGGTTCAAACACCGTGAAAGTAAAAGGCAACATTACCTGGGTCAGTGCACAACACGCTGTCCCCGCGCAGTTTAATTTATATGATCGCTTGTTTACAGACCCCTTTCCCGATCAAGCCGATGCTCAATTTGTTGAGGCTTTAAACCCAAATTCGATTGAAGTGGTACAGGGCTGGCTCGAACCTGGCACCCCGCTTGACCAGGGTCTTTTACAATTTGAGCGTCTGGGTTACTTTGTGGTTGACTGTGTTGAATCAACTGCAGAAAAGCCTATTTTGAATCGTGTGACCACACTCAAAGACACTTGGGCCAGTAGCGCCCCATAACCGACCAAACTTATGACCCAATCTAATCAAGCCTTAACCTTCAAAAGTACAACGCTTTATGCAGTTCGGGTGGTGCTTCACGATCACGACTCCGACGCACTCATCTCGAGTTTAGAACAACGGATGCAAGAAGCAGGTGGTTTTTTTGCACAAGAACCCGTTGTTATCGATGCAATGGGGCTAAACGAAGCACCAAATTGGTCGGCTTTGCTCGCCGCGTTTAAACAACACGCCCTGCCCGTATTAGGGGTTTCAGCTCAAGGGCTCGCTCTAGAAAGTGCAATCGATGCAGGCTTGGTATCAATCGATATGTCAGCCAGTAAATTAACTGAGGCCGCATCGAACCCCAGACCAAGCTTCACAGATACGCCATTGGTTGAAACACAGGCGACCTTAGCTGAGGCCGTTAAAGCGACGCCTTCACCTCAAACAATGGTGGTTCATGGGCCGCTTAGGTCTGGTCAGCGCATATACGCACGCCAGTGCGATTTAATTGTAATGGGGGTTGTCAGTCAAGGAGCAGAAGTCATTGCAGATGGCAACATTCACATTTATGGCCCCTTGCGCGGCAAAGCCATGGCCGGTGCACTCGGTCAAACCGACGCACGTATTTTTACCACCAGCTTAGACGCTGAGTTGTTAGCCATTGCCGGCGTCTATCGTGTCATAGAGGGCGTATTACCCTCAAACGTACACCGCAAACCCAGCATGATTTATCTTAAAGACGACGTTTTGAGTATTGAGCCGCTTAGTGCTTAATTTACAGGCTCGTACCTAGCTCTGGCTCTGGCTCTGGCTCTGGCTCTGGCTCTGACTTTGACTTGAACTTGGGCTATGCTTTAGCTTATAGTCATATCAGTTAAAACACTTTTGTGGTTTGCAAAATTGCAGTTCACTTACAACAGCTTTTGCATCAAGCAGATATACGTATAATGTTAGTGAGTAGTATTTACTTAACAATGAATTTAGTTTTTCAAAAAAAGGCGTTTACGTCATGACACGTATAGTGGTGGTTACTTCAGGCAAAGGCGGGGTGGGTAAAACCACCAGCAGCGCCAGCTTTTCTTCTGGTTTAGCCATGCGCGGCTACAAAACAGCGGTCATTGACTTTGACGTAGGCTTGCGTAACCTTGACTTGATTATGGGCTGCGAGCGGCGCGTCGTGTATGACTTTGTAAATGTCATTCAAGGCGAGGCCACGTTAAACCAAGCTCTCATAAAAGATAAGAATTTAGAAAACTTATTTATCTTACCCGCCTCGCAAACGCGCGATAAAGATGCTTTATCGCAAGAAGGCGTTGAAAAAGTAATCAACGACTTAAAAGAAATGGGGTTTGATTACATTATTTGTGACTCACCTGCGGGTATTGAAACGGGTGCATTGCTTGCCGCCTACTTCGCTGACGATGCACTGGTTGTCACCAACCCTGAAGTGTCTTCAGTGCGTGACTCTGATCGAATTTTAGGCATTTTGGCATCAAAATCGCGCCGTGCAGTCATGGGAGAAACCCCAGTTAAAGAGTTTTTACTACTCACTCGCTACAACCCAAAGCGTGTCGAAAACGGCGAAATGCTGTCTTTACAAGATATCGAAGACATCTTGCGCATCAAATTAATTGGTGTCATACCCGAATCTGAGTCTGTATTGCAAGCTTCAAATCAAGGCCTACCTGCCATTCACATCAAAGAAAGCGACGTTTCAGAAGCTTACCAAGACGTCGTGGCACGATATTTAGGTGAAGAAAAACCACTTAGGTTTACATCGTATCAAAAGCCAAGTTTGCTAAAGCGCTGGCTTGGGGGTAAATAATGTCATTCTTATCTTTTTTATTAGGCGAGAAAAAAAATTCGGCTAATGTTGCGAAAGAGCGTCTACGAATCATCCTAGCTCACGAGCGCCTCAATGGCGATAACGGCACGTCCGACTATTTGCCACAGCTCCAAAAAGAATTGATGGAAGTTATTTCAAAATACGTCAAAATCAACCCTGAAGACATTAAAGTCAACCTAGAAAGACAAGGCCAACTAGAAGTACTCGAAGTTAAAATTGAAATGCAGCAGAAGGCCTAATCTTTAGGTCGTTGTTCTGATTCAATTTTTATAAAAAAACGCACTTTAGAGTGCGTTTTTTTATGTCAAAACATTAGGTGAAATCATGATCATATATGAATGACTCTGGATTTGATCACTGAAATCACAGATCTAAAACGAGGGTCTTGACTGTCTTGCACCCATTCAAACATGGGCATTTCTGCTGTGATTAAATGCGCACCTGCTGTTTGCATACAGGCTAAACCCGCGTTGTAATCAGTTTTGGTACGTGAACTACAACCGTCTGCTACAACCCAAACGTTGACCCTCTGCTCAAGCAGACCTAAAACGGTTTGCATGACGCATACATGGGTTTCTGAACCCATGACCAACACTTGTGATCGATCTTTAGGTAGCCACCCCTCAAATGTGGTCTCTCGGGTGGCGTCAAAATAGGTTTTATAAAGCCGATTGGTAATCTGTTCACCAATCGGTGAAACAGTGGCTCCAATTTTTTCAACAACGTGTTCGGTTGCCCAAATAGGTATGCCCATAATGCGGGCAGCCTGAACCAGCCTATCGACCGTGGCAATTTGCTCTGATGCCCCTCGCATAGCGGGCATCAGCTTTTCTTGCATATCGATAATTAAAACTAGAGATTTATTAGGATCTAAACGCATGTGAGCCTCTCTAGTTAAAAAATTAACAGACTTTGGCGACTAAACTTTACATCAAAGCTTTATAGCGTAAACGTTTCGGTGCGGCTCCATTTTCACCTAAACGTCGGCGTTTGTCAGCCTCGTATTCTTGATAGTTTCCATCAAAAAACACCACTTGCGAATCACCTTCAAATGCCAAGATGTGGGTCGCAATGCGGTCAAGAAACCAACGATCATGGCTGATGACCATAATGGAGCCCGCAAACTCTAATAATGCACCCTCAAGCGCACGCAAGGTTTCAACATCAAGGTCGTTTGAAGGCTCATCAAGCATTAAAACGTTGCCGCCTTTGAGTAAGGTTTTTGCCATATGCAAGCGACCCCGCTCACCACCCGATAACTGACCCACGCGTTTGGTTTGGTCACTGCCTTTAAAGTTAAAGCGGCCCAAATAAGCCCGCGTGGCCATTTCAAATCGACCAATGGTGAGCAAATCTGCACCATCAGAAATGGCATCAAATACTGTTTTGTCATCTGGTAGTTCATCACGCAGCTGATCTACAAAGGCCAGCTTGACGGTTTGCCCTACAACCACTTCGCCAGAGTCTGGCTTTTCTTGGCCAGATACCATGCGGAACAAAGTTGATTTACCAGCACCATTTGGACCAATAATGCCCACAATAGCACCAGGGGGTACCTTGAAACTTAAGTTATCAATCAATAAACGATCGCCAAAGGCTTTGCTCACATTTTTAAACTCAATCGCCTCATTACCCAAGCGCTCAGCCACGGGTATGAATATTTCAGAGGTTTCATTACGCTTTTGGTATTCGTGCGATGATAACTCTTCGAATCGAGCCATACGCGCCTTAGCTTTTGCTTGGCGACCTTTAGGGTTCTGACGAACCCATTCAAGCTCTTTAGAAATCGTTCTTTGACGTGCCGACTCTGAGGATTCTTCTTGCTTTAGACGGGCGTCTTTTTGTTCAAGCCAAGAACTGTAGTTACCTTTCCATGGAATGCCATGACCGCGGTCGAGTTCGAGAATCCATTCGGCGGCATTGTCTAAAAAGTAGCGATCATGGGTAACCGCGACAACTGTGCCCGGAAACTTTTGCAAGAAAACTTCTAACCAATCAACACTTTCAGCATCTAAGTGGTTGGTCGGTTCGTCGAGTAAAAGCATGTCGGGCTTTGACAGCAACAGACGGCACAGGGCCACGCGACGCTTTTCACCACCTGATAAAGGGCCTATTTTGGCGTCCCACGGGGCCAGACGCAGCGCATCAGCGGCAATTTCCATTTGGGTATTGATATCGTCTGAGCCACTTGACGCAGCAGCGGAAATAACGGCCTCAAGATCGGCTTGCTCGGCAGCTAAAGCATCAAAATCGGCATCGGGCTCTGCATAGGCCGCATAGACTTCATCTAGACGCTTACGGGCCACTGTGACGGCACCCAAACCCTCTTCAACTGATTCGCGCACAGTATGCTCGGGGTTGAGAGTAGGCTCTTGTGGAAGGTAACCAATATTTAAACCGGCCATGGGAATTGCTTCACCATCGATTTCTTTATCTAGGCCAGCCATAATTTTAAGTAACGTTGATTTACCTGAACCATTCACACCTAGAACGCCAATTTTGGCCCCAGGGAAGAAGGACAGGGAAATATCGCGCAAAATCTGTTTTTTAGGAGGAACGGTTTTACCAACCCGATTCATTGTGTAAACGTACTGAGCCATATGTAATCGTACCTAATGCGAAGATGATTAAAATAAGAAATTAAACGTTATTGTAGGCTTTCCATCAAGCTATGTTAACGTCACGATAAGAATTGATTGACTACTTTTATGAAACTTCAATATGACTTCGACACCCTTACCAACTGATAACGAACCAACACCTTTGATGTTTTCTGCTCAAGACTTGATTTTATTGGGTAAAACGGCTGACTCTTTGAGTGCTTATCTTGGTGCTGCTGTATTGGCTGAGGTCGGCGAAAGCGAAGGGGCTGAATGGGTCATTTTTGGCCAAGCTTTAGCTACAGACGAAACCCCTGATGAAGATTTTTTACGCGTTCAACTCGGCGGAAAAGATGCTCGATTGCTGGGAGGTACTGGTGGGGTTGAGGTTCAAGACCAACCGTATGACTGCAGCTATTTATGGTCAATTCAAATCACAGAATACGATGACGAGCGTTATGTGAAACTCGACTCAACCGGTGAAGTGATTGATGCATCACCCACACTTGAGGCCTTGCTTCCGTTTTCAATTGTTGAACCTGAATTCGTTGAAGACGAATTAGAAAATGAAGCAAAAGATGAAACACAATCAGATGAAAGTGAAACTCATTTGACAGATCTTGAAGATGAGTTCAGCAAGCAAGAATCTTCTAACACATTCATTAACAAGCCTCAGACCAGACATTAGCGTAATAAAAGGCAATACAACTTAGCTTAGCCTAGATACCTGTCATTTACTTTTTGGTGGTGTCTGTTTGAGGTAACGTCAAAAATGAAATTCGTGGAATACCTGCGTTCTTAGCAATAGCCATCACTTGCGCCACACGACCGTATTTCACGGCTTCATCTGACTCGACAAATAACTGAAAGCTCGGTTCCAGCGCTTTGGCACGAAGCAGTACGGCTAATTCTTTGTCGTTCACGGGCTTTTCATCGAAGACTAGCTTGCCATCAGCTTGAATAATTAAACGCGTCTTTTCAATCGCCAACGATACAGAGCTTGAACTGGTTAATCGTTCAGTTTCGGGTAATGTAATTTTCAAACTTTGTGGCACCAATAAGGGTGCGGTAACAATAAACACGACCAACAGAACCAACATCACATCAACGAGTGGTGTGACGTTAATTTCTGACATCATGGCTTCGTTGTCGTTGGAAGACTTCATGACTTGCCCCACAACGATTCATTTTTCATCGCCAATCGTAAAAAGTCTTCATTAAAAGCTTCAAGCTCTGTCACGCGCACTCGCATTTGACGCAAATTATAGTTATAGATCATGACAGCTGGTATAGCGGTCACAATACCGACAGCCGTGGCGATTAATGCTTCACCAATAGGGCCCGCTACCACGTCAATGCTGGCTTGGCCAGCAGCGCTGATACCAATCAAAGCATTCATGATGCCCCAAACGGTACCAAACAAGCCCACAAACGGGGCGGTTGAACCAATACTGGCCAAAACTGAAAGACCACGCTCACGAGCTCGGCTGATTTGAGCCACACGTTGCGATAAAGCCCGATCAAGCAACTCACGAAGTGAATCTAAGGCATGTCGATTGTGATCAAAGCCACTCAGTTCAGAACAAGTGGCCACACCCGTTCGAGCCAATTCAGCTAAGTCACTTTCAGGCAAACTTGCGGTTCGAGTAGCGTTGACAACCCCTTCCCAAGTTCTGCTTTGTTTAAACGCCGCTTCAAAACGAGCAGATGCTGTTCGTTCTTTTCTGATCGAGAAATATTTAATAACAGCGATTGACCAGGTAATAATAGATAGCGCCAGTAATGCTAGTAACGTGATGTCAACAATATAAGAATTCAAAAGAGTGCTCCTAGCGTTGTTCGATACGAAAGGTAATCGGAATTTGTACCCATTGTGTCGTGGTGCGACCATTTTGAGTACCTGGGGTAAATCGCCATTTTTTGATGGTAGCTACAGCCTCATCATCGAGTATGCGGTGGCCACTGCTTTGCGCCACCTGTACTTGACCACTTGCACCGCTCGGTAAAACCTCGGCGTAAATAACGACCGTACCTTCGATGCGTTTACGAAATGCTTCAGGCGGGTAAACCGGTGGCGGGTTTTTAAGGTTTGAATCGGTATAAGTCGGTTGCTTTAACCCAGCTAGGCCCCCGCCCATAAACTCGTTCAAGTTTTGAGCTTTGGCGTTCGGATCAGGCTTAGGTGCCACCTTAGGAGAGGCCTTAGGTGCAGGCTTAGGTGCAGGCTTAGGCTCAGGTCTCGGGGCAGGCTTACGCTCGGGCTTAGGCTCGGGCTTAGGCTCGGGCTTTGGCTCGGGTTTAGGCTCGGGTTTCGGCTCTGGCTTTGGCTCGGGTTTCGGGGCGGGTTTGGGCTCTGGCTTTGGCTCTGGCTTTGGCTCTGGTTTTGGCTCGGGTTTCGGGGCGGGTTTCGGGGCGGGCGCGACAGCATCACCTAACTCAACTGAAATTTCTGTAATAGGCACTCTCTTAAGTTGCGCCGAACGCCATGCATACATCACAAACACTAAAGCGTGCAAAGCGATAACCGCCACTACGGTTAACCACAATGCTCGCGAGGAAAGTAGTGATTTAGGTTTGTAAGAAAATGACACAAAAACAGTTAAAGTATCGTGGAAGGCGTCATTGTAACGTTAGTTAACAAGCATAGGCCAACCTTGTGCCACACCATGACACGCCACTTCAACGCCCTTAAAAATAATGCGCTCTGGGGCTTCATGCCGACACTGTTCACGTACAAACGGACAGCGTGGATGAAACGTACAGCCCGAAGGTGGGTTGAGTGGATTAGGCACCTCACCTGCCACGGGTGTACGGGCTCGACCTGAACCCTCGATATCAGGAATGGCTGAAAGCAGCATGCGAGTGTAAGGGTGCTTAGGGTCAGCAAACAGGGTGTCACGATCAGCAATTTCAACAATACGGCCTAAATACATGACACCCACCCGATCAGCCACATGATGCACCACAGCCAAGTTATGGGAAATAAATAGATATGTGAGACCTAACTCGCGCTGCAAGTCTTTCATAATATTGAGCACTTGAGCCTGAACCGACACATCAAGCGCCGAGGTTGGTTCGTCACACACCAAAAAGTCTGGGTTAACGGCTAAGGCACGCGCAATTGAAATACGTTGACGTTGCCCACCCGAAAACTGATGAGGGTAACGTGACTTGTCTGCGGGGTCGAGCCCAACTTGACGAAGCAGTTCGTCAACACGTACCAATTGTTCCACACGCGTCATTTGAGTATGTGCGTCTAAAGGCTCAGCAATGATGCGGCCCACGCGCCAACGTGGATTTAAACTGGCGAACGGGTCTTGAAAAATCATTTGTAAGCGCTTGCGTAACGCTTTACCCTTGGCACCTTGAAGGGTACGTATTGATTGGCCTTCAATCAAAATTTCACCACGGGTTAGATCATACAAACCAACTAATAGACGTGCAATCGTTGATTTACCGCAACCTGACTCTCCCACCAAGGCCAGCGTTTCACCTCGATTAATCGTGAAGGAAACCCCATCAACTGCTTTCAGAATAGTGCGCGGTTTACGACTGATGACGCGCTCAAGCCAAGGGGCGGACACGTCAAACCAACGTGCGGCATCAGTCACAGTAATTAACGGTGTCGCTTGAGTCTCACTTTCGGTCGTACCTTGATTCATACTTTGAGTCATACATACGCCTTGTGTGATTCATGATGCAACCAACAGGCCGCTTGCGAGGCGCCTGCCGCCATCAGTTCAGGTCGTTCAGTTCGACAGATTGACATCGCTCGTTCGCACCGGGGGTTAAACGCACAGCCTGAGGGTATGGCGTTGAGCCGTGGCATGGTGCCATCTATTTGCGTCAAACGCTTTTGGTGCGCCACCATTGACGGTATAGAACCCATCAAACCCACTGTATAGGGGTGTTGAGGGTGATGAATGACGTCTTGTACGGCTCCAACTTCGATCACCCTGCCTGCATACATCACCACCACTCGATCTGCCGTTTCGGCAATCACACCCATATCGTGGGTAATGAGCATAACGGCGGTGCCTTGCTCACGGCATAAACGTTTCAGCAATTCAATAATTTGGGCTTGTATCGACACATCGAGTGCAGTGGTTGGCTCGTCAGCGACAATCAATTTTGGTTCAGCCGCTAAGGCTAACGCGATGACAACGCGTTGGCGCATGCCCCCTGAGAATTGATGAGGGTAATGATTAATACGTTCACGAGCCGCCGGAATACCTGTTGCTTCAAGCAACTCAATTGCGCGAATGAGGGCTTGATTGGGTGTTAGCGACAAATGCGCCAAAATCGTTTCAGTGATTTGTTGCCCAACGGTATAAAGGGGGTTCAAAGACGTCAAGGGGTCTTGAAACACCGCACCAATTTGGCGACCCCGAATCAGCCGCATTTGATCATTATTCAGTTGATCAATACGACGCCCTTCGAGCAAAATTTGACCGCCAGATACCCGACCAGGCGGCTCAAGTAGCCCAATAATCGCAGCACCCGTCAGTGATTTACCTGCCCCCGACTCTCCCACAACACCTACAACTTCACCTGGTGAAATAGAAAAGGAAACGTTGTCAAGGGCTTTAAGCGTGCCATGCCGCGTTGGAAACTCAACACTTAAATTATCTAATTCAAGAATAGGTGCCATGATTAACTCAACCTTGGGTTCAAGGCGTCACGCAACCAATCGCCCAATAAGTTGACTGACAGCACCAGCAAGACCAAAGCCAAACCGGGGAATATCGTTATCCACCATTCGCCAGAAAATAGAAAGTCATTGCCAATACGTATCAAGGTACCCAAGGAAGGCTCGGTAGGCGGCACGCCAACACCGAGGAACGACAATGTTGCTTCAGTGATGATGGCTGTTGCCAAATGAACGGTTGCCAACACGAGCACCGGCCCCATAACATTTGGCAAAACATGACGAAACATAATGACAGGTGAACTAATACCAATAACTCGAGCAGCTTGAACATACTCGCGATTTTTTTCCACCAAAGTCGAACCCCGGACGGTTCGGGCATACTGCGGCCAACCTGCCAGCGCAATGGCACCAACGAGAACAGGTATGGCAATGTGCTCGTGCAATTCTCTAGGCACCACTGCCCTTGCCACGCCATCAATTAGCAAGGCGATCAATATTGCAGGAAACGAAAGTTGAACGTCAGCAACCCGCATGATAAATGCATCGATACGGCCACCCGCATAACCTGCAACCAAACCCAAAACAATACCCACCAACATTGACAACGCAACTGAGGCCATACCAATCATCAATGAAACGCGGGTGCCATACATCATGGCTGAAAGTAAATCACGACCTTGACTGTCTGTGCCCAAGGGAAAGATGGCCTGCCCTTCAGAATTCCAGGCGGGTGGTTTAAGCGCGTCTAATAAATTAATCGTCGCCAAGTCAAAAGGGTTATGTGGGGCAATCAGGGGAGCACCAAAAGCCGCCACCATCATCAAGACAAAAATAAAAGTTGAAATGACGGCAACCGTTGAGTGCCGCCAAGACCAAGCTAAATCGCTTTGCCAAAAATGCTTAAGTGCTTCCATCATTAGTGACCCCCTCGACCCACACTGCTACGTAAACGAGGGTCAACTGCGAAATAAAGCAGGTCAACAATTAAGTTGATCACTACAAAAATTAAGGCAATCATACAAAGGTAAGCTGCCATCACTGGTATATCAACAAACTGTACGGCTTGAATGAACAACAAGCCCATACCCGGCCATTGAAAAACTGTTTCTGTGACAATTGCAAAAGCAATAATGCCGCCAAGTTGCAAACCCGTTATGGTGATAACAGGCACAAGAGTATTTTTAAGCGCGTGCCCAAAATGAATAGCTCGGTTCGTTAAGCCCCTTGCACGCGCAAATTTTATGTAGTCTGTGCGTAAGACTTCAAGCATTTCAGAACGAACCAAACGTAACACCAAGGTGAGCTGAAATAATGACAAAGTAATCGCCGGTAATATTAAATGCTTCCAGCCATCTACCGTTAAGAGCCCCGTTGACCACCAACCAATTTTGACGACATCACCCCTACCGTAACTGGGTAACCAGCCTAATTGAACTGAAAACACCAGTATCAATAAAATACCAATTAGAAAGGTGGGCAATGACACGCCTAGCAATGAAAATGCCAAAATAGCATTTGACAACGAACTCTGTCGACGCAGAGCAGTGTATACACCTAAGGGCAAACCGACCAATAAAGCAATTAATGCAGCTGCAATTGACAACTCAAAGGTAGCGGGCATACGCTCGAGTAATAAAGTCGAAACATTTTGGCCTTGACGAAGTGAAATACCGAAGTCACCTTGCACAGCATTGATGACAAAGTGATAAAACTGCAATACCACAGGTTGATCTAGACCAAGCTCAGCGGTTAATCGAACGCGATCAGCATCTGTGGCATCTTGCCCCAACATGATTGATACGGGGTCACCCACAAACTGAAATAAATAAAACGCAATCATGGCCACAACTAACATGACCACTACCGCTTGAAGCAAGCGCCGAATAATGAATGCAAACATTAATTTTGCCCCATCGCCCAAGTTTGATAATTATGGGGAGATGGGGCTATTCCATTTAAGGTTAAAAATAGTAGAACGCGACAACTTGTGAAAAAAATTAATTAAACTTAAGTTAATCGCTAGTTAAATAATCGTAAATTATCCAATAGCTTATTTACCATGAGTTAATCTTTAATTAATATTCACCCACTCAACAACCAAGCGGTTGTCAGCGCGGTGCAACGCATCAATATTTTTCTTCATGGCCCATGGAATAACTTGATCGTGAAGTGGAATATGACCCACATCTTGTGCATGTAATTCAAGGGCTTTCGCAATCATGACATCACGTTTAGCTTGATCAGTTTCAGTTTTGATTTGATCAATTAAGGCATCAACTTTTGGGTTTGAATAATTACCGTAATTGAATGAACCATCAGCACCCTCGCCTTTTGTGCGCATTAATGCCTGCAATGAATATAAG
Organism: uncultured Alcaligenaceae bacterium; assembly: GCA_937896225.1. Classification (GTDB taxonomy): domain Bacteria; phylum Pseudomonadota; class Gammaproteobacteria; order Burkholderiales; family Burkholderiaceae_B; genus Algicoccus. Next base: position 1,430 of record CALBMZ010000054.1, on the reverse strand, counting down.
GCATCAAATGTTGGCACACCCCAACCCAACATGTAAACGCTGGTATCGCGTTTAGCCAGTTTTGGGAAGTAGTTTGCACGAGGCATAGTTGAAAGCTTAGCAGTTACACCCACTTTCGCCCACATGGCCACAATGGCTTGGCATATGGCTTCGTCATTAATGTAGCGATTGTTTGGGCAATCAAGGGTGAAGTCGAGGTTATTGTCGTAGCCCGCTTCTTTTAACAAGGCACGGGCTTTAGCTGGGTCGTAAGGTAAGCGTTCGCCCATTGCTGGGGTGTAACCATTTACTTGTGGTGAAATCATGGCGCCTGTTGGTACAGACTCGCCACGCATGATGGCCTTTTTAATAGCATTGATGTCAATAGCTTGATACAAAGCTTCGCGAACACGCAAGTCTTTTAGAGGGTTTTTACCTTTAATTGAGCTGTACTTTAATTCAGGGCTGGCTTGGTCCATACCTAAAAAGATGGTGCGATACTCGTTACCCGAAAGCACTTTTGATTCTTTGCTTAATCGGCCTATATCTTGTGCTGCAGGGTCGAGTACGAAATCAATTTCGCCTGATAGCAAAGCGGCCGTACGGGTCGCGTTTTGCTTAATGGGAGTATAAATAATTTCGGTGACGTTACCCTTTTTGTTGTCTTTGTTCCACCAGGTTGGGTTTTCAACATATACAGTCTTAGCGTCTACTTCGCGTGACTTCAACATAAAAGGACCTGTACCGTTCGTATGACGCGCGGCGTAGGTTTCTTGTTTGTCGGTAAAGTTTTGCGGCAACATCACATCATTTTTTTCTGCCCACTGCTTGCTCATCATGCCTAACACAGGCAATTGACGCAATAAAACAGGGTTAGGGCCATTGGTAATGACATCAACGGTTAAGGGATCAACTACTTTGACTTCTTTAACACCGTTAACATAAGACTTATATTGTGAAGTAGGCGCTGCGGCACGTTGAAAAGAAAAAACCACGTCTTCAGCCGTAAAGGGTGAACCGTCTTGAAACTTAACGCCAGGGCGCAGATTAAAGCGCATGGTGGTGGGGTTAATTTGTTCCCAAGATGTTGCGAGTGCCGGTTGAAATTTGAAAGTTTCGTCGTAACGCACGAGCGGTTCATACACATACAAATTGGCTTGAATGTTTAAACCTTCGTTTTGTGAGTGTGGGTCAAGGGTCAAAATATCGCCTTGGCTAGCCCATTTAAATGTTTTTGCAATACCTGCTGTAGGCAAGGCAAAGGCAACAGACAGGGCTGTTGCAAGAATTAATCGACGCATGTGAAAGATTCCTTAAGCAATGAAATTTATATGATTGTTAAAAAATTAGGTTTGAATTGAAGTAAGGCTTCTTTAAGTCGTGTTCATAACTCACACAACTAAATTCTAGTTTAGTGTGCACCACCCTACTCTTCACGTCAAATGTTTTAA
>CALBMZ010000053.1 GCA_937896225.1 uncultured Alcaligenaceae bacterium | reverse complement strand
CGCTCTAAACACTTTGAAAGTTAAAAGCCTGATTCTGGGCATGACGATTGGGGCCACTTCGTTCGCTCAAACAACCCCCTCTGATTACGAAACTCCAGAATATTATGCCAACTGGGCGCTGGCACAAATAGGTGCAGCGTATGCTTATTCAAGAGGCTTTAATGGGGCGGGTGTCAAGATTGGTATTGCAGACTCGGCTGTTCAATTAACGCACCCAGAATTTTTGGGGCGGGTCTATAGCCCAACGCCCTTTCCTGTATTTCCCACGCCTGGCTATGCTGATTTCCCCATCCATGGCACGCACGTTTTGGGCATTATAGGAGCAGCTCGAGACAATGTGGGCATGATGGGTGTGGCCTATAACTCATTATTAGCCTCTGTTATTGCAACAAGTTCTCCTGGCTACCGCCCTACTTCGAACTCTTTTGAAGATGAATTAATTGCCGCTGGGGTTTCCGTTATGAATGGAAGTATTGGTCCACCCCCAGTGCCAGAACTGGTTATTGATAAATCTCTAAATCCAAACTATATAAAAGTACCCTATTTAGCGATGAGGGGATCTTATTTAGAATACATCTCAACCAAAGCGTACAAACTTTCTGAGGCAGATATTGTCATGGTTTGGGCCGCAGGCAACGAGTATCTGCAACAACCCTTTGCATCTAAAATACCAAATGGTTACGGCATGTTACCCATGGTTACGCCTGCAAATACCCAAGCAGGAACGTTATACAAAGTTCTAACAGATGAAAGCGATTTAAATAATCCGAACACATGGGAATTCGTACCGCTAGACACCCCTGAGTTGCGTGATGCAGACTTATCTGATCTGCGCGGCAGCATGATTGCTGCCGTCGCGACCGATCAAAACAACAATATTGCTAATTTTAGTAATAGTTGTGGCGCAGCAGCAGATTGGTGTGTGGCAGCCCCGGGTGTTGAAATTTATTCAAGCATTCCGATGAATACATACGCTAATAAATCAGGCACGTCCATGGCTGCACCGCTGGTGGCTGGTGTAGCGGCTGCGCTTCGCGGAGGATTTCCTTACTTAAATGCACGTTACATTATCGACTTAATTCTCAACGCAGCGACTGATATAGGCGAGCCGGGTGTCGACGCCATTTACGGCAATGGGTTGCTGAACTTCGCCCGTGCTTCACTAGGGCCTGCTAAATTGGGTACGACATTTTTTCCCGAGGGCTGGTCAATTGACACGCAAGGTTACGATTCAACTTGGGGCAATGATATTGTAGGCTCAGGCGGCTTGAGTAAAGCCGGTGCAGGCATACTGACCATGACTGGGCAAAACAGTTACCTCGGTGCCACCGTCATCACCGGTGGTGTGCTCAATGTGCAAGGCTCAATTGCCTCTTCACCTTTGCTCATCGGCCAAGACGCGACCCTTAAAGGCAACGGTGTGGTCGGTCCTGCCACCATAGCGGGCACCATTGCACCGGGTAACTCTGTGGGCACAATCACCGTCGCAGGTGACTTCATTCAAACCCACACCTCTGTGTACGAGGTCGAAGTCGATGCGAATCAGAACAGCGACTTGATCAACGTTCAAGGTAACGTTTATATTGACTCGGGTGCGGCGATCGACCTTCAAGCTCAAGAGGGCATCTACTTAGGCCAACTTTATACGATACTCACAGCCACGGGCTCTATTACTGGCACCTATGGTGAGTTGGAAACCGATTACCCCTTGCTCTCCCTCTCTACTGGCGTATTCACCACAGACCCTCGCTCCCTGCAATTTGTAGCCGATCGCAATAGCGTGACCATGGCCTCGTTTGCACAGTCAGGCAACCAAGCTGCTGTGGCTGCCGCCATTGACTCTCAGTCTTCTGGTGCTGAGCCCTTTGACACGGTGGTGCTAACGAGTGATAGCACCCTATTTCCAAATATGTTCCAGTCTTTCTCTGGTGAAATCTACGCCAGCAATCAGGCCGTGTTGCTCAACGACAGTGCCATCACACGTCAAACCCTGTTGTGGCGCATGCAAGACAGTTGGAATGATCCAGCACTCGCACGCCTTCAACAAACCAAGCAAATTAACGACACCACCACCTCTTGGGCCCAAGTGTTTGGATACTGGGATCGACTCGCGAGTAGCGCCAACGCGGGCAGCGTCACAGCAAACAGCAATGGCTTTATGATGGGCGTTGACCATGAGGCGGCGCAGCACAGCCGCATCGGTCTGGCCTTTGGTTTCTCGGGCCTAGAAACCTCGGTCACCAATGCCACCGCCTCGACACAGGGCTATCACCTGATGGTGTACGGCACCACCCAAGCTGAGGTGCTACGTTTGAGTGGCGGTATCGGTCAGTCTTGGTATGCCACCAACACCACACGCCAGTTGTCTGGCGGCCTAGGCACAGCCAGTGCCAGCCTCGATAGCAACGCCACCCAGGTGTTTGCCGAACTCGGCATGCCTTTGCGCGAGGGCGCCACCACTTGGCAGCCCTTTATAAACGCCTCACAGAATTGGCTACGTACGGGCAGCTTTCAAGAGTCAGGCAGTGAGGCAGCGTTACGCGGCAGTAGCAGCGATCAGAGCGCTGGGTTTGGTACGTTAGGTCTACGTGCCGCGCACACTTGGCAAACCCAAGACACCGCTTGGCAAGTCGACGCCATGGCGGGTTGGCAACGTGGCTGGGGTGATTTAGCCCCAACCAGTACCTTACAATTTGACACGGGCAACCCATTTACGGTGACCGCTGCACCGCTGACGCAAAACGCCTTGGCGCTTGAACTGAGTATTGGCGCCAGCTTAGATGCTTCAAGCCGCGTGAGCCTCACCTACGCCGGCACCTTCGGCTCAGGCACCAGTGCGCAGATGGTGCAGGCACAAATTAATTGGCAGTTTTAAGAGGCTAAATAGACCACATCATTAAACTGCTAGTTTATGGTCATGCCCTTGTTGCAGCAAAATATTTGCCGCATCTAATCTAGTTGGCTGAGCGTTGATTTTAAGCAATCAGATCGACATCACCAGAGGGGTAAAGATTCGGTAAAAGTGAGCCAAGGGCGTGTACAGGAAACCCAACACGAACCTTGCCTTTTGGTGTGTCTGAAACAAGGAAGCCAGCTTGTACGAGGTGGCTTAATACGTTTCTTGCTGTTCTTTCAGGCAGGCCAGTAATTCTTCCCGCCTCCATTCGTTCAAATTCCCCATTCGTAAATGCATGCAGGTACAGATAGACTGACTCTGGTTTGAATTCAAAACGCACATTGCGGAAGAAATGTTCAACCCGAGGCTTGAATTTATCTAGAGAAAACATGTGTGTCATGTATGTCGTCTGATCAATAGCAGTTTTCATTGCATACTC
>CALBMZ010000052.1 GCA_937896225.1 uncultured Alcaligenaceae bacterium | reverse complement strand
GTGGCGATTGATCAGGTAATGACCACTCAACTTTTGAGTGCGCCCGTTCACAAGCTAAGTTTGCGATATGAGTTGATTCAGCAATGAGTCCAAAAATCTCGCCATCTTGCCAAATACCTAAAACACCATTAATAGACTTAATAGATTGATCGTTGAATAGCTTTAACTTAGCCCCCAAACATGGGGGGTGAACCATACGGCCATAAACCATTTGAGGCATGACGATATCGTGAACGAATGGCGTTCCCATTATGCGTTCAGCAATATCAATACGTGGCACTGAAACCCCAGTTAACTTTCGGTTGGCTGAGGCTTTGGGTTTGGCAAAAATTTCAACTTTCTGGTTCAGATCTACTTCGGATAAAAGGGTCCAGTAACTTTGATTGGTAGGTTTTGAATCTAAATAAAAAAATCCTGCCTCAACCGTTACGCGCTCACGATTAATCTGTTGTTTTTTTGTGAGCGTTGAAATGAATAGCTCACGAGCGGCTGAAGCAGCCCAACGAATGGCCATCCCGCTTTGCGTAATAGATAAGCTTCCCGAGGTAAAGCCTTCATTGGGCGTTTGGCGAGTATCACCGCCAACGATTGTGATTTGATCTATATGGACATCTAATTCATCTGCAGCAATTTGTAACAGGGCAGTCATATTGCCTTGCCCTAACTCAACTCTACCGCTCATGACCTGCACGCGATTGGGCTCAAAAGATAACCAATCTGTCATGTTGGGTGACTGTACTAATTGAACGGGAATAGACATGTTAAGCCTCGATTCCAAGTAAATCTTGCATCGCTCTTTTGATACGTATGTGTGTGCCACATCGACAAAGGTGGTTGTCTAACACTAAATCTAGAGAATGTTTTGAGAGTTGTTTTTTTTGATCAATCAGGGCTTTCATTTGCATCGCAATACCAGAAATACAATAACCACACTGTACGGCTTGGTGCTCGATTAACTTAGCCATAATAGGGTGCGGGTTTTGAGCTGACCCTAAACTCTCGGGCGTTTCGATTGTTGTGTTGTTTAAATCAGCTAAGGTTTTGTCACAAGCTTTAATGGCTTGACCATCACACAAAACTGTGCAGGCACCACACGTGGCTGCCCCACAACCGAAACGTGTTTGATTTAAACCAAGTGAGTCACGAAGAAAATTGAGTAAAGAGGTTGATTTGTTTTCATCTGACACATGAACGTTTTCACCATTGATAGAAAAGTGCACACTTTTTGATTCAGACATTATTTTTCCACTCTCAATTATTTGGAGTTAAACATATCGGGTTGATCTGATTGTTTCTCAAGTAAGATATTCAAGGTTGCCATGAAGTGTTGGGTGGTTAACATACAGGCACGGTCAGCATCTTTGGCTAAGACGGCTTCTGAAATTTGGCAATGCTCATTCGCAGTACTTCGGTGACCCATGGTTGAATGAAGGGACGCTCGACGATAGCGTTCGCACATGTCTTGAAGTCGGCCCCTTGTCATGAGTAACCACCGCGAATCACAAGCAGAAACCATTGACGAGTGAAAAGCGTTATTGGCACTTTCCCATTCGTCATCATGACCTAGGGTGTCTTCATCAGATAAGCGGGCATCTGCCTTGGCCATGATGTACGTGGCTGCCACGACCCTGCTTTCCCACTTGTGATCGCCAAGCAAGATTGAACGCCTGAGCGCAATTTTTTCAATTTCAGTTCGAGCGAAATTCAAATCGGCAAAATCAGCTAAATCCATTTGCGCAACAATGAAGCCTCGGTTTTCTTGAGCCTCAACTAACTGTTCAGAACTTAATCGCTGAAGTGCTTCACGAAGGGGTGTGGGCCCTACGCCATAAATTGTTTTGAGTTTTTCTATTCGAAGGCGTTCGCCAGCATAACGCACGCCTCTTATGATGTCCTCACGAAGCAATCTATACGAAACCTCTGCTAGCGACTCATTCGTAACATGATAATTAATATTCGTAGCTGAGCCTGCGGTCATTTCTTACTCCATTAATTTTCTTGTTCACAATTTATAAATTTTAGGCGATGATTAAAAAGCGAATTAAGTGATAACAATGCCTTTGACAAAATTATATATATCATGCAGAATTATCGCAAATATATTAATTTATCGATAAAAAATGAAACTCATAACATTTCACTCAAATCATAAAGTCTGTGCCGGCTATCTACTTGAAAATATGGTGGTTGTTTGTCAAGAGGGTGAGGGCGCTGATCAAGCGTTACTCAATTTATGTAAAGCTGGCTCATCATCTGTTCAAGACTGGGTTAAAAACGAAATTCGTCGTGTGCCATTAAGTTCAGTTGAGCTTTTGGCGCCTATTCCAGAGCCACTTCGTGATATTTTGTGCGTTGGTAAAAATTACTTTGAACATGCAAAAGAGTTCCACAACAGTGGCTATGACTCGAGTAGTAAAGAAGCTGTGCCTCAATACCCCATTATTTTCACTAAAGCCACAACAAGTGTTATCGCTAATGGTGCCGCCGTAAATAGTGCGCTCGACTACACAAACTCTGTAGATTACGAAGGTGAACTGGGCGTTGTAATCGGTAAACGTGCTTTTCAGGTAGCCAAAGAAGATGCTATGTCTTACGTATTTGGTTACACCATAATTAACGATGTCACCTCACGTGAATTGCAAAAACGTCATGGTCAATGGACAATTGGCAAGGGGCTCGACACGTTCTGCCCTATGGGGCCTTGGTTGGTCACTGCTGACGAAATAAAAGACGTCTCGCAACTCGAACTGGTAACGACGGTCAATGGTGAAGTGAGACAAAAGGTCTCTGTTGCCGATCTGATCTTTGATATTCCAACGCTTATTTCTACCATTACTGCCACCACAACACTTTTGCCAGGCGATATTATTGCCACTGGAACACCAGTTGGTGTGGGTATTGGTTTTACACCTCCGAAATATTTGAAGCCAGGTGACGAGGTAAAAGTTAGCATTACAAGCCTGGGTGAATTACACAACCCAATTTCTTAACTTAATAAAACCGGAAATATATTCGGTATCCGAGCCCTAAAAAGGTAATCATGACAGGAGACAGAAATGATTAAAAGAAAATTTTTGACCAGTATTGCCGTTGCCGCTTTAACGGTATTGGGTGCATCTAGTGTTTATGCTAACGAGGTGACACTATCCACTCAAACTGCGCTGCCCACTAAGCATGCGCTTTCTCAAAGTTACATCAAGCACTTTTTGACCCCACTTAATGAACAAGGAAAGGGTATTGTTCAGTTGAATCTGTTGGGTGGACCTGAAGTAACACCTGCAAATCGTGCACCGCAAGCCATGCAGCGTGGGGTAATTGATGTTCTGTTTATTCCTGCGGCCTACGTTGCTGGTATGGTGCCTGAAGCCCAGGCCATGATGTTGCAAAACATTGGTATTGAGAAGATTCGCAGTACTGGTGCTGCAGACGCTTACAATAAAATATTTAATGACCGACTTGACGCTGAAATGTTAGCTTGGTCTGAAACAGGTGAGGGTTCAGGATACTACCTCTACACCAAAAAGCAGCCTGAAATGAAAGACGGCATTGTCGACCTAAGTGGTTTGAAAATGCGTACAACTGGGGCTTACCGTCCGATTCAAACGGCATTAAACGCCACCACAGTAACAATTCCATCTGGTGATGTGCCCACAGGTTTAGAGCGTGGCGTTATTGATGGTTTTGGTTGGCCAACGGTTGGTTTAGGTTCGATTGGTTTGGCCGATCGTATCAGTTACCGAATTGAACCTAAGTTTTATAACTTAGCCAATGTTGTTTTAATTTCTAAAGCTAAATGGAACAGCCTTCCTGAGAATGCTCGTCAATTGATTACAAAGATTGCACGTGAATATGAAAAAACCTCAGTTCAAGAAATGATTTTGCAAAACAAAGCAGACATTGCTGCGGGCAACAAAGCAGGTGTAAAACCGATCACCATGACTGGTGCTGATGGTAAAAAATACTTGAAAGTGGCCAATGATGCAATGTGGGGCGTAGTCGGTAAAAAAGTAAGCCCTGAAGAGTTGGCTCGTTTACGTAAAATATTAAGTGAAGATTAAGCCCTTTTAACTTATTTGGAATATGAATGATGGGTATTGCTTGGTGGAAGTGGCAACTGAAATTCGTTAATGCATTTGCTGTCGCTGCGGGAGTACTCATCATTGTTGCTATTCTTCTTGTGCTAGTTGATGTTTGCACAAGATCTATCGGGTTTAAGCCACCTGGCTTTACGGTGGCTGCAGTTGAATACATTCTTCTTTATTTTGTATTACTCTCGGCACCTTATTTGGTGCGTAATAAAGGCCATGTTCTAACTGACATGATGTTCCAAAGATTACCTAAAAAAATTCGTTGGTGGACTGAAAAACTTATCTACACGCTTTGTATAGTAATTTCAGTTATCTTCATGGCCGTCGGTGGTTTTTTATTTTATGAAGCGTTGTTATTAGGGTATGTTGACGAGCGTTCAATCGACATCCCCTATTGGTTATTGTATTTTTTATTTCCCCCTTGCTTTCTACTTATCGCGTTGGAATTTCTTCGTTACCTGTTGGGTGTCGACTCGCTGTATGAAGGTGAATTGCAACTCGATTCGGTGTAATCATGGAATGGTATTCCGCTCTATTATTTCTTTTAGCAATGGTTGTCGGGCTCATGATATTGGGGGTCCCGGTGGCTTTTGCTTTCATGGCAAGCAACCTAATTGGTGCTTGGGTTTTTATTGGTGGGTCAGCATCTGTCTTACAGGTGGTAGATAACTCAACTTCTCTTATTACCCGATTTCAACTCGCCCCAGTTCCATTCTTTATTTTGATGGGGTCAATATTTTTTTACTCAGGTCTTGCGGTACGAGTCTTTGATGCGCTTGATCGTCTTTTAGGTCGATTGCCGGGCCGACTGTGTTACCTAACTGTAGCTGGCGGTACAGCATTTTCTACCCTCACAGGCTCAAGCATGGCTAATACCGCTATGCTGGGTTCTTTAATGGTGCCCGAAATGGAGCGCCGCGGTTACCATTGGAAAATGTCATTAGGCCCTATTTTGGGTACGGGTGGCTTAGCGATGATCATTCCACCCTCAACTTTGGGCGTCTTATTAGCTTCACTCGCCGGTGTTGATGTAGGTAAGTTTTTGATTGCAGGCATTTTGCCAGGCTTTGTTCTTGCGGGGCTTTATACGGGTTTAATTGCACTTCAAATTTGGTTTAAACCACACTACACCCCAAGTTATGAAACGCCTAGTTTGAATTTGCAAAAAAGCATATTAATTATTATCACCAATATTATGCCTATGGCCTTAGTTGTGCTGATGGTGATTGGTCTGATTATTTTTGGAATTGCCACACCAACTGAGTCAGCAGCTTTTGGGGTGTTAGGTGTCGTTTTGCTTGCTGCCGCTTTCAAAATGCTCAATTTTGAAGTGATTAAAACGTCTGTTATCTCAACAATTAAAGTTGGTGGAATGGTGTTTTTCATCATTCTAAACTCTAGTATTTTTAGTCAATTGTTAGCATATTCTGGTGCAAGTTCAGGTCTGCTTAATTTTGCGATATCGTTTGACTTGTCCGCTCCAGCAATGTTGCTCATGATATTTTTGGCATTGCTGCTAATTGGTATGTTTATGGACCCAGTGTCCATGATGCTAATCACGGTGCCCATTTTTTTCCCAATTGTGATTGCTCTGGGCATTGAACCACTTTGGTTCGGCATATTTATGCTGATGGCGTTAGAAATGAGTCAAACGACACCGCCATTTGGTTTGCTACTTTTTGTGATGCTAGGTGTTGCACCAAAAGGCACTACTTTGAAGCAAGTTGCGACTGCTGCGGCGCCATTTTTGGTCTGTGATGCCATTTTGGTGGGCATCATTGCTATCTTTCCTGCATTGGTTTTATATTTACCAAGCGTCATGCGTTAGCCATTGAAGCTAGAAAATGTCTCACCTTTTGATGGGGATCATTCATGAAGTTTACGGATGATTACGCAACCTTTGCTTGGTGAAAAGAGTTCAATTAGAAACGCACAGCCTTATTTGCATGACAAGTTTCTTAACAGATTATTGAATTTTCAGCATGAAGAGCAACTAATTTTGTATTCATGTTTAGTGTTTCATTCCGCTATGGTGGTTTGTATGACCTGCCATTGCATCTTTCCCATGGTCTTGCAGTTGCGCGTCAAACCACTGGTGTAAGGCTAATACAAGATTGGCATTTTTAGTCAGGTAAATGATTTCTGCGCCACCCTCTATGCTCTGATACTCAATTGTAATTTGACCAGGCTTAGATGCCATAAGCGCTGATAAGCCTGGCATTTCTTGTCCGTGTATGTTTGCCGGTGCTGAGAAATCACCTTTCAAAAACTGAACCCTTATGTCTTGTAAATGTTTTTGAATAAGCATAACTTGGGCATCATCATTTTTAATTTTTGAAATGACTTGTTGAATACCACCTTGAGCGTTTTTGGTAAAAATATGTGTCGTCGCATCAAGGTTAAAGGGCATGACATCTTTACCGCGTTGAGAAACCTCGGCGATTCGCTGGTCATTCGCCATATGACTGGCATGATCAATTTTAGATTTGTCAACAGTTTGAGCACCTATACTTGTAGTAACCATCAAAAAACTTAAAAATTTAATCGTAAATTTCAACATG
>CALBMZ010000051.1 GCA_937896225.1 uncultured Alcaligenaceae bacterium | reverse complement strand
TTAACGGAATGAATGGGCCTCTTGGAACCGCTGAAAGGGCTTGTCGCGACCAAGCTAACGATTCAAAATCCACAGGTATGAGACAAGCATCGTAGCGACGCAGGGCTATAGTGTTTCTGGCTAAATAGTGATGTGGCATCTCATCACCGTTAGACTCTTCCAGTTGACTCATCGGTGTCAAGTTTGAATGTCGTCGCGTTGATGTTTTAACCTGAACGTCGGAGGTTAATAAATGTTCAGTGGGCCACTTAAGTCTATGTACTCTCACGCGTGTAAGTGCAGGGGCCGCGTCGGTTAAAAACGTTTCAACCCATGCATGGGTTTGTGCAAGCGGCAAAACAGCTAAATCAATATATTGACGCATTCAAGTTCCTCAAAACAAAAGACCTGCCAGAGTATCGTTAGGCAGGTCTTTTATCTATACGGAATTCACGCAACTAGTGAGAAGAACCTTTACGTAAGCGGCGCGCTGCAGTAGCTTGAGCCACCAACATTTCAAGCTCCGCCTGAACAACGGCCATATCAGCTTTGTCTTTCGTGTTGCGCAAGGTTTCTTCGGCACGTTGACGAGCTTGCTCAGCTTTCGCTTCGTCAAGATCATCAGCCCGAATCGCCGTGTCTGACAATACCGTAACATGGTGAGGCTGTACTTCTAACAAGCCACCCGCCACAAAGATTAACTCTTCTGTATCGTCAGGCATCACAATTTTTAGCGTGCCGGGCCGAATACGAGTAATGAGCGGTGTGTGGCCAGGCAACACACCAATTTCACCCGATTCACCCGGTAAAACCACAAATTTGGCTTCACCTTCGAACAATGAACGTTCAGCACTGACCACGTCAACTTTAATGGTGCTCATGCAAATTCCTTATTGAATGGTCTTAGCTTTCTCGAATGCTTCGTCAATTGAGCCAACCATGTAAAACGCTTGTTCTGGCAATGCATCGCATTCGCCATTAACAATCATTTTGAAACCACGAATTGTTTCAGACAAAGGCACATATTTACCTGGTGAGCCAGTAAAGACTTCAGCTACGTGGAACGGCTGTGACAGGAAACGCTGAATTTTACGTGCCCGGGCTACTGCTTGCTTATCTTCAGGCGATAGTTCGTCCATACCCAAAATAGCAATAATGTCACGCAACTCTTTATAACGCTGCAAGGTCTGCTGAACGCCACGTGCAACACTGTAATGCTCTTCACCGACCACATGTGGATCAAGCTGACGGCTTGATGAATCAAGCGGGTCAACTGCAGGGTAAATACCCAACGAAGCAATATCGCGAGACAGCACGACAGTCGAATCTAAATGCTGGAAGGTAGTAGCAGGTGACGGGTCAGTTAAGTCATCGGCTGGCACATATACGGCCTGAATCGAGGTAATTGAACCCGTTTTGGTAGACGTAATACGCTCTTGTAAAACACCCATTTCCTCGGCTAATGTGGGCTGATAACCCACGGCTGAAGGCATACGGCCTAGCAACGCAGACACTTCTGTACCGGCCAAGGTATAACGATAAATATTGTCAACGAAGAACAGAATGTCACGACCTTCATCGCGGAATTTTTCAGCCATGGTCAAGCCTGTCAAGGCGACGCGCAAGCGGTTACCGGGAGGTTCGTTCATCTGACCGAACACCATGGCCACTTTATCAAGCACGTTTGATTCAGCCATTTCGTGATAGAAGTCGTTACCTTCACGGGTGCGCTCACCCACTCCAGCAAACACAGACAAACCACTGTGTTGCTTCGCGATGTTGTTGATCAACTCCATCATGTTCACGGTTTTGCCCACGCCTGCACCACCGAACAAACCTACTTTACCGCCTTTCGCAAAGGGGCAAACCAAGTCAATCACTTTAATTCCGGTTTCAAGCAACTCAACTGACGGTGAAAGCTCGTCAAACTTAGGCGCAGATTGGTGAATGGCACGTAACTCATCACACTCAATAGGACCTGCGTCGTCGATGGGACGACCGAGAACGTCCATAATGCGACCCAAGGTGCCAACCCCGACAGGCACTGAAATAGCTGCGCCAGTTTTGGCAACAGCCATACCGCGACGCAAGCCATCGCTTGGCCCCATGGCGATGGTGCGCACAATACCGTCACCCAGCTGTTGTTGCACTTCAAAGGTCAAGCCTTTTTCTGCAAACGCACTGGTGTCGTCTTGTAGTTTTAAAGCCTCATAAATGTGGGGCATATGTTCCCGGGGGAACTGAATGTCTACCACGGCGCCGATACACTGAACGATTGTTCCGTTGCTCATTTCGTTTCCTTACTTGATAACTAGCTATCAGGTTAGCCAAACGCAGTCTACGATTAGACGGCGGCGGCGCCCCCCACGATTTCTGAAATTTCTTTGGTAATTGCTGCTTGACGCGTCTTGTTATAAACAAGCTGCAGGTCACTGATTACTGTTTTTGCGTTGTCAGATGCTGCCTTCATGGCCACCATTCGAGCCGACTGCTCTGAAGCCATGTTTTCTGCAACGCTTTGAAACACAATACCTTCAACATAACGAAGCAAAAGTTCATCAATCACAACTTTTGCATCGGGTTCGTAAATGTAGTCCCAACCGTAAGCACCTTTTGCTTGCACAACCGTCTCACTGCCTTTAATCGGTTGATCAAATACCACATGGGGGTCTTTCAACGTGCTGGGTAAAGGTAATAAACGAATAAAAACGGGCTCTTGACGCATGGTGTTTACAAAGCGATTCGTCGCAATATAAACGGCGTCAATTTTACCTGCTTCAAAATCATCGATTTGTACTTTAATGGCACCAATCAAACGGCTAAGTTCAGGTCGATCACCCAAACCAACTTCTTGTGAAACCAAATTAGCACCAACGCGTGACAACGTACCCGCACCCTTGTTACCAAAAGCAGTGAACTGCACTTTCACGCCTTCGTCGGTAAACTCGCGATAGCGGTTCAAAACCAAACGCATGATATTGGTGTTTAAACCACCGCACAAGCCTTTGTCAGTTGTGACAACAACAATACCCACAGCTTTAAGCGATTCGCGTTCGATCAAATAGGGGTGGCTATAGTCAGGGTTTGCTTCCATGAGATGCGCTGCCATATCACGCACTTTTACCGCATAAGGTCGACCCGCACGCATGCGTTCTTGTGCCTTACGCATTTTAGAAGCCGCCACCATTTCCATAGCTTTGGTGATCTTTCGTGTGTTTTGCACACTTTTGATCTTGGTTCGTATTTCTTTAATTCCTGCCATCGCAGTTCCCGTTTAAGCCTTGCTTAGAGACATCTGATTTAGTAGGTGCCATTCTTTTTAAACTCTTTCAAAGCGGCAGCCAGCTCGGCTTCATCGTCTTTAGAGAGCTCTTTAGAACTTTCAACACGGTCGATAAAACCAGCGTGTTTGGATTTGAGGTAATCTTTGAAACTTTTTTCAAATGCCAACAATTGATCGACTTCAACGTCGTCAAGGTAACCATTGTTTACTGAAAACAATGTCACACCTAGTTCCCAAACTTGCAAAGGTTGATATTGTGGTTGTTTTAGCAGCTCAACCACACGTTTACCGCGTTCAAGTTGGCGTCGTGTTGCGTCGTCGAGATCTGAAGCAAATTGAGCAAAAGCTGCTAATTCACGATACTGCGCCAAATCGGTACGAATACCACCAGATAATTTCTTAATGATTTTTGTTTGCGCGGCACCACCTACGCGAGACACTGAAATACCGGCGTTGATAGCGGGACGAACACCTGCGTTAAACAAATCAGTTTCTAAGAAAATCTGACCATCGGTAATAGAAATAACGTTCGTAGGCACGAATGCTGATACGTCACCCGCTTGGGTTTCAATGATAGGTAATGCTGTTAATGAACCTGTTTTACCTTTAACTTCACCGTTTGAAATTTTTTCAACGTAAGCTGCGTTTACACGAGCAGCACGCTCAAGTAAACGTGAGTGCAGATAGAACACATCACCTGGGTATGCTTCACGACCTGGAGGACGACGTAATAACAACGATACTTGGCGATAGGCAATCGCTTGCTTCGTTAGATCGTCATACACAATCAATGCATCTTCACCACGATCACGGAAGTACTCGCCCATGGTGCAACCTGCATACGCTGACAAATATTGCATAGCAGCTGAATCAGATGCTGTGGCTGCGACAACAATGGTGTATTCCATTGCGCCCATTTCTTGTAGCTTGTTAACCACATTGTTAACCGTTGACGCTTTTTGACCAATTGCAACATAGACGCACTTAACGCCCTTGCCTTTTTGGTTAATGATGGCATCAATAGCAACGGCTGTTTTACCTGTTTGGCGATCACCAATAATCAATTCGCGTTGGCCACGACCAATTGGTACCATAGAGTCAATAGCTTTTACACCAGTTTGTAAAGGCTGTGAAACAGATTGGCGAGCAATAACACCAGGGGCAACCTTTTCAATGATGTCGAATTCTTTTGCATTGATAGGACCTTTACCGTCGATAGGCACACCCAAGGCGTTTACAACACGACCTAACAATTCTGGCCCAACTGGTACTTCAAGAATGCGGCCGGTTGTTTTAACGGCATCGCCTTCTGAAATGTTAGTGTAATCACCTAAAATAACGGCACCAACTGAATCGCGTTCAAGATTAAGCGCTAAGCCAAATACATTATTTGGAAACTCAAGCATTTCACCTTGCATCACGTCTGATAAACCGTGAATACGGGTGATACCGTCGGTAACCGAAACAACCGTACCTTGTGTACGAATGTCAGCAGTCGCGCCAAGCCCTTCGATACGGTTTTTGAGAAATTCACTAATCTCTGAGGGGTTTAGTTGCATATTAAGCTCCTGATTCTGGGGGCGGGCGTCAGGCTACCAGCGCATCACGCATTTGCGTGAGCTGGGCTTGAACCGAAGTGTCGAGTACATGGTCACCCACCGTAACGCGAACGCCACCTATTAATTCGGCGTCAACCTCTACGTGGGGCTTTAACTTAAGGCCAAACTTAGGCTCAATGAGCATGATCAGTTGATTAACTTGCTCATCAGTCATTGGAAATGCACTGACAATGTTTGCCTGTGCAACACCTTCAGACTGATCTTTAAGCATTTCAAATTTTGTAACAATCTCAGTTAATGCCGCTAGGCGGTCATTTTCAATGAGTAGAGCCAATAAGTTACTCATTTCTGCAACCAAAGGCTGAGATGTATATTTTTCAGCCAAATCACACAACATGCTATGGCGCTGTGCATCACTAACCTTTGGGTTGCTCATGGCTTGCTGAGCATCTTCTAGTTGCATAACGCTTGATACACATTGAACCTGACCAAGCCAAACCGCTAAATCAGCTTTCATTGACAAAGCAGTTGCGAACAAAGCCTCGGCATAAGGTCGAGCAACAGTTGAAATATCAGCCATATTTTAGTCGCCTATTACAATTGAGCTTTAATTTGCATGAGCAAATCAGCGTGTGCCTTTACATCAACTTCACGCTTAAGAATTTGCGCAGCACCTAAAACGGCTAACCGAGCAACATCATCACGCAAAGCCTCACGAGCACGTTGTGCTTCTTGGGCTGCTTCTTGCTGAGCTTGCTGAACAATACGTTCACGTTCAACTTGCGCTTGCGCACGAGCCTGTTCGATGATCTGTTCGCCATGCTTTTCGGCTTCGGCCATACGCTGATGTAAATCAGCTTTTGCGGCTTCTTCCATTGCGGTCACGTGGTTTTTAGCTTGCGCTAAATCGGCTTTGCCTTTTTCAGCAGCTGCCAACCCCGCCGCAATTTTTTGCTGGCGCTCTTCGATGGCCTTTATGAGAGGGGGCCACACGAATTTCATCGTGACCCAACCCAACACAAAGAACACGATCATCTGAAAAAATATAGTCGCATTCAGATTCACGGTCGTTTTCCTATGACACCTTGTGAACACATTGAAATTCCAATGTGCCACATCTTAATAATTCCCTAAGCTAAGCGTTTGCTTTCGGGAGAAACACATCAAAGGTCTTGACTAAACTACAAGACCTGTATTGTGTGGCGCTTTATACGAATGGGTTTGCAAACGCGAACAACATGGCAATACCGACGCCAATTAAGAACGCTGCATCAATCAAACCTGCCAGCAAAAACATTTTTGTTTGCAATGTGTTCATTAATTCAGGCTGGCGTGCTGAAGCTTCTAGGTACTTACCACCCATCATGCCGATACCGATACATGCACCCAAAGCACCGAAGCCAATAATCATCCCGCAAGCGAGGGCTACAAGAGCAACGTTGGTCATGACAACTCCTTTATTAATATCTAAAAAATGAATAAGAAAAAAATTTAAATAACACTGACTACTTTTTTTGTGAAGCCGGTATGTTAAACGTTATTGAACTCAACGTTGAACATATAACCAAACAAGATAAAAATTAATGACCTTCATGTGCTTGGCCAATATAGACCAACGTCAACATCATGAAAATAAATGCCTGCAACAGAACAATTAAAATATGAAAAATTGCCCAAACCGAACCAGCCACAATGTGAGCCGCACCCAACGCTATACTGGTACCGTTAAAACCTGTCCAGGCGCCACCCAAAAGTGCAACCAACATAAAGATCAACTCTCCAGCAAACATGTTGCCAAAAAGTCGCATACCTAACGATACGGATTTAGCTGCGTATTCAATTAAATTCAAAAAGAAGTTTGCTGGCGCCAACAATACTGCAGCGAAACCGTGAGCATGGAATGGAGCTGTAAATAATTCAGCCACAAAACCTGATGGCTTTTTGATTTTGATGCCATAGTAAAACATCAATAGCAAGACGCCCATTGCCATACCCATCGGTACATTTAAATCGGCAGTTGGTAAAATACGGTGGTTATAAAGAGGGTCGCCTTGATGAGCACCTATGCCAGTGAGTTTAAACACCCAACTTAATAAGTCTACAGGCACGAGATCGAGTGCATTCATAAGCACGATCCAGACAAAAACAGTCAAGGCAAGGGGTGAAACAAATCGACGGGTGACCTCACTAGGCACAATACTACGCGCCTGTTGATCTACCATGTCAACCATCATTTCAACAAAACACAGTAAACGGCTAGGCACACCAGATGAAGCCGTGCGCGCTGCACGCCACATAAAATAAACAGCAATAAAACCCATGAGGGCAGACCAAAACAGTGAGTCAAAATTAACAACTGAAAAGTCAACGATAACTGACTGTTTTTGGCCAATACTATTGTTATGCACTAAATGGTGCTGAATGTAGTATGACTGTGGGGACACGTCGCTATTAGCTGACATGATTTACCTTTGATCTAAAATGTTTCGCTTAAGAATACATAGCGACACGTTTACCTGAACCCAAGACAAAAACTTATTTAAGATAAGTAGCTTGCCTTACCAAACCTTTAACAACACTAAACAATGAACATTAAAGAAATTTACGCCCAAAAATTAGTAGTGCTATAACATAACCTTTCAAAGTGGCAATTAAACCTAGCAATACAGCTAACCAATTAACTTGCTCACCGCCGTAAATCGCCACAAAATACAACAACACGGCAGCCACCAACATCTTGGCTAAAAATATTACCAATAAAGCCACTGGACCTGAGCCTTGAGGCCTAAAGGAAGACAAAGCCAACCTTAATGCCGCTAAGGTGTTGGGCAACCAATAAGAGGCTGCACCGGCTAGCGCGCTAAGCGCTGCTACTTGCCCAGAAAAAATTCCAAACAATACCGATACAAATAACCCCGCCAACAACTGCGAGATGGCTAGCCACATTAACATCGCTCTTGACTTGTGAGCGATTAAGCGTTTGTCTTGATCGGAGAGCTGAATAGGTTCGGTTTCGAAAACTTTCATATGCTTCGGTACCGCCAAATTCTTTCTACCAAGAATAAGTAAACAGCCTTAATTTTTAATAAACGACTAAACAAAACTCAAGCATTATAGCGGTTTTTACCGATGATCGCAAAACTTGGTTGGCCTTACAAAATACGTTCAATTACAGCTTAAGATAGATTAAATTCTTTTAAATGTTGTTATTTTTATCAGCTTACACAAGACTGACGCAATGCAGCATTAGGTTTTTATTATGTTTATGTCTAAGATACAGTTATGAACCAAAAAAAAGCACTCAACACCACCCCTAAAGCGCTGCAATATTCCCTAAATCTCTTTGATTTGGCTGGCCATAGGCTCCGCGTTCACTTATGCATTGCCGAACCTGACCCCGTTGCACAAAAAGTTTTTCTTCCTAACTGGATACCCGGCAGTTACCTAATACGTGATTTTGCGCGCCATATTGAAACTTTTACCGCACATGACAAACAGGGCCCTTGCCATGTCACCAGACCAGACAACTATAGCTGGGTAATTCACGACAGCCGGGGCGCAATTGATATTGAAATCATTATCTATGCGTGGGACTTATCTGTTAGAGGTGCACACATTGATCAACATCACGCCTTTTTTAATGGCACGAGTGTTTTTCTGTGTGTTGACGGGCAATCTCACCTCCCTTGCGAGGTGCTCCTTACTATGCCTGCTGAATTTAATCATTGGCAGGCTTACACAAGCATGCCAAAACAACTCAAACAAACAAAGCTGGGTCACAATTTAGGCCATTTCTACACCCCAAATTATGATGCACTGATTGACCACCCGTTTGAACTGGGCACGCCTCAAACCATTGACTTTTTAGCTTGTGGCGCATCACACCAACTTGTTTTTACCGGTCACACACCAAACCTTGATTTAGAACGCATTCGTCGCGATGTACAACGCATTTGCGAAGCGCAAATCAAACTCTTTGAGCCCAAATCTCAACGCGCACCGTTTTTAGACTGTGCCTCAGTCTACTCATTTTTAACATTGGTAACCGGTGATGGCTACGGTGGTTTAGAGCATCGCGCCTCAACCGCT
Source organism: uncultured Alcaligenaceae bacterium (assembly GCA_937896225.1). Lineage (GTDB taxonomy): Bacteria > Pseudomonadota > Gammaproteobacteria > Burkholderiales > Burkholderiaceae_B > Algicoccus. The sequence continues at coordinate 3,326 of CALBMZ010000051.1, read as the reverse complement.
TTGCTCACTGCACGTGACAGCCTACCCACTTTAGGTCAAACTGAAGCCCCAACTGGTTACAGTAATTTCTTGGGCCTAGTCAGTCATGAGTACTTTCATACTTGGCACGTTAAACGCATCAAACCGCAAGCTTTTATTCCCTACGACTTAACTCAAGCTAATTACACCTCTCTACTTTGGGTCTTTGAAGGGTTCACTTCTTATTACGACGATTTAATGCTCGTGAGAAGCCGCGTCATGAGTGAAGACGCGTACTTTAAACGTTTAGGCGAAACGATTGCTGGTGTGTTACGTCAACCTGGCAGGTTTAAACAATCTGTTGCACAAAGTTCATTTGAAGCGTGGACAAAATATTACAAGCAAGACGAAAACGCACCTAATGCCATTTCAAGCTATTACGCCAAAGGTTCACTGGTTGCGCTATGCATTGATTTGTCCATACGTGCCGCGACGCACAACAAACGAAGTCTTGATGATGTCATGCGTTTAATGTGGAAGCACTACGGCCGTGATTTTTACCTACACGAAGGTGCTAACGTACCTAAGCAATTGGGCTTAACTGAAACGGGTTTTGCAGAAATCGTACAGCAAGCAACGGGAGTGAATCTCACCAAGCAAATCAACGCTTGGGCAGCTGGCACTCTTGATCTTCCTCTTAAAAAATGCCTGGGGTATGCGGGCATAACGCTAAATTGGAAAACACAACAAGCGCACCCATCAATTGACGCAAATGTGAAACCCGTCGGTACTCACTTAACGATAAGTCATGTTTTTGAAAACGGTGCGGCTCACCAAGCAGGGTTGTCAGCACACGATGTTTTAGTGGCTCTTGACGACTTAAAAGTTGGTGCAACGCGTGAGGCATTTAGTACATTGATTGCTCGATATCACCCCAAAGACGAGGTAAAAATAACAGTTTTTAGGGGTGACGTTTTACGTACGTTTAAGATTACTTTGGCTGCACCCGCCCTAAATCTTTGCACCTTGACTCGGGCTTAATTTAAATGACTTCACAAAAAGAATCGACCTCTTTACCAACGGTCTCCATCAGCGATGCACTTTTTATTCACGACACACCGATGCTTGATGTCAGGGCACCCGTTGAGTTTAATCAAGGGGCGTTTCCCCATACAGTTAATGTGCCCTTGATGACCGACGACGAGCGCCACCAAGTGGGTCTTTGCTACAAACAGTCAGGTCAGGAGGCCGCTATTAAGCTAGGTCATCAACTGGTATGTGGTGACATCAAAGCACACCGTGTAGAGCAATGGTTAACGTTTGCGGCACAACATCCGCAAGGGGTTTTGTATTGTTTTCGCGGGGGGCTACGATCGCAAACCGTGCAACGCTGGTTGGCCGATGCAGGGGTTATTTACCCCCGCATTGAAGGAGGTCAAAAAGCCATGCGTCAATACCTGTTGTCCACACTTCCTCAAAAAGTTGAAGCTTCTCAGTTTTTGATTGTGGGTGGCATGACGGGCACCGGAAAAACTGACGTGATCAATGTTTTGCCCAATCGAATTGACCTTGAAGCCATTGCAAACCATCGGGGCTCTAGCTTTGGCCGCCATGCGCTGCCACAGCCCAATCAAATTGATTTTGATCATCAACTCACGATAACGTTTATGAAGCAGCATGCCCAAAACCAACACCTCATTGTGCTGGAAGACGAGTCACGTATGATCGGTCGCTGCGCCCTACCCATACCATTGCGTGATCGTATGCTGAAAAGCCCATTGGCTTGGGTGCATGCTTCGCTTGACAACCGAGTTGATCGAATTGTGCGCGATTACGTGGAAAGGCTCAGCGCCGAATATGTATCACTTTACGGAGACAGCGATGAAGCATACGCCGCATACAGCGAACAGTTGCTGATTGCACTTGATAATTTACAGAAAAAGCTGGGGGGTGAACGCCACGCTGCTATGCGTGCCACCATGCAAACTGCCCTAAACCAACAGCGCCGAGGGTACGGCTTTAGCGCCCACCAAGACTGGATCAAACCCTTGCTTGAAAGCTACTACGACCCGATGTATCACTATCAGTTTGAGCAAAAGAAAGAGCGTATTGTGTTTGAAGGCGACACGGACGAGGTGATCAACTTTTGCAAAAATTACGTTTCATATTGAGTACAGTAGACTCTATTTATGCGAATGATAGTAGCCATGAACGACCACTGAACCCTGCTCACGAGTCTGCTAATCTTGCCTCAATTGCTTTGGCAGCCACCACTCCATCTGCGAACGCCGTGACAATACAGGGGTGCATGCGTTGAGCCACCTCACCAATGGCATACACACCAACCTGACTGGTTTGTGCCGTGTCGTGCTCTGTGGCTATAAAACCTTTGGCGTTATGTTCAAGTGCTAAATGTGTGGCGAAGTTGGCTTGGGCTTCCCAGCCATACAGCACGATTAATAAATCGTAAGCGCTACCGTTCACGGTTTTTGTTGTCGGGTCGACCAAGTATGGTCCAATATGCACATCACTGGCACTCACCCGCGATACAAATTGTTTTTGTGCGCGAATCGATCGTGCATAAATATGAGCTTGTTTGGCACCGTTCGTTTTTGCAAACTCATAGTTTTCAAATGCATTGTCGCCCCCACCTAATAACGCGACATACTTTCCCGCAAAGTCTTGCTGCATAATCTGTTCGCCTGGGCCAATGATGACATCAGGCCACGACGCGCTTGCCCCAGGTTGAAGCTGACGTGGTTTAACGCCCGTTGCGACAACAACCGTACGGGCGTCTATATCAATCAAGCGACCTTCATGTTGCACTGAAACCACAAATGAGGGTCGAGCTTGGGTTTGATTTTGAGAAGGACATTCAGCATTTTTCACGACTGTTTTAACTGAGCTGTTCAACCAAACCTCAGCGCCACTGGCTTCAAGTTGAGATGCCATGTCACGTGCAATGTCGATACCCGTACGGCCTGAAAGAGTCGGCGTCCAAAGATCATAAAAAGGGTTGCGAGCAGACAAGCCGCCCACTTGGTCAGATGCTTCAAGCAACAGCGGCTCAAAACCCAAGCGCTTAAGCCAAATCGCACAACTTACGCCTGCTGGGCCCGCCCCGATTATGACGGCATCATATAATTTTTGCATGGTGTAACTTTTAGAATTAATAGATTCGTTCTAACTTCATTATTTTTCGTTCTTTGTCAATTTTTTGGTGCGTGAATCATTGGGATCGACATATTTGAAAACTTATTTTAAACCTCAATAATGGCCCTGACTGAATACCCATTCGCGCCTACAATGTGAGCACTTTATTTCAGATGCTTATTATGAAAACTCGCCGTATAATTTTTTCATGTATC
>CALBMZ010000050.1 GCA_937896225.1 uncultured Alcaligenaceae bacterium | reverse complement strand
AATGGGTCCGCTGGGCACTCCAACCTTTTCAAGTGCGGCAAGCCAATGGTCTCGCGTATGCTCAGCCATAACGGCTTCCATTAATGGCACTAAAACAGTTCGGTTTATGGTGCGCTGACGATTCGTTATGAACAACGGGTCTTGCCCCCACTCTGGTCGCCCCAACACCCCACAAAATGCTCGAAATTGATTGTCGTTACCAACGGCCACAATTAAATAACCTTCAGAGGCTTTAAAAACTTGATAGGGCACAATATTAGGGTGGGCGTTACCGGTACGCTTGGGCACCACACCCGAGACCATGTAATTCAGGTTTTGGTTCACAAGCATGGCAATATGGCTGTCAAGCAACGAGACATCAATATGTTGCCCTAAACCGCTTTGATCACGTTCTCGCAATGCGGCCAAAATAGCAACGCTGGCAAACATGCCTGTCATGACATCGGTGACGGCTACCCCTGCTTTTTGGGGCCCCCCCCCTTGCAAGTCATCTCGTTCACCAGTGATGCTCATCAGGCCGCCTAAACCTTGAATCATGAAGTCATACCCAGGGTGTGCAGCGAAGGGCCCGGTCTGACCAAACCCTGTAATCGAGCAGTAAATCAGTTGAGGAAACTTGTCTTTTAAACTGTTGTAGTCAAGACCATATTGTTTAAGCCCACCTACTTTAAAGTTTTCTACAAGCACATCGCATTCAGCCACTAATTTGAGCGCCATTGCCACACCCTCTGGTGTGGCAATGTCAATCACTACCGAGCGTTTATTTCGATTGGTGCTGAGGTAATAGGCCGACTCGCTGGTATCTTGGCCTTGCTGATCTTTCAAGTAAGGTGGGCCCCAACCCCGCGTGTCATCGCCACTACCTGGGCGTTCGATCTTGATAACGTCAGCCCCTAAATCCGCTAAATTTTGCGTACAAAATGGCCCCGCCAATACGCGTGATAAGTCTAATATGCGAATGCCAGAAAGGGGGGCTTGACGGGTTTGAGTCATAATGAGGCCACAAGAGTTGTTAGGCTTTATAGGTTGCAAATACCATATTTTAGAATAACAGAACCACAAGACTCTGCC
>CALBMZ010000049.1 GCA_937896225.1 uncultured Alcaligenaceae bacterium | reverse complement strand
CCTCAATATATGCCCCTATAATTAGCACTCGATGCAGGTGAGTGCTAATAGCTAGCCTGCTTTAGTTTTCTTATTAATTTAATTATAAAACAGGAGTGTTTCATGGCCCTGCGTCCCCTGCACGATCGCGTGATCGTCAAACGTTTGGACAACGAGCGTAAAACTGCATCAGGTATCGTTATACCTGAAAGCGCCGCTGAAAAACCCGATCAGGGTGAGGTGCTTGCCGTTGGTCCAGGTAAGAAGACAGAAGACGGTAAAGTTTTACCTGTTGACGTCAAAGTTGGCGACAAGATTCTTTTCGGTAAATATGCTGGCCAAACTGTCAAAGTTGACGGTGAAGAAGTGCTGGTCATCCGCGAAGAAGAAATTCTTGCCGTTATTCAGTAATCCACAGAACACACTAGAGGTTAATCATGGCTGCAAAGCAAGTATTGTTCGGCGATGATGCACGCGTACGTATCGTTCGCGGCGTCAACATTCTCGCCAATGCTGTAAAAACAACTCTCGGCCCCAAAGGCCGTAATGTTGTACTCGAGCGCTCTTTTGGCGCCCCAACCGTTACGAAAGACGGCGTGTCAGTTGCCAAAGAAATCGAGTTGAAAGATAGATTTGAAAACATCGGTGCACAGTTGGTTAAAGAAGTTGCTTCAAAAACTTCTGACAGCGCAGGCGACGGTACAACAACCGCCACTGTTTTGGCTCAATCAATTGTTGTCGAAGGCCTCAAGTATGTGGCTGCCGGCATCAACCCAATGGATCTAAAGCGCGGTATCGATAAAGCGGTAGCAGCTGCAGTAGCAGAGTTGCACGTTTTATCAAAGCCTTGCACGACAACCAAAGAAATCGCTCAGGTGGGTTCAATCTCAGCTAACAGTGATCACTCAATTGGCAAAATCATCGCTGATGCGATGGAAAAAGTCGGTAAAGAAGGCGTTATTACTGTCGAAGACGGCAAGTCACTTGACAGCGAATTAGACGTTGTTGAAGGCATGCAATTTGACCGTGGTTATTTGTCTCCTTACTTCATTAACAACCAAGAAAAGCAAGTGTCAGCGCTTGACGATCCTTATGTTTTGCTTTTTGACAAAAAAGTAAGCAACATTCGCGATTTGTTACCAATCTTAGAGCAAGTTGCTAAGTCAAGCCGTCCTTTATTGATTATTGCTGAAGATGTTGAAGGCGAAGCCTTGGCAACTTTAGTTGTAAACAATATTCGTGGCATTCTCAAAACCACAGCCGTTAAGGCGCCAGGTTTTGGTGATCGTCGCAAAGCCATGCTCGAAGACATCGCGATCTTGACAGGTGGTACGGTTATTTCTGAAGAAACAGGTTTATCACTTGAAAAAGCAACCTTGGCCGAGTTAGGTCAAGCTAAGCGTATTGATATTGGTAAAGAAAACACCACCATTATTGATGGTGCTGGTGATACAAAAGCGATTGAAGCCCGTGTGAAACAAATTCGCGCTCAAATCGAAGAAGCTACTTCAGACTACGACCGTGAAAAGTTGCAAGAACGCGTGGCCAAGTTGGCTGGCGGTGTCGCAGTGATTCGTGTCGGTGCAGCCACTGAAATTGAAATGAAAGAAAAGAAAGCCCGTGTCGAAGACGCACTGCACGCAACCCGTGCAGCCGTTGAGGAAGGTATTGTTCCTGGCGGTGGCGTTGCTTTGATTCGTGCTCGTGCTGCGATTGCAAAAGTTAAAGGCGATAATGCTGACCAAGATGCAGGCGTACAGCTTGTCTTACGTGCAGTTGAAGAGCCATTGCGCACCATCGTTGCCAATGCTGGTGATGAGCCAAGCGTTGTGGTTAACAACGTTGCAAATGGTAAAGGTAACTATGGTTACAACGCAGCCACCGGTGAGTACGGTGACTTAGTTGAGCAGGGTGTTCTTGACCCAACCAAAGTAACTCGTACAGCATTGCAAAATGCAGCTTCTGTGGCCAGCTTGTTGCTGACAACTGAAGTCGCCGTGTGCGAAGCACCTGAAGACAAATCTGCTCCGAGTATGCCTGGTGGTGATATGGGTGGTATGGGCGGTATGGGTGGTATGGGTGGTATGGGCTTCTAAGAAGCCTACGAGGCCTCAGGGCCTCGTTCTGCCAGAACATTTCGGCGCATTAAAGTGATGTCCCTTAATTAGGACGCCATTAAATTCAGTCGACTGTTATTAATAAGTTAAAAGCTTGGGTTTCAAAAGAACCCAAGCTTTTTTGTCGTTCAAAAAAAGTGGACTGCCTGAGTGTTTAAAGCATGCAAACGGTACCGCGTGAGTTTTTTACGATAATAGCTTTAAGCGTTTAGCAGCTGTATCAGCTGCAGGTGTTTTGGGGTAGTCTTTTATTATTTTTTGTAATGTATTTTTAGATGCAGTTCGATTGTTTAATTCAAACTGACTGCCCGCTACAACCAGCAACGCATCGGGTGCGCGTGCATGGTCAGGAAACTGCTTGGCCATGCCTTGCAACTGCGTAATGGCCGCTTTAAAATCTTTTAAAGCATAGCTACTGCTACCTTGATAAAACAGGGCTGTGGGTGCGAGCGGGCTCTTTGGGTACAGTGTTAAAAAAGCACCTAAAGACGCCTCTGACTCTTTAAATTCACTTTTTCTAAAAAATTCTAAACCTGTGTCAAATGCAGATTGTTCAGCCGCATTAGCACCTTTCTCACTTGACCCAGTCAACCCTGAACCTGAGGTTACAGCACTGGTGGGGCGACCCATTTCTTCTAATTGACCGCGTATACGAGCAACTTCTTGCTCTAGTTGGTCGATACGTGAAGCCAATTGTATGTTGGCTCTTTGGCTGATTTCTGTTAAATCACGTACTTGTTGACGTAATTGAATAATGGCTTCGCGCGCTTCACTGTCGGTAAACGCGTAAGCTATTGGGGCAGATGCCGCCAGAACAGAAGCCAACAAACACTTAGAAAAAAATGCCTTCATGAGAAAGGTTACCTAGATATTAAAAATAATTAAAAGTTACTGAGGTCGTTTGTAAACGATATCAGCACGACGATTTTCTGCATAGTCAGCCTCGGTGTCACCTAAAGCCTTGGGCTTTTCTTTACCAAAACTGATCACTTCAATTTGAGCATCGCGAGCGCCTGTCAGTGTCATGATGCGACGAACAGCGTCTGCGCGTCGTTGCCCAAGTGCTAAGTTGTACTCGGTGCTACCACGGGCATCGGTATTGCCTTCAATGACGATAGTTTGCTTAGGGTTGGCAACCAGATAACTGGTGTGCTTGCCAACTATATCTTTGTACTGACTATCAACTGTAAAGCTGTTGAGTTGGAAATAAACCGAGCGATTGGTCGCCAAAACACTGCTAGGGTTGAACGGATCTAAAACACCCGAACCATTCGCACCCTTAGCATTGCTGCCACTACCTGATGCTGAGTCGTCGAGAGACACAGATGAACATGCTGCTAAACTAAATGCCAAAGCGGTAATGGATAGGCTTTTGGCAATACGCGATTTCATTATGATTCCTTCAAGGAAAGTTAAATTGTAAAAAATACAGATAAAACAAGTAAAAAACTAAACTTTTTAATCGATGCAAAAGTTCAGAACTGCAAAGGTTTACTCATGAATAGTCTACCCTTTTAAAACAAAAAAGAAAGCCTTTAGACCAACTATTGACTAAATGGACCCCAAGTGGGTTCGCGAATTTCACCGTTGAAGGTCGATAAAGTTTGCCGCATACGGCCATCACTTGAAACGCCTGAAAGTACTTGACGGCCCCCTTGACGTGAAGCGTAGATGACTTGTTTGCCATTTGGTGCAAAGCTTGGTGATTGATCGTCAGGGCCGTCTGTTAGAAGCGTTTCTATACCAGTTGCTAGATCAATTGAGGCGATTCTAAACGAGCCATCACGCTTAGTCACAACCAATAAATTTTTACCGTCTTGCGACAATCGTGGGGTAATGTTGTAAGGGCCATTGAAACTAATTCTTTTTGTTTCGCCACCATTCACTCCCACTTGGTAAATCTGCGGATTACCACTTCGATCGCTTGTAAAGAAGAGAGATTGACCATCAGGGCTGAAAACGGGCTCGGTATCAATGATGGGCGATTTAGTGATGCGCTTCAAGTTTGAACCGTCTGATGCATTCAAAGTGTAAATCTGTGACAAGCCATCACGCGTCAGCACCACAGCAAGAGTTTGGCCATCGGGCGACCAAGAAGGGGCAGAGTTGTTGCCTTTAAAGTTAGCAACGGGTACACGTTTGCTGGTTGAAAGTTCATGTACGTAAACGACAGGCTTGCCTGATTCAAAGCTAACATAGGCCAATTTTGAGCCATCGGGTGACCATGCAGGTGAAATGATAGGCTCGCGCGAGCGCAGTGCTACTTGGGGGTTTTGACCATCAGCATCAGAGATTTGAAGTTCAAAAGTATTCCCTTGTTTAAGAACATAGGCAATACGGGTTGCAAATACACCCCGTACACCCGTGATTTTTTCATAAATACGATCGGCTATTTGATGCGCAATACGTCGTAACTCACGGTCACTACCCGTGAAAACTACACCATCGAGCGCAGTTTTGTTGATCGTATCAGCTAAACGGTATTTGATTTCGTAACGGTCACCAGTTAGTGAGACCGTTCCATAGGCTAAAAAGTCAGCCCCACGGTTACGCCACTCGTCGTAGGCAATGGGTGAATCAACGGTTAAGGCAGCCCCTGTCGTATTAATGAGGCGAAATTGACCAGAACGCGTTAAATCGGCCCGTATGACTTCGGCAATCATTCGGCCTGCAGGGTCATCACTGAAATCAGCTATGGCAACGGGGTATTGTTGCGCGCCCGCACCAGAAATATCAACACGTAATTGCGCATGCGCGGCACTGACCATGCAGGCTAGAAAGCACATTGCCAGCAATTTTTTGAAAACAGCTTGGCTACCCTTCAGTTTAGCAAAGGCAAGTTTTGGCATCGAGTTAGAAAACAAAGTTAAACCAAATGATTGCATGGTGTTGAGGCTCCTGTCAGTCGTACATATAGTAGGTTACGTCAATGTACGATGGGTATCGTCCAGAGGGTGGGGCTGGAAATGGTGTGCAACGCTTAATGCCTGCTTCAACTGCTCGATCAAAGCTCGTGTTACCAGACGGTTTGGTTAATGTCGTTGACGACACAACACCATCAGATTTTAACTGCACTCGAAACTCTGCGAAAGGGTTTGTATCGCCAGCTCGAACGGGTGGTGGAAATGACACGCCAGGTTTTACGCAAGATCTTACCTTGCCAGCATAGCCTGAGTTTGATCCGCCACCTGATTGGTTCGAGCTGGCTGTGCCACCTGGAATGCCAGTTGCCCCCATGACATCGCGCCTGAAAGCTTCTTTTAATGCTTTATCTGCCGCCGCCTTTTTGGCAGCAGCAGCTTTTTCTTTAGCCGCTGCTGCTTGTTTGGCGGCCTCAGCTGCTTGTGCCTTAGCCTCGGCCTCTTTTTTGGCCAATGCCACGGCTTTAGCCTTAGCTTCAGCTTCTTTTTTCGCTAAAGCAGAGGCCTGAGCTTTAGCCTCAGCTTCCTTCTCTGCTAGCTCCGTCGCTTTTGCTAGTGCCTCTGCTTCTTTCTTGGCAGCTTCAGCGGCTTGTAATTTAGCCTCAGCCTCTTTCTTAGCGTCTTGCTCAGCTTTGACCTGCGCAGCAGCTTTTTGTTGGGCTAGATCTATCTCTTCTTGTTTAAGCTTTTCAAGTTTTGCCTGTTCCTCACGTTGCTTAGCAATTTCTCTATCTTGGCGCTCTTTTTCGGCCAAAGCTTTTTCTTGCTTAATTTTCTCTAACCGCGCTTGTTCGATTTTTTCTTGTTCCAGGCGAGCGGTCTCATCAGCTTGTTGTTGACGCTTTTCCTCCTGTTTTTTCTTACGATCTTCCTCAAGCGCAATTTCAGGGTCTATGAAAGGTTCAACGGGCTTTGGAGTAGCCGTTTCAGGGGGAGCAGGCGCAGGTGGTGGTGGGGGAGGTGGTGCCACAGGCTCGGGAGGGGCTGGTTGCGGCTCTGAGGGGGGGGGTTCTTCTGACGCTTCGGGTTGGGGCGTCTCAGGCGTGGGCTCAGGCTCGGGTGGCGGTACAGCATCTGGCGTGCCATCAGCCCATAACTCAACTTGTAGGGGCCCTGCATTTTCAAGTTTTAAATTCCAGTTTGCAAATAGTAATACGGCTAACCCCACGTGAATCGCTAAGGCAATGCTGAATGCGCGCCAATTGAAGGCATCTTGACTAGGCGTCAAGCTTTGAATGCGCGAGTTATTACGCTTAAGCATTAACGACCTGAAGGCTGACGATTGGGTATAGGCTCAGACGACTTTTGATCAACTAATAACCCTAACCGTGTGATACCGTTTGCTCGAAGGTCATCCATTACCTTTACAACTGATTCGTAGGGGACGCGTCCATCGGCAGCAATTAAAACAGGTTGGTTGGGTTCCAGAGCAGACAAAATGGTTTGAGCCATGGCGTTGCGTTGCACGCCTATAAACTGTGCGCCTGATTCACGCTTTCGCCACTGCACAGTACCGTCTTGCTTGATTTGAATTTCAAGTGGTGCGACAGGAACTGAGGCTGCCTGCCCCACTGACGGTAATTCAACTACCCCTGGTGTGATCAATGGTGCTGTTACCATAAATATGACAAGCAAAACCAACATAACATCGATGTACGGCACGACGTTAATTTCATTTTTCAGTCGACGACCAGGTCGACCCGTGTCTGAGCGCATAGATGACATTATCTTGCCTGGCGTTGAAGAATATTGAGAAACTCATCGACAAACGATTCAAAACGTATAGATAAACGATCAATATCGTGGGTGTAACGGTTGTAAGCGACCACAGCAGGTATTGCAGCAAACAAACCGATTGCAGTAGCAATTAGCGCTTCTGCAATACCAGGTGCAACAGCTGAAAGTGTAGCTTGTTGGACATTGGCCAGTCCTAAAAATGCGTGCATAATGCCCCAAACCGTACCTAGCAGACCAACATAAGGGCTTACTGAGCCTGTAGATGCCAAAAAGTTGAGGTTTGATTCAAGGCTGTCCATTTCACGTTGAAATGCGGCGCGCATGGCACGGCGAGAGCCGTCTAAAACGTAAGCGGCTTCACCAGCGACTTGATTTCGACGTCCTTTTAAAAATTCAGTCATGCCCGCATCAAAAATTCGGGCTAAGGCACCATGCTCAGTGCGACGTGAGGATATAGATTGATGTAGGGTGGCTAAGTCACCGCCAGACCAGAAATCGTTTTCAAATTGAGAGGTGCGCTGTTTTGCTTTCTTAATTGCCGAGTGTTTTGAAAAAATAACTGTCCAGGAGCCAATTGAAACAAGAATTAGTAACAACATAATTAACTGAACGGGCAAGCTGGCATGCAAAATCAGCGAAAGAATTGACATATCAGCAGAGGCGGCGGAGGGCATTTTTATTCCTGAATGGTTAACTTGATGCGTTCGACGAGTGACTGAGGCAAAACTTGAACACGTAGCGTATCTGCGTTGACACAGCCTACTTTGATTGTGCCTTGTGCGAGTAGTTCCTTTTTATGGAAAACACTCTGTTTGAAGTGTAACGAAGCGCGACCAAAAAAGGTGATGTAAGTTTCAACAGTTAATAATTGATCGAGCTTAGCTGGAGCAATATATTGCATGTCTAGTTTAGCGACAATAAACATGATGCGCTCATGGGTGACCAGTAAGGCTTGCGAAACCCCTTTTGTTCTTAGCCATTCAGTTCGGGCCCGCTCCATAAATTTTAAATAATTAGCGTAGAAAACAACCCCACCGGCGTCGGTGTCTTCATAATAGACTCTAATGGGAAAGACGTGCATGACGTTTTCACCATTCAATTTTGAGGTTTGGGACGAAATAGAATTCACCAAAGGGTTGTTTTCAGATACCAATTAAACCACTTATTAAATTTAGGCCGTCATTTGGTTAAGTTCTTCAAGAACCTGTGTGTAGGCATCATCTGTATTGACAAGCAACGTTTCTCCATTGGCGCGATGCACGATTTCGAATTGACCTTGTGCCAAACCACGATCACCGATGGTAACCCTTAGTGGCACGCCAATGAGTTCCCATTCTGCAAACATGACCCCAGGGCGTTGGTCGC
>CALBMZ010000048.1 GCA_937896225.1 uncultured Alcaligenaceae bacterium | reverse complement strand
GCACATGCCAATGGTGCTGGTCTAGCCGCACCTCAAATTGGGGTTGATTACAAGTTGTCATATTTGGTTCGGGGCAAGTTAATACACGCTACCCCCTTGAAGAGCCTATTCCAGAGACCATTTTAATCAACCCAGTTATCACTCCGCTTGGCGATGACGAGCAAATAGGTTGGGAAGGCTGCCTTTCAGTGCCCGGCTTGCGGGGGCAAGTACCTCGGTTTAAGCATATTCGATATACGGGTTTTGATGAACTGGGTAAACCCATAGACAAAACCGTTTCAGACTTTCATGCCCGAGTGGTGCAGCACGAATGCGACCATCTAATTGGTATTCTATACCCAGCAAAAGTTCGTGATTTCAGCCAGTTTGGTTATGTTGAAACATTGTTCCCTGAATTAGCAGCTCTAGAAGGTAAAACTTAAGCTTGATTTCTACTTTAACCTTCTTACTCAACCAAACGTGGTTCATCGCTCTAATGGGCGTTGCACTCATCGGTGCAGTATTGTCAGCCGTTCATCATTCTGAAGTCATTGCCCACAAAACAGGTGAGCCTTATGGCACGTTAATTCTAGCGCTCAGCATTACGATTATTGAGGTGTCATTAATTATTGCAATGATGTTCGATGGTCACGAAGGGTCTGAATTTATTGCCCGCGACTCCGTTTTTGCGACCGTCATGATAGTTATCAGTGGCGTGATTGGTCTATGTATTATCGTTGGGGGCTTTAAGCACCACGTGATTTCATTTCACAACGAAGGCACCAATTCAGCCTTGGCCGTCTTGACGGCGCTAGCGACTTTTGTTTTGGTGATGCCGATGATGACTGTCAGCACGCCAGGCCCAGACTTTACCACTAGCCAGTTAGCCATGGCCGGCATTGCTTCTTTTGTGTTGTATGCCGCGTTTATATTTTTTCAAACGGTTAGCCACCGTGACTATTTTCTTCCTCAGGCTGAAGACAAAAAAACAGACCTCACCATTCATGCAGTCAAACCCAGCCACTTAAAAACAACGGTTAGTGTTCTATTATTAGCGCTGTCGCTTGTGATGGTTGTAGGTTTAGCCGAAGCGCTAAGCCCTGCAATTGAGGCGGCAGTTAAAGCGGCTAGCGCACCCCGAGCGGTTATAGGTATTGCCATTGCATTTTTGGTTCTGATGCCAGAGGGCTTTGCTGCGGTAAGGGCTGCTCGGGCTAATCGACTACAAAGCAGCTTAAATTTAGCCTTGGGTTCAGCGCTTGCAAGCATTGGGCTAACCATACCTGTGGTGGCTGCCGTGGCGTTATTCTTTAACTTGCCATTGAGTCTGGGCATTAGTGCGTTAAACATGACACTGATGTATTTAGCAATTTTCATTTGCGCTTTGACTTTGGCAACAGGTAGAACAACCTTATTACAGGGTGCTGTACTGGTAATTATTTTCTTTGAGTTTATGTTTTTAAGTTTAGTCCCTTAAAATGACTCACTACTGAGACACATGAGAACTTCTATTGCAACCTCAAACGCACTGACTATTGAACTTGCATATTATTTCAAAAACCTAATCATAAAGTGAGTAATATGACAGACTTACGACATATTCGCGCTCTGCTGTTTGATGTATTTGGCTCGGTAGTCGATTGGCGTAGCAGCATCACGCGTGATCTGACTGCATGGGGCTTAGCAAACGGCACAACGGCAGATTGGGAAGCCTTTGCACGTGACTGGCGTAGCCACTACCAATCTAATCTTGAAGAGGTTCGTAGCGGTCGCCGACCCTTTACACTTTTAGACACATTGCATCGTGAAGCCTTAAACGTACTTTTAGAAAAGTATGGCATTCACGACTTAAGTGAACACCAAAAAGATCACGTGAACCGCGTTTGGCATCGTCTAGATGCTTGGCCAGACAGCGTGCCAGGTTTGTTGCGTTTAAAAGCACACTTCACGATTGCACCTTTATCTAACGGTAATGTATCGCTACTCAACAACATGGCTAAACACGCAGCCTTACCTTGGGACTTAAACTTGTCTACTCAATGGTTTAAGGCTTATAAACCCATGCCAGAAACCTATCTTGGTGCTGTGCAAGCACTGGGCCTCGAACCTGAACAAGTGATGATGTGCGCCGCGCATAACGATGATTTGAAAGCCGCCCAGGAAGTCGGTCTAAAAACAGCGTTTTGGCCTAGGCCAACTGAGTACGGCCTTGATCAAAACAAAGACATGAAGCCAACTGAACCATGGCATATTGTGGCCAAAGATATTAGAGACTTGGCAGATCAACTGATTGGTTAGTTTAGAA
>CALBMZ010000047.1 GCA_937896225.1 uncultured Alcaligenaceae bacterium | reverse complement strand
AAGTATTTGGGGTTGATGTCTATTTTTTTAAAATATTGTTTAAATTTTTTATGCGTCAAGCAGCACGTTTGGGCAAAATTTGAAAAATACCTTTACTCTGTGGGTTATGGTAAAAATGATTCAAATTAAAATACTCGTCTGTCTTGGCTTGATAGCGTTCACCGCTGCATGCAGCACAAATCAATCTCTATATACCCAGAATACTTGGCATGCAATGAGTCGCACAGCGGAAAGCATTACAGGTGACATAACCGTCACAGCGAATCAGATCACTTTCCAGAACGGCGCCTTTCTCTCAATTCGCGCAGTTGACGAAGACTCTGAAAACAACATCACACTTTATAAAGTCATCTCTACAAGCAACCCCAAGTTGCTCAACGGCAATTACCTTTGCGGAAAAGCGCCCGTGAACTACTTATCTTTTAAAAAAGTCGGTGTAAAGCCTAAACCCGATCTATCGATGACGGTCTATTATGCAGAGTCACTTCAATTGCAAGATTTGGTTTCACCTGATCAAACTGTCACGGCAGCAAACATCTGCTCGACCTATAACTACGTTGATTAACTGTTGAGCTTGAACCTTAGAGAACTCGCATTCAAAATGAAATTTTTAAACAAACTTGAACACGCTTGGCAAAATACTGAATCGCTCCTTATGGTCGGGCTTGACCCCGATGTCGCTCGCATGCCTGCAGAACTCATCGGTCAGCCCAACGCCATTTTTAAATTTTGCGCGCAAATAGTTGACGCCTGCGCCCCGTTTGTCTGTGGCTTTAAGCCTCAAATCGCTTATTTTGCAGCCGCAGGTGCTGAAAACCAACTTGAAATGTTATGCCAGCACATTAAGTCGCGCCATCCGAGTTTGCCCATTGTGCTGGATGCCAAGCGCGGCGATATTGGA
Source organism: uncultured Alcaligenaceae bacterium (assembly GCA_937896225.1). Classification (GTDB taxonomy): domain Bacteria; phylum Pseudomonadota; class Gammaproteobacteria; order Burkholderiales; family Burkholderiaceae_B; genus Algicoccus. Next base: position 17,446 of record CALBMZ010000047.1, on the reverse strand, counting down.
GCAACGGCTGAGCAATATGCTCGAGAAGCCTTTGATCGCTATGGTGCTGATGCCGTCACGATTAACCCCTATATGGGGTTTGATTCCGCCCAACCCTACCTTGAACGCCAAGATAAAGGCATTATTGTGCTGTGTCGCACCTCAAATGCTGGGGGTGCTGACTTACAAGAACTCAAGACTGAGGGTGTACCACTTTATCTAAAAGTAGCCGAAATGGTGGCAAATCATTGGAACACTCACCATCAATGCGGTTTAGTCGTCGGGGCGACCTTTCCAGCAGAGATTGCGCGGGTGAGATCATTAGTGGGTGATCGTATGCCGCTGCTGGTGCCAGGCATTGGCGCGCAAGGCGGTGACATTGCCGCGACTTGCCTCGCCGGTTGTAGCACTGACGGCACGGGCATGATGATCAATTCATCGCGTGCCGTGCTCTACGCCAGTTCAGGCGACGACTGGCGAGAAGCAGCTGCTAAAGTAGCCCAGCAGACCCGCGACGACATCAACACCAATCGGTCTACTAAACAATGATTGATCTGCTAAAACCTGAAACAATTTAATACTGGTAATGCGCAAAAAAACAGTCTTTACAAAATTGCGTTTATGCCATTCAGCTGATTAATTCAATAGCATGCTGCAAAGCGAACGTTACTGAAGACACTCTGACCTGATGACGATCACCTGAAAACACCCGCTGGGCAGACACCACATGAACACCTTGATCAGTGCGTTGCGCCCAAGCAAAACAGACTAGACCAACCGGTTTGCCAACACTTGCACCACCTGGCCCCGCTATGCCTGTGGTGGAAATAGCAAGGGTTGCTTGCGGTGCGTATGACAACACACCTAACGCCATTTCTTGAGCGGTGGCCTCACTCACTGCGCCGTGGGCTTCAAGCGTAAGTTGCAACACACCTAGTTGACGGTGTTTGGCCGCATTACTGTAGGTTACCCAACCTTGGTCAAACCAATTACTGCTGCCTGGAATAGCCGTAAGCGCCCCCGCCAATAGACCACCAGTGCACGATTCTGCAGTGGCCACCCAACCATTTTGAGCCTGTAACAACTGCCCGAGCGCATTGGCTAATAAAGTTAAGGAAGCGTTTGGGTAATCATCAATCATACTGACGCACCTGCCATGGGGCCTACAAAAACAAACCAAGTCATCATCATTAGCCAAGCATAGAATGCTGCGATCAGGTCATCAACCATCACCCCAAAACCGCCTTTGAAATTTTGATCAAACCAGCCGATTGGAAAGGGTTTATAAACGTCAAAAAACCGAAATAATACAAACGCCACAAGCAAAGTGACCCAGTTAAAAGGTATGGCCCACATCAGCCACCAAAAAGCAATAATTTCGTCCCAAACGATACCAACATGATCGGCGACACCCAAACTGTTGGCTGTGCGACCACAAATCCAAATACCCGCCACCAAGCCTAGCAACAAGGCTACGCCTAATATGCCATGCGGTACGGTCTGTTGCAAAGGCCACCACAATATCGCGGCCAGTAAGGTGCCCCAAGTACCCGAGCCTGGCCTAAATAAACCTGTGCCAAACCCAAACGCAAGTAATCGATCAGGCCTTGAAAATACCCATCCGATAGATGGCCAAACCGTTTTATGTCTGTTTTTCATCGAGCCTGATGAGTCGCTTTGTGCTGTTTTAAGACTCATGATGACTGTTTAGAAAAATGGTCAAAGCCAAACATATGGGGCTTGATCAAGCGATTGTCTTGATCAAAAATTGATATGCCTTGCGCTTCAACGATTTGACCAATACGGGTTAATTGAACACCTATTTGCTGAGCCATTTCTGATAACTGTAATCTCGCGCTTTGAGAGGCTGTGAAGCACAATTCATAGGCTTCTCCCCCTGACAATATGGCGTGCTGACGAACCTCTGGGCTGACCTGCAATAAAGCCGATGAAACAGGTAATAAAGGCTCATACAAGATTGCGCCAACATGGCTGGCTTGCAAGATATGGTTTAGGTCTTGCAATAAGCCATCAGATATATCAACTGCTGCATGCGCCTTACCGAGCAACGCTTGGCCAAGCTGCAAGCGTGGGGTGGGCCAATCAAGGGCCCTATTGACTTGATCTAAAAGCGTTGAATCTATGGGTGCTGTCTCAAACATGAGTTGATTGGCACTCAATTTATTTAAGTTTACTTTTTCTGAAGTGGCTTGACCTGAAGGCATATGACTCAGATCAAATAAGCCCGCTCGTATACGATAAGCCAAGTCAGCAGCGCCTAATTCTCCTGACACCCAAATGTCGTCAAAAACTTGGGCAGCGTGGCGTAACAATGCGGGTTGCGCTCGCGGCACGTAACCTAAAACCGTCACGCTTAAAGAAATATCATTCGGTGTTTTTACTGTATCACCGCCAATAAGCGGGCAACCTGACGCCATGGCTAAATCAAGAAACCCAGTTGAAAAGGCACTTAACCAAGCATCATCAACCTGCGGCAACCCCAAACCAAGCAAGCACCCAAGCGGTTTAGCACCCATGGCAGCCAAGTCAGACAAATTAACTGCCAGCGTTTTATGCCCGAGCGATTGAGGGTCAACATTTGAAAAAAAATGCCGGTGTTCAATCAGCATGTCTTTACTGACGGCCAAACGCATACCGGGCGGCACATCTAGCAACGCACAATCATCGCCAATGCCTAAAACTGACTGACCTGCTGCGATGAGTTGCTGCGCAGCAGGCTGTTTAAAGTACTGGTCAATCAGTGCAAATTCACCTGTCATGTTGATTAAGCAGGTCAGCGACGCGGGGATTGACGCACTTCAGTTTCGCGCACTTGTGCCGCTAACTTGTCTAGCACACCGTTCACAAACTTAAAGCCATCTGTACCACCAAACGTTTTTGCCAACTCGACCGATTCATTAATGGCCACGCGGTAAGGCACCTCTACATGGTGTACGAGTTCATAGCTACCCATTAACAAAATGGCATGCTCAACCGGTGACAACTCTACAAGCGGCCGATCGACAAATGGTGAAAATTGAACCCGCAAGCTATCTGCATCGCGCACAACCCCTTCAAGAAGGGTTTGAAACCATGCTGCATCAGCTTGGGCAAACGACTCGTTATCACGCAAATGTGCCTGAATTTCACCCCCCGCCGTATCGGTTGGGTCACCATGTACAAGCCAGGCATAAACACCCTGCAAAGCGAACTCTCGCGCCCGACGACGTGGGCTACGTGATGAACTCGATGCGGGCTTACTTCGGTTTGCGTTTGTCATGACGACCTTCGTTGATGATTTCTTCTTCGTCTTCATCTTCTTCGTCATCAGACTCGGGTTCAAGCGCATTCATCAAGTTAGCCATTTCAACAGCCGCCTGTGCGCAATCTCGCCCCTTACCCTCTGCTCGTTCCTGTGCCTGCTCTTCGTTTTCAGTGGTCAACACACCATTCAAAACGGGTATGCCGGTTTCGATGGCTACGCGGCTGATGGCCATGCCACTTTCATTGCTGACCAACTCAAAATGGTACGTTTCACCACGAATAACAGCGCCCAATGCAATTAAAGCGTCAAACTCGTTGGTATCAGCCATTCGAGCTAATGTGACACCCAACTCTAAGGCACCTGGTACCGTAATGACCATGATATCTTGCTCGTCAACACCCAGCTCAGCAAGCTCTTGCAGGCAAGCATCTAGTTCGATCAAACCGATTTCTTCGTTAAAGCGAGACCGAACAATACCGATGTGAAGGCCTTCTCCGTTCATGTCTGGGGTTAGGGTAAAAGGGCTCATAGTGGTTTCCTGTCTGATGCGGTTGAAATTAAATTACTTTCGTCGTAACCGGTTACGTTAAGACCAAAGCCTGGCATGATACTGGGCATTTTGCGCGGACGCGCTAACAATTTCATTTGGCCCACGCCCAAGTCTCTTAGGATTTGGGCACCGATACCGTACGTGCGAAGATCTAAGCGGCTATTTCGCTTGTTGTCGGTATGGGTTGATGAATTCGGAGCTGATTTAGACCACCCCTCGACCTGTTCAAACCAGTGTTTAGCGCTGGTGTCGCAGTTTAAAAGCACCAAAACTCCTGAAGGCACCGCTTGAATAGCCTTCACAGCCTGATCAATACCCCATGAGTGACCCGAGCTTTCGGCGTCAAGCACGTCAAGTACCGATGTAGGTTCGTGCACTCTGACTAATGTTTCAACGTCAGCCAATATTTGACCATGAACCAAAGCAATGTGAGGGTGGCCACCGACTGTATCTTTATAAATGACGGCCTGCATAGGGCCCCATGGCGTTTGCATCTCGCGTTGGGTAACACGATTCACCACTGATTCATGCTCACTTCGGTATTGAATTAAATCAGCAATGGTGCCAATTTTTAAATTGTGTTCGCGGCTGTATTCAATTAAGTCGGGTAGACGAGCCATTGTGCCGTCTGGCTTTAAAATTTCGCAGATAACAGAAGCAGGTCTTAAGCCCGCCATAGCGGTTAAGTCACAACCCGCTTCGGTATGACCCGCTCTGACCAACACACCACCCTCAACAGCTCTTAAGGGAAAAATATGACCGGGTTGCACGATATCTGCAGGTTTGGCATCACGCGCGACCGCTACGCGAATAGTATGTGCTCGGTCAGCCACTGAAATGCCGGTGTGCACTCCTTCAGCGGCCTCGATAGAAACCGTAAAGTTTGTGCCATACGCAGTGCCATTTCGACTGGCCATAAGTGGTAAGTCTAGTTGTTTACAACGCGCCTCGGTTAAAGTTAAACAAACTAAGCCGCGACCATGCGTGACCATAAAGTTAATGGCCTCTGGGGTCACAAACTCAGCGGCCATTACCAAGTCGCCCTCGTTTTCGCGGTCTTCTTCGTCTACTAACACAACCATTCGCCCAGCCCTGAGCTCACTAATTATTTCGTGCACAGATGAAATGGCCGAAGTAGGGGCGAAAGAGTTAGATAATTGGGGTTTAGAAGCTAAAGACATAGTCAATTGCCAATCGGCAGCGAAACGGTGAAAAACATCATTATAGAAGCCTGCGCAACTTTCTCTGGTTTTAACTGATTTATATTGCGCTTAACCATTAAATTGCACTATTGTGACTTGTCATCAAATTTTTTACCCTTGACCGTTACTATGTAAGCCTGACTGTTAAAAGTAAACAAATATGTCTGAACAAGAACTTAAACTCAATGTGCCTAAATCAGTTTGGGGAGCAGTAGAACAAGACGTTTTAAGGGGGGCGGTAACCCGTTTGCGCCTTCGGGCTCAATATTTTGACACGCCTGAACGTGACTTGGTCAAGGCGCGCATTTCTTTACGCCTGCGACTTGAGGGCCGGCGTTGGATGCAAACCCTCAAAATGCCTGGGGCGCATTCAATGGATAGGGTCGAATTGAACCACCCTCGCCCAGGCCCCGTACTTGATTTAAGCGTTTATGAAGATACCCCTGCCTCCAAGGCATTAAATGCCTGCCAAGATCGGTTAACCGTTAATTATGAAACCGACGTCAAGCGTTTGTTTCGACGTACCCGAGTCGGGTCAAGTGTGGTTGAAATTGCGCTTGATCAAGGCCATATTCAGGCCGGCGATTTAAAGTTGCCCATTCGTGAAATTGAATTCGAGCTGGTGAACGGGCCGATTCAGTCACTTTTCACAATTGGTAAACGCTGGCTTTCAAAACACGGTCTGTTGCTTGATTTGCGAAGTAAGGCTGAGCGAGGTGACCAACTGGCGCAACTCTACCAAACACTTTTAACGACACAAAAGCAAGACTTGGCTGCTACTCAAGCCGCCAAAGCGGCTGCCGTCGCTCGTTTTTGGGGCACTACGGGCGTTGAGCCTATTACATTAAAACCTTCTCTGTCTTGCGACGAAGCCTTTGCGCTATTGAGTCAAGCATGCTTATCGCAAGTGGCACGCAACGCAGCGGTATTGGCGGAAATCGATACATTGGGTATTTGTCGAGCCGGCACGCCTGAACACCTCCACCAATTGCGCGTAGGCTTAAGACGCTTACGCTCGAGTTGGTCACTGTTTGATGGGCTAGCAAACTTACCTGAACAGTCACTTCGGGATGAAATAAAACGACACTTCAAACAACTCGGAAACACGCGAGATGATGACGTACTTCGCGAGACCGTCATGCCTGTTTTAAATGCAGCGGGTCAGCCGCCACTTGACTTACACAGCAGCCTTGAAGATTTAAACGGTAATAAATTAGCGGGTTCACCTGAGTTTCAAGCTTGGTTGATTGACATGATGTCTTTTTCTGTGACGGCAAATGAACGGTTACCGAAGAACCCAACTAAACTAAAACTGGCACTACGCAAACGCCTACACAAATGGCATCAACGTGTTGTGAGCGAGGGCATTCAATTCCAAACACTTGAAATTGAGGCCAAACATACATTGCGTAAACGCACGAAGCGATTGCGATACGGCCTGCAGTTCGCCGAATCACTTTTACCCACTACGCGACTCAAGCACTATCGTAAAGCCTTAGCTGTGATTCAAGACATACTGGGTGAAATGAATGACTTATATTTGGCACGAGAGCGCTTTGAGCAGTTGCGTGATGATCAACCCCCGGCATGGTTTGCTGTGGGTTGGATCGCTTCTCGACTTGAAGTGTTAGGCCTTGAGGCCACGAAAGCGTTTAAAGAACTTAAACGCGCAGATCACTTTTGGTCAAATTAATCAATATGCACTGCAAACGCCGCCCATTGACCGGCACTATTCGTTAACAAGTGCCTGAGCAAACTCACTGGCTACAAAGGGTTGTAGGTCGTTAATTTGTTCGCCAATACCGACCCAATACACAGGTATGGGTCGACACCCTTGAGCACCGGCAGCTAGGGCGCACAGGACTCCACCCTTAGCCGTACCATCAAGCTTGGTGACAATCAGACCCGTTAAATTTAAAGCGGCATCAAATGCTTTAACTTGCATTAATGCGTTTTGACCCGTATTGCCATCTATCACCAGCAGAATCTCGTGTGGTGCCGTTTCATCTGCTTTCGAGACCACCCGCTTAATTTTTTTAAGTTCGTCCATTAAGTTTAATTGCGTTGGCAACCGCCCTGCCGTATCAATCATCACCACATCAATTTCTCGAGCTTTACCCGCATGAACCGCATCAAACGCAACCGCAGCTGGGTCGCCCCCTGTTTGCGCAATCACGGCAATTTTGTTGCGTGCACCCCATTCAATCAATTGCTCGCGCGCGGCAGCCCGGAAGGTGTCACCAGCAGCCAATAGCACCTTTGCCCCTTGTTTTTGCAAGGTATAAGCCAACTTGCCAATTGAAGTCGTTTTTCCTGCTCCGTTCACCCCAGCAATCATGACAACCAGAGGTTTAACCGCCCCAACATCAAAAGGTTTTTCAAGTACTTTTAAATGGTCGGTCAAGACATTACAAAGTGCTTTTTTTGCCCCTGCAGGCGTGTCGATCAACTCGCTGCGCACACGTTTTCTTAATGACTTGATAAGCTGTTGACTGGCTTGAGGGCCAGCATCAGCCATGATTAACGCCGCTTCTAGATCTTCGTAAAGCGCTTCATCGATTGTGCTGTGCCCAAAAATAACACCAATTTGTTTGCCTGTTCGCGACATACTTTTGGCAAGCCGCGACATCCATGAGGTGGAGGACGTGGATTCAATAATGGATTGTGGTGCATCAACAACAGGCTCTATAAGATCAGTGGGCTGAGCCGACAACGTTTCAGCAACAGTCGCCTCAAAAACCTCTGTTTGAGTATCTGTTTGCAGATCATGGTCATCAGCGGCTACTGCACCGAATTCATCAGGTACATTAGAGGCTGGTAGGGTAGCCGTTTGAGGCTTTCTTTTAAAGAATCTAAACATATGAAGAAGTATATTCGTATCGTGGGTGGTCAGTATCGCCGCACGCCAATTTCTGTTGTGGAAGCCCCTGGTTTAAGGCCCACCCCTGATCGGGTTCGTGAAACGCTTTTTAACTGGGTGGCATTTTTTTGGCAAGATCAATTTTCAACTAAGAATGTACTTGATTTGTTCGCGGGCTCAGGGGCGTTAGGGTTTGAAGCTGCTTCAAGAGGCGTGGCGAGTGTGGAAATGGTTGAATGTCATACTCAAACAATTGTTGCACTGCGTTATTTGCGTGATAAGCTGAAGGCTGACCACGTCAAAATTCACCCAGGCGATGCCAAAGCGGTGATGTCTAGACTGGGTCAAGCACGATTTGATTTAATTTTACTCGACCCACCTTTTGGTCAAAACTGGTTTCCGGCCCTGCTAAATCAAGTGTCACCCTTGCTCAATCAAGATGGCTTGGTTTATGTTGAAGCGGAAACTGTATTTAAACCCCCTGAGTCGTTTGAAACCCTTAGATCTGGGCACGCAGGTGCTGTACATTATCAACTACTGCAAAAAAAGCTTTCTACATTATGATCACAGCAATTTACCCTGGCACGTTCGACCCACTCACTCGCGGACACGAAGATTTGGTTCGTCGAGCATCCAGCCTGTTTGATCAGGTTGTTGTGGGTATTGCACAAAGCCAAGCCAAAAAGCCTTTTTTTTCCATAAACGAACGCCTTGAAATCGCCACTGAAGTTCTGGGACACTATGCCAATGTTAAGGTTGCGACGTTTTCAGGGCTATTAAAAGATTTTGTTCGCGAACAAGAAGGTCGCGTCATTATTCGTGGCTTACGTGCCGTATCAGACTTTGAATACGAGTTTCAAATGGCTGGCATGAATCGACATTTATTACCTGAAGTTGAAACCTTGTTTTTAACGCCATCTGATCAATATCAGTTTATATCTGGCACATTTGTTCGAGAAATTGCTTTACTTGGTGGCGATGTGAGTAAATTTGTATTTCCCTCTGTTGACAGATGGTTGCAAGCTAAATCTAAAGAGCGTCGAGAACAAACGGGGTCGTACGGTCCGAATAATGGCTGAGCATGTATTCATTTAATTAAGGCAGAAATGGCTTTACGTATTACCGATGAATGTATTAACTGCGACGTTTGCGAGCCAGAGTGCCCGAACGATGCAATTTTCATGGGCGAAAACATTTATGTCATTAACCCTGACTCATGCACTGAATGTATGGGGCATCATGATGAGCCGCAATGCAAAGTCGTTTGTCCAGTCGACTGTATTGAACTACACCCTGAACACAAAGAATCTGAAGAGGCCCTAATGGTTAAGTATCGAAACTTAACCGATCAAGTGAATCTGGGTGAACCTTAACCAATCGGCAAGACTGCCCACATACGTTACTGAACCAAGCCGCGGGCAAATCACCTTCATCGACCACGTCAAAAACTTTACCTTGGGTATTGAGCGTCTCTCTAACGCTATCGTCATCTTCAATGACGTCTAAAGGAACATCCAGTCGCATCATGCCAGGGCTTCGTAGAGCAAGTTGACCAAACTTTAAGCTAACCTCAACTTGTGCCAAACCTGGCAGCTGCTTAACTGTCATAAGTTGCTTATCATCGTTGATAACGAACCAACGATGATGGTAGGTTTCCGCCGATTCAGATGCAACACTTGAGCAACCTAAGATAGGTTGAAAAGAAATGGTTTGATTCATGATGTGGACGCTTGCTTTGGCGATAAAGATTCGGCTAATGTGTCTGGCACGGTCGGTGCAGCAAAAATGTCTACGTGACCAATCTCACAGCCCTTAGCCAGGCTTCGCGCAGCCAACCACTCATTGACATCAACCTGCTCGACCTGACCGGTTTCAACCACTGCTTGTGCAATACCCTTAGCGAGTAAACGCATCAACGTATGATGCTCTGATTGACTTAGCGCCCAATTACTTAGGCCCTGTGACACATTGTAAGAGCGCGTCTGCAAAGCATCAGTTAACGCTTGAGCTGCATGAGGCCCTGCAGCCGACCCAAAACCTTTATCGGTTTGCTGATGCGCCACAAAAGCTGCTAAAACAGCCTGATCAGCTACATGTGGAGGCAACCATTTTTCTGTGCCGTTATAGGTCAGAACAGTATAAAGGGGCGATTTGAGCGCTTGAGCAAAGCGATTGATCCAGTCAATAGAAACCAAATCGAAAAACGCTGCGGCGGTGATTAAATCTGGCCTCAGGTTTAATACCTCATCATACGACTTCATTAAGTCAGCCTGCAAAAACTGCACCTTAATTGTGTACTCCGTGCGCTTGATTTCAAAGCGTTGATCATCATCGATAATGACTTCATCTGCCCAGTCTAGTAAGGCCTCTCGAGCCGCGCTTAGCAAAAGCGGATCGTAATCAACCAACGTCCAGTTCTGTTGACGCCCCAAAAAGGGGGCCAAACCTCGTAAATTAGAACCCGTGCCACAACCTAAATCGACCACGCTAAGGTTCGACAATGTTTTGCCGTGCTTAGCTTTTAAATAATCGAGCATGGCTCGCTTAACCATGTTGTTGCATGAAGCATGATCAACGGGTTCGCGCACACTGAGCCATTCTGCTGAAAAACCACCCATAACGATTTAAGCTCCGTAGTTTATTTTTGGTGCTGCTATTTTGTCGAAAGACCGAACTGATGTGACACAAGTTTAGCGAAAATACCGCCTGCTTGTGCTAACTCAGAAAATGAACCCGATTCAACAATCTGACCCCCATCAAATACCAAAACAAAATCAGCATGGCGAACGGTTGACAATCGATGGGCAATCACTAATGTTGTTCGGTTCTTTGAAGCGACCTCTAGCGCGGCTTGAACACGTACCTCTGTATCGGCATCTAATGCGCTGGTGGCTTCATCAAGAATAAGTATGGGGGGGTCTTTGAGTAAGACACGCGCAACCGATAAACGCTGCCGCTCACCACCTGATAAAGCTCGACCCCGCTCCCCAATTCGAGCATTAAAACCCTCATGTTGACGCTCAATAAACTCTAATGCTTGAGCCTGTTTTGCAGCTTGTGTGAGTTCATCTAGTGTGGCATCAGGTTTTCCAACGCGTAGGTTGTCTGAAATCGAGCGATTAAAAAGCAACGCTTCTTGAAAAACCACACCAATATTTTGCCGCAACCCCTCTAAAGTCATCGTTTTAATGTCTTGATCATCGATCAAAACCTGCCCTTCGTCTGGGTCAAATACCCGATGAAGCAAAGCCAGTGCGGTTGATTTTCCAGCACCAGAGGCTCCGACCAACGCAACCGTTTGACCTGGTTCAACGACGAAATTTAGACTTTTTACTGCAGTCGTTTGACCATCATAAGAGAAAGCGACATTTTTAAACTCAATCCGACCTTGCAATCGCCCTGGCGCTTGTGCCTGCGGCAAATCTCTTACTTGTGGAAGCGTGTCGAGCACATCGAAGAACTCAACCAAACGCGGCGCTTCCATAGCAAGACGATTAGTAAAACTAACCGCTTGTTCAAGCCGAACAATAATCATGCTGGCAAAAACGATAAAGGTGACAATTTCACCAACAGTAATGAGGTTTTGAGTAAACAACCAAAGCCCCAAAAGCAATATTGAGAGAACTGTTAAGGTCGTGGCTGAACGCACCAATACCGTTACCACAGCCCACCAAGACAAAACGGGAAACTGCGCCCGGACAACTCGGTCGCTGAGACCTTTTAGGGTTTCGACCTCATGGCGAACACGTGCAAAACTTTGCACCAATGCCACGTTGCCTAATGTGTCTGATACATGCTCTGCCAAGTCTGAGTGATGGGCCTCAACTGCGCCTTGCATACTATGCGTTTTTTTTAATACTTGGTTGGTAACCACTACAAAAATAACGCACAGCACAATCAGTAAAGAGGCTAGTTGCCAATTCATGTACAGCGCAATAGGAATTAAAACAATGACAGACACAAATGCCGACAAATGATCACGAAAAAACCCAAGCCATAAACCCCACATCGCTTCAGAACCTTGCAACATGATCTTCATGAGCCGCCCAGAATGCCTACCATGACGTTGATGAGCTGGCAGTTGCAAAATATGTTCAAAGTAATTTCGCAAGACAACGTGACGTCGCTTATGTGCCAAACGGTCAGCCAACAATGCAATGGTTGTGCCGCATACGATGGTAAACAGACCAAAAAATATCCATGCTGCGATGTACGGCCAAAGTGCAGTCCAAAGTTCGGCGTGTGCCATCGATGAGGCACGCGTTAAGGTGTCAATGATTCGACCAAACAAAATGGGTTCGGCAAATAGCGCCAACACTAGCAACACATTGGCAAAGGATAACCACCCTGCCACGCGCTTATCTTGCCCGAGCTGCTGAAGAACTCGGGCATAGAGACGAACAAAATGCATCAGCTACGGCTCGACAAAGAGTTCACGGCAGTCGTACGTGTGACTTGCTTGCTGAGTGCCGGCAAGCCTAACTCTTTCAGTTCAGGCGGTGTGTTGAACTCTTCAGGCACACCGAACAATCGCATGCGCTTAAATAACAGCCCTACTGACGGCCAAGATGTGATGATGGAAAACGGTATGGCCACTAGCAAACCACCTGCAAAGACGAGTGCGAAAGGTATAGCTTCAGGGTGAAGATGAGCAAGAGGCCAAAAAAGTAATACCCCAACAAATAAGTGCAAACTGAAGCGTTGAATAGCTTGCCTTATTAACACCACATGGTCATCACGTGCTTGACCAGACCAACTGTTGTTTTGACTAAACATCAAGCCAAGCAACAATGCCGTTTGCGACACCCACATGATTGAAATCAGTGTGATGGAAAAAATCATCTCAATAATGAGTGCGATTGTGAACCTAAAAAAACCACCGAAGCTACGACGTGACGATGCGCGAATGAGTACCTCAAAAGCACTGATTAATTTAGGTGAAAAATAGACCAGTATGACGCTTATAAAAAGGACCAAGCCTGGGCCGACATCAATCACGTTATGAACGTTGTAAGTTGTACCAATTAAAGCAGAGAATGCGATCAACATAACCACCCATGCCGGTGAGCCCGCAAACATTAACACAGCGAAGATAAGTTGCATGCGACTGGTGGTTTGAATACCCGGCAAAGTGAGCAATCGTACGTACTGCATGTTGCCTTTACACCAACGCAGGTCTCGTCCTAAGTACTCATTCAAGGTAGGTGGGTTTTCTTCCCAACTGCCATCTTCAAAAGGGTACACGCGCACGTCGTAACCCGCACGACGCATTAAAACCGCTTCAAGTTGGTCGTGACTTAAAATATGTTTTTCTTGCCCATGTCGATCTTTAAAAACAGGCATTTCACAATGCTGCATAAAAGGGGCGATACGAATTAATGCATTGTGCCCCCAATAGGGTCCACAGTCAGCTTGCCACCACGCACTACCCATGGTGAAAGAGCGCATACCTAAACGCATGCCAAATTGATACATACGCGTAAACGCACTCGTTGAAGGCAGGCCCACAACTAAGCCTTGCAAAATACCCATTTTGGGGCTGGCTTGCATGATACGCACCAAACGTAACATCGCTGCAGCGCTCATAAAACTATCGGCATCAAGTACTAAAGCAAAGTCGTGCTGTGCACCCCAGCGATTGCAAAAATCTTTAATGTTGCCAGCTTTGTAACCCGTATTGAGATCACGGCGCCTATAAGTCAAGGCCACTTGCTCATGCAAAGTATCTGCTAATTGCTCAAACGCCACTTGCTCTTGTTCCACAATTTGTTGGTCAGTTGTGTCACTAATTACATAGACATGAAACTGTTGACTTTCATTGCTTTGGACTAAGCCACGCATCATTGCTTCAAGGTTGCGCACTAGTCTGGCAGGCATTTCATTGCGAATGCACAAAAGCAACGCAGTAGAGGTAGTAATGGGTGCGTCTTGTGGCGCCTTGGCCGCGTCTGGGTTGACTATAGCGAGAGGATCACGGGCAAAAACACTGATTGTGAAGCCTATAACAGCATTACAAAAACCAATAGAAAGCCACGGCAAGACCAAAACAAAAGATACAAGAATCACAACATCGATTGCTGCAATACCCCCTGCAGACAATGTGAAATACATCAAAGAGAATAAAGCCGCTGCTACAGCTGCTATTGATATTGAAAAAAATATGCGCCGCAAAGTGATCATTTTGAATTGAAAATAGAAAACAAACGTGAATTGGGTAGAACAAAAGTGTTTTGTTCTGTTTTTTTGGCGACACAAAGGCCACCCTAAAAACGCGGGCATACCCTATAATTTCGCAATACTGAATAGTATAGGGCAAACCCTGTATATTCTAAAAACTTTTTTGTAACTCAGTTGTTTATGAACACACCTATTGAACTGGCCCAAGCACTTTGGTATGTCGCGCCGAAGCAAGTTGAAATTCGATCTGAATCGTTGCTTCAACTTGGCCCTAACCAAGCCCGAATTCAATCGCTGTTTGGCGCAATCAGCCGAGGCACTGAGTCACTAGTCTTCAAGGGTGCCGTGCCAGAGTCTGAGTTCGAACGCATGCAATCGCCTTTCATGGGCGGGCAGTTCCCGTTTCCCGTGAAGTATGGGTATTGCAACGTTGGAAGAGTATTACAGGGCCACGCCGACTTGTTAGGCAAAACGGTTTTCTCGCTTTCGCCGCATCAAACTGTCTTTGATGCACCGATTTCGGCTTTATCAATTGTGCCTAGCCACATTCCGCCCTCTCGCGCAGTCCTTGCTGCCAATATGGAAACCGCTTTAAATGGTGTTTGGGTAGGTCGGCCCGCACCTGCAGATCGCCTAGCCATTGTTGGGGGTGGCGTCATTGGTTTACTGGTCGCTTACCTTTGTCGCAACATGCCAGGGGCCGAAGTCACGTTAGTTGATACGAATCCAGACCGTGCAACGATTTGTCGAGCCTTAGGGGTTAACTTTTCAACCCCCGATCAAGCCCATAAAGATTGCGACGTCGTGTTTCATGCAAGCGGCCACCCTGCGGGCCTCACTACCGCCCTGGGTTTAGCTGGTGAAGAGGCAACCGTGGTTGAGCTCAGTTGGTACGGCGCACAACCTGTCAGTGTGCCGTTGGGAGGGGCTTTTCATAGCCGCCAATTGCGCTTATTGTCTTGCCAAGTGGGGCATATTGAGTCGTCACATAAAGCGCGTTGGCCCTATGCACGACGTCTGCAGGCTGCCATTAACTTATTAAATGACCCTTGCCTAGACGTATTATTGGCCCCTGCTACGCCTTTTGAACAATTAACCACTACACTACCCGACCTCTTCAGCCCACAATCAAGTGTACTGTGCCAAGTTATTCAATACCCTTAATATTTAATACCCTTAAAGGAAAAAATCATGTTTGCAGTTGAAGTTCGCGACCACATTATGGTGGCACACTCGTTTCGTGGTGAAGTATTTGGGCCAGCACAAGCCTTGCATGGTGCCACATTTGTTATTGATGCGGCTTTCTTTTCAGAGCAGCTTGATGCCAACAGTATTGTGATTGACATTGGCCGTGCGCATGAAGTTTTGAAAGAAATTTTGGTGCCTATCAATTATAAAAATTTAGATGCTGTGCCTGAGTTTGCGGGTAAAAACACCACCACCGAGTTTTTAACCAAGCATATTTTTGATAAATTGGCTGAAGCGGCGCGCAGTGACCGATTGGGCCGTAACGGTAAAGAACTTCACTCTATTCGTATCAACATTTCAGAGTCACATGTTGCACGGGCATGGTACGAAGCGAAAATCTGGTAAGACCTTGCCTCAAGACAAGCCTTCCATTTGCTTTGCCTACCCAGGTGAGTTAAAAACCGCCACGGGGGGGTATGCGTATGCACGCCGTATCATGCAAGCATTGGTTGAGCAAGGCTGGTCAGTGCAACCATTAGCTTTGGGCGATGGGTTTCCATCACCCACCCCATCCACTTGCAAACAAGCCCAATCGCTACTGATGCAGGTACCAGATGATCACCTACTGGTGATCGATGGTCTAGCACTTGGGGTCCTGCCACAAGCGGCGCAACAACTGCACCAAATGGGTCATCCGTTTACGGCACTGGTTCATCACCCTCTGGCGCGCGAAGCAGGCGTTTCACCTGATCAAGCTCAACGACTTCACCGAAGTGAATATGATGCTTTACAGTTTGCTTCAGGGGTTATTGTGACCAGTGATGAAACGGCGCGAACAGTGTCAAATGACTTTGGTATACCACCTCACCTGATCACTGTCGCGAACCCTGGCACCGATCGTCCGGCCCCTATTCATGTCGCGACAGGTAAAATTTACGAAACTCAAAAAGCGCCCTTGCGTTTACTTTCTGTCGGTGCTTTAGTGACCCGTAAAGGGTTTGATATTCTTATTAAAGCACTCGCCCCCCTCACGGATTTAAATTGGCACCTCGATATTGTGGGCGATGATGCACGAGACTTAAGCACCTCGGAAAACATCAAAGCGTTAATTCTCAACTATAAACTACAAGATCGCGTTCATTGCACAGGCGCGGTTGATCAAAGTGTTTTGCTTCATTACTTTGCACATGCTGACATCTTTGTTTTAGCCTCACACTACGAGGGCTATGGTATGGCTTTTGCGGAAGCATTAGCGGCAGGTTTACCTATTGTTGGCACAACCGGCGGGGCAATTCCTCACACCGTCCCCCCCAGCGCTGGCATATTAGTTGAACCCGGTAACATTAATGCTTTAACTCAGGTATTGAAGCAGTTATTGTCTAATGATTTATTGCGACAACAACTCAAACTTGGGGCACAACATTGCGCAAACCAACTACCCAGTTGGGACCAAAGCGCTGTTATTTTTGCTCAATCGCTGGTCGTAAATCACAATCAAACAACACATCTGGCTCAAGACCATAAGCTTTAACCTCAAAACGCTTAACCTCTTGCATTCGACTTAAAGCTTTTAAATTTAAACCTGGCTTACCCGAACCAAGAATGATGGGGGCCACGATAAGATGCAGACGGTCAAGACAACCCGTATGAATAAACTGGCTTAACGTATACGCGCCCCCCTCGACTAACACGCGACTTATGCCTTGTTCAGCAAGCAGTTCAAGCACATCAATTGGGTTGACTTGCCAAGAATTGATGTCTTTCGATTTGGGTAACTCGTATACCTCCACGCCTGAAGGTAAATTAAGTTTTTCTTTGTTAAGTGTTAGAACGATACGCCTGACCCGATCATCTTGAAACACTTTAGCTTGAGGCGGTACCCGACCATTTGGGTCAAGCACAATACGAGCAGGCGAGGCACCGAGGCATAATCTGACGGTAAGCATTGGGTCATCAGCTACAACCGTTCCGACACCTACTAGAACGCCTTGAACACAAGCTCTGAGCTGGTGCAAGTGCGTTAAACCCCCTGCACCATTGATGTATTTTGAACGGCCGGTTGAGGTGGCAATAAAGCCATCAAGCGACTGACCAAGTTGACCAACCACCATCTTACCGTCCTCTCTAGAAGTTAACTGATGAGCGGCCCAAACGGACAAGTGTTGCAAAGCTGTCATGATTAAGGGTAGTCCCTAATAAAATTTAGTAATATTTATAAATAAGCA
>CALBMZ010000046.1 GCA_937896225.1 uncultured Alcaligenaceae bacterium | reverse complement strand
GTCTTCAAGTGCACCCCACTCAACTCCATCGTGCTCGGCAAACCCCGAGTCTTCAGAACCGAGCACCGCTTGTTTCACGTAACGAGAAATTTGATCATAAGCCACCCAAGTTTGCGCGATGCGTTGGGGTGGCTTCATGAGAGACAATCGGTCACGTTCAGCATCTATAAAAGCTGACGAGGTTGGGTTAAACCATTGGAACCAGACAATTTGCGACACAATAATCAGTTGTGAGCCAACGACCCAAACCAACGCCAGGGCAAGTAGGTAACGCCATAATCTGCGTGTTTTAGACATTAAACAATCATAACAACTTCAAACGCCCCAACCGCAAGACCTGTTCAACCAAGATATCAACGTTACGTTGCTCAATACGATGGTTAATCATGGCAGCACGAATGGCAATGTGGCCATGAATAGATGTTGCTGAAGGTGCAACTAAACCTGACTCATGTAAGTCGGCAATGATGTTGGCATTGACATCGTTAAGCTGTTCAACCGTTGCAGCATGATTACCCCTATACCGAAAACAAACCACATTTAACGCAACAGGGGCCCGCATTTCTAGTTCAGGTTGAGCATCAACTTTTATTTTTAAATATTGCGCCAAGTCGCAGGTTTTATCAATAATGCTACCCAATTTATCAGCGCCGTAAACCTTGATGGTGAACCAAGTTTTAAGTGCCCGAAAACCACGCGACAAATCTGGGCCAAAATCACACGGCCAAGGCGAACCGCCAGCTAAACCTCGTGTTTCACGTCTTAAATAAGTGGCGGGTGATGCAAAGGTGTCATGATGCAGTGAGCCATCACGCACAATGATAAAACCAGCATCGTATGGCACTTGCAACCATTTATGAAAATCAAACGCGATTGAGTCAGCACGCTCGATACCCTTTAAGCGTGGGGCTATTTTTTTCGACAACATAGCCATGGCACCAAACGCCCCATCAATATGAAACCAAAGGTTTTCTGCGGCGGCAATGTCTGCAATGGCATCTAAATCATCAATCGCCCCAACATCAACTGTGCCAGCTGAGCCTGCAATAAAGAAAGGCGTCAAACCTTGAGCCCGATCATTATCAATCGTTTGTTTCAATTGCACTAAATTCATTTGATACTGATCATCAAGCTCGATCACGCGCAAATAGTCTGTACCAATGCCACACAAATCAATGGCTTGCATAATGCAACCATGCGCACCCGCAGACGTGTATGCCACCAGTTTCTTAGGGCTATCGGCCAAACCTTGGCGGCGCACACTTTGCCCCAACATATTATTACGTGCGACCAATACGCTAATCATATTTGCCATTGAGGCACCGGTGACAAACAAACCACTCGCTGTTTCAGGGAAGCTAAATAACTCACGCATCCATTGCAAAATTTGACGCTCAACCTCAAGTGGCATTTGGTCGCGACCACCCAAATTAGCATTTAAACCAGACGCCAACATTTCAGCCAACATACCCACAGGGCTACCACCGCCCACCACCCACCCCATAAAACCAGGGCTTGCGTTGCCAAGCGAATAGGGTAAAACATCTTCCATGAAACGCTGATGCGCCGAAGCCAAAGAACTGGGGCCGTGTGGCAGAGGCTCAGTAAATAACTCACGCTTGGCTTGAGGAATCGGTTGCCAAACTGGCTTATCGTGCAACGCAGACATATGGTCAATGATGTCGTCAAGCATGCGATAGCCTTGCTCACGCAGGGCCTGCCAGTCTGATGGGTCGAGGGTATTACGCGTGGTGTTTTCTGAAGCGGAAAGATCAGTTTGAGATTTAGACATTTATTTTGTATATTATTAGTCGATTAAATTTCATGAACGGCCGCTAAAGATTGAGCAATAATTTGAACAATGACATCGCACTCTTCTAGCGTGAGCGACAGGGGAATACGCATATCGCAAAGCTGTTTCATAATTTTTGTGGTGCGCGGCAACATTTGCCCGCCATTACTATACTTCCAATCAAGATAAGTGCTGGTGAACCCAACAGGCTCAACGTTACCAAACCATTTTAGTTTCACACCACACTCAGCAGTTAATGCCAAAAAGTGCTTAAACTGTTCGTCATTTAAACCCATAACTCGAAACTGAATAGAACTCGCGACATAAGATTCACCAGGCAATCGTTTAGGCAAGATGATATTTTGAATTTGACCCAATGTTTGAGCCAGACGGTCGTGACGTTCATTCCAAATAAGAGTGCGTTCAGGCAACAGGTCAATTTGTGGGCGTGCGGTGGCGGCTGCTAAATTTGACATGCGCATGCTGCAGTTAGGTATTTGATACTTATACTTTTCAAATACGTCATCTGCTGGGCGTGCAATATGCTGACGATACAACATATAACTACCCGAATACAAAATTGCTTTGGCGGCTATATCGTCGTCGTCAGTGACTAAAATACCGCCCTCACCCGAGTTCATGTGTTTATAGGTTTGGCTGCTAAAACAACCGATCGCACCAAAGGTGCCGGTAAATTGACCGTTCCATTTGCCACCCATGGTGTGGGCACAGTCTTCAATAACCTTTATACCCAATTCGTTACAGATAGCCAAGACAGCGTCTAAATCGGCGGTGTGGCCACGCATGTGCGAGAGCAACAATACTTTGGCCTCACTGCTTTGTGCTTTGACTTTCAAATCATCTAAATCAATTAATAAGTCTTCGGTAGATTCGACAAAAACAGCTTGTGCAGCGGCATGGGCCACCGCGCCAGGAACTGGGGCCAATGTGAAGGCATTCACCAACACCTTGTCTCCCGGTTCAACACCCAAACACTTTAAGGCAATAAACAGTGAACACCCACAGGAGTTAAGTGCCACGGCATAACGCCGACCAACATAGGCTGCAAAATCTACTTCTAACAGAGATGATTCAGCGTGCTCGCTGCCAAACTCTCCGTATCGAAACAGGGCACCTGACTGCATAATGGCTTGGGCTCGCGCCATACCCGAAGGCGGTATAGGATCAACACTGGCTAAATCACGATTCAGTTTCATAGAGGTCTCAATTCGAGGTGCCGTTAGGTCGTTGATGGGTTAATTGCTTTACCCAAATCGAATGTCTCGGTCGGGAAGTATTTATCTAAACGCACATCAGCGGTCATGGCATGACCTTCCATACCTTCTAATCTAGAAATACGCGCCGCCACGGGCGCAATGACCTTACAGGCTGCACGATTTAATTTTTGATAGCTTAATACCTTTAAAAACTTACTGGCACTTAAACCACCTGAGTAACGGGCTGCGCCGCGTGTTGGCAAAATATGATTAGGACCAGAACATTTGTCACCATAAGCAACCGTGGTTTCTTCACCTAAAAATAATGACCCATAATTGCGTAAATTGGCTAACCACCAGTCTGGATCAGCCGCTTGAATTTGCAAATGCTCTGGCGCGTACTGGTCACAAACTTGACACATTTCATCACGCGTATCAACCAACACTACTTCACCGTAATCACGCCAAGCTGCTGTCGCTGAGTTACGGGCCAATTCAGGTAAGCTGGCAATAATGCTTGGCGCCAAAGCTATCACTTTTTCAGCCACCTCGCGCGATGTCGTCACCAGCCAAACGGGGGAATCAGGGCCATGCTCTGCTTGACCAATTAAGTCAGCCGCAACAATTGCTGGGTCAGCGGTTTCATCAGCGGCCACCATTGACTCAGTTGGGCCGGCCACCACGTCAATACCAATGCGACCAAACAACATACGCTTGGCCTCAGCCACAAAGCGGTTACCTGGGCCCACCACCATATCAGCAGGTAAACCCGTAAACAAACCAAACGCCAAGGCTGCAACGCCTTGTACGCCACCGAGCGTCAAAATTTGATCGGCGCCTGCTAAATGCATAGCATACAAAATAGCTGGGTTAACACCTTGTTGATGATGACCCGGTGAGGTGGCAATGACATTAGGCACACCGGCCACCTTAGCCGTACAAACGCTCATTAAAGCCGATGCTGCGTGTGCATAACGCCCACCCGGCACATAACAGCCAGCAGTCGTGACAGGCACAATACGCTGACCCACAACTAAACCATTTAGCAACTCAACTTCAAACTCTTGCATGGAGTCGCGCTGCCTTTGGGCAAAATCGCGAATGCGATCACGTGCAAAACGAATATCTTCCTTAACCGTCTCGGGTACAGTCTTAATGGCTTTTTCAAGGTTTTCACGAGACATCACGATGTCTTGCTCCCAACCATCAAACTCTTTTGCATATCGACGTGCCACGTCTTCACCACCGGCTTCGATTTCGCCCAACATACGCGAGACGGTTTCATGTGTGGTGGCGTCTTCTGTTGCGGGGGCTTTGATGGCTTTTTTAAGATAAGTAATGGTCATGAGTATCTCGAGTTATTCAGGTCGTTTCAAGGGTGGGCTTTAAGATTTATTTCAAATTTAGCTTATTAATGAAAAGCTAAAAATTAACAAACCTTTCAGCATCGCATGTTGAAAATATACTCTTCAAAACATACCCATTCACATATATTTGATGCGCATCGTAACTTTAACTATTCTGTTTTAGTATGGGCCGAATGCCAAACTGATGTCACCCGTTTTTGCCTGTCTTGCGCTTGCCGATAAAGCCAGATTTCTAATGGCGCATGCCAAGCTTGATCACCGGCTATGATCAATTCTCCGTTGTTTAACTCTTTATCCACCATTTTTTTCGGTAGCCACGCCAAGCCCTCGCCTATTAAAACTTCGGCTTTAATGGCTTCAGCTAAGGTACTTTCATAGCGAAGCACGGTCTGAACATGCCGATTATCGGGTTGACGCACAATACCCGCTAAAACCTTACCTAAAAAACTATCTGGTGCATAGGTGAGCAGAGGGATGGGTGGGGTTTGTTGATCTACAGCATGAAGCAGGTCATCAGTTTGAGTCAACAAGTTATACCGAGCTTTACCTGAATGAGAAGGTGCAGAAACAGGAATGAAAACATCGTCACCAATTTTCATTCCCTCAAAAGAGTTTTCATTTAATTTATTGCGACTTTCGGGGTGCAAATAACAGATCAAAAATTGGCATGTGCGATTACTCAGCATTTCAACACAGGCCGTAAAACTGTCTGTTACCACCTTAGTGGTCAGGCCCGATGGGGGTGACCGTTGTTGCCACCACTTTGGGAAAAAACCCATTGCTAACGAATGGGGCATGGCAAACTGTATGGTGTCGATTAACTCCGTTTGTGGGGCTTTGATCTGACTTTTTGCCAAATTGATATCGGCAACCGTTTTATTGGCTAATTCATAAAACTGCTCACCTGCGGGCGTTAACGTAACCGGGTATGTACTGCGATCAATTAAGGGCACCCCAAACCATATCTCTAAAGACTTTAAGCGCCGGCTCAAGCCAGGCTGTGTGACATGACGCATTTGTGCTGCTCGAGAAAAATTTCGAGTGTGCACAATTGCTACAAAGTCTTCTAGCCACTTGAGTTCCATGCTCTAAAGTTACCTTTATTTAGATGTGCACCGAAATGAATGCGTTGGACAGTAATTATGGTACTTTTTGTATCTGCTCGTATTGTGTAATCATATTAACAACTAACAATAAATACTACTTTAAGAGGCATCTCATGATTAAGCTTTATTATCACCCTTCACCCAACCCTCTCAAGGTAGCACTTTACTTAGAAGAGACTGGTGTGCCTTACGAGCTGGTGCCGATTGATACGCGCAAAGGCGAACAGCACTCAGCAGAGTTCAAAGCAATTAACCCCAACGCAAAAACGCCTGCCATGACCGATGATGGCGTACGTATTTTTGACAGTAACGCAATGATGATTTATTTGGCTGAAAAAACAGGCCAGTATGTTCCTGAAAACAAAGCTGAAATGTATTCGTGGTTAATGTTTATTGCAACAGGTATTGGCCCTTACAGCGGCCAATACGTGCACTTCAAACATTTTGCACCCGAGCCAAAAGAGTATGCCGTCAATCGCTACGATTTTGAAGCATGGCGTCACTGGCTCATTATTGAAGAACGACTCACCAACCAACTCTACATGATGGGTGATCAATACACCCTTGTTGACATGTCACTTTGGGGTTGGGCGCGCGTCATTCCGTTTGTGTTGGGCGCAGACGCGTGGGAAAAACTACCCAATGTTAAACGTTGGCTCGACAGCATCAACGAGCGCCCTGCCGCACAACGTGCAGAAGCATTAAAAACTCAGTTTCAATTTAAAGCTGAAATGGACGACGACGCACGCAACATACTCTTTCCAGGCAATGCTCGGTTGGCTTAGTCAATTAGTCAAGCTAAACGCCACTATTCAAAATATTTATCAGTTGTCGAATGAAACAAGTTTTGATTGAGACTGCCGTCGTGCCTGGTTTACTTTTTAAACATCAACTACGGCAGCGGCAGATTCATATCAAATACTGTTTCATTCACAACCGCCTAAACTCAGCGTGATATTAATGTGTGCAAGGCGACACCTTGACAACATAACTCGATTCGGTGGGTTCTTGCCCAGCTTTTTTTAAAACCTCTGGTATGGTTTGACAACCCTTGTTGGGCAAACATATTTGATATTCATCGCGTCCAAAGGGTGAAACAGTCAAGTTAAGTGAAGGCACGTTAAGTGGTGCACGGTAATGCCAAACGCCCTCTATTAAAACGGCACCATCTGGAACTTCCATACCTGCCCCACTACCTCGCACTCGGGCTTCAATAAGCGATAAAGTTTGACCGTTTACTTGCCAATCTTCTTGCCAAAGTATACGTTCGACTGAATGCGTCCAGCTTAAGGTGAACTGTTGGGCAACAATTGAAACAATCGCTGCACCAACACTTAAACAAATAGACATACGCCAAGCATTATGCTTTTACCTGAGTTTTTTTGCCTGATTGCGTTGCAATTTTGCGACGTTGCCAATACAACCAAGCAAACACAAGCGCTGAAGAAGCCAAGCCCAGCTCATCAGTAAGTGGCAAGGCGGCAATTAACATACCTGCTGACAACAAAGCCCAAATACGCACCCAAACTTTAACGGGGTTCCACAAAAAGCCAACGGAGGCGATGCCCCAAAGACCAATCGCCAGCAAAGCTTTAAACACGATATACATGACCGCCCAAATGGTAGGGTCATTTTGTAGCATCAGTGCAGGTGAATAAACAGCCATAAACGGTATGACAAAACCTGCAAAAGCGATTCTAACGGCTTGCACACTGATTTTTAAACCTGAAACCCCCGCAATAGGTGCAGCCGCGAAAGCTGCTAATGCAACGGGGGGCGTTAAATCGGCCAAGATTCCAAAATAAAAAACGAACATGTGCGACACGATCAAGGGCACGCCCAACTCAAGTAATGCAGGCGCAGCTAATGATGACGTAATGATGTAGTTTGGAATGGTGGGTATACCCATTCCTAAAATCAAACAAACCAACATGGTCAATAACAGAGAAGCAATCAAACTATTTTCGCCAACACTAATAATGGCGCCTGCAAAAGTCGTGGCAGCACCTGTCAGGGTCAACACACCAATGATGGTACCCACCAAAGCGCACGCAATACCGACTGGTAAGGCATGATGTGCACCCTCAACCATTGCTTTAGTTAACAACTTAATGGTGTCTTGTCCACCTTTGATGAAAAATAACAAAACAACCATTGCGGTAATAATCAGCAAGACTGAGGTAATACCCCATTTAAAAAAACTCGCGCTAAAGATACCTAATGCTATCCAGAAGGCGTAGCGCATCGCCTTACCCTTGAGCTTGAGTGCAATGGCTGCACCCAAAATTAAAATGGCTGTCAGAGCCAAACCTACCATGCCAGAAAACAAAGGGGTGTAACCTGAAAACAGTAGAAACACTAATATTGCGAGTGGGAAAAGTAAATACCAGCGCTCTTTAACCGCTGTCCAAGGGTTTGGGCACTCTGATTTAGGTAGACCAGTTAAATTTAAACGCCCGGCCTCTAGGTGCACCATCCAGAAGGCGGTTACAAAATATAAAATTGCGGGCACAACGGCAGCCTGCACGATTTCAACGTATTCCACACCAATGGTTTCGGCCATAATGAAGGCTACCGCACCCATCACAGGGGGCATAATCTGGCCGCCCATACTAGAAGTGGCTTCAACCCCCCCAGCAAATGCAGGTTTATAACCAAAACGTTTCATCATGGGTATGGTGAACTGACCGGTTGTGACCACGTTGGCCACACCCGAACCGTTAATCGTACCCATTAATCCCGATGCCACAACTGACACTTTGGCAGGTCCACCACGGGTATGACCGACTGTGCCCATGGCAAAGTCGGTAAATAGTTTAATCATGCCCGCTTGCTCTAAAAATGAGCCAAATAATATAAATAGAAAAATGTAAGACGAACTGACAAAGGTCGGTATACCGTAAATACCTTCCGTACCAAAACCTAAGTGATCAATAAGTTGTTCAAGCGGGTAGCCGCGATGCATCAATATGCCGGGCAATTGTTGACCAAACAAAGCATATAAAATAAATGTTGCGCAAATTAACGGTAAAGCAATACCCATCACACGACGGGCGGCTTCAAACACCAACAAGATAATCACCGCACCTATATAGGTGTCAAACATCGTTGGCTCACCGGCTCGAGCAATTAAATCGGGCTCAAAGTACCAGTGGTAGAGAGAAAGCGTAGAACCTAAAAATGCTGCCACATAACTTAATAACCCTAGGGGGTGTTTAAGAACTGAGCCCTCTTTTGTTTTGGGAGCGTAGAGCACAAAAATCATTAATAACAAAAAACCAACGTGCAAGACCCGAACGATTTGTGACGATAGGGGGTGGTAAGCAGCCATAGTGATTTGATAGGCTGAAAAAACAAAGCCAATCAAAAAAATAAAGCCCGTCAGTTTTTTGAACTCGGGGTTTTGATTGGGCATGGTTGGTATTTGTGACATATTGATTTACAAGTAGTGTGATTGAGTAAGCTTGAGATGAACAAACTTAATTAATTAATTAAAAAAACCAGCAAGCATTAAGCTTACTGGTTTTTTTACTAATCAGTTTTAATACAGTTACTTCATCAAGCCTGCTTCTTTGTAATACTTAATTGCACCCGGGTGCAATGGTACCGGTGTTTTAGGACCATTCGCTGGAACAATACCCTTAGCAGCAGAATGTGCGGCAACCAACTGTGGCAAATTGGTAAAGAGTGACTTGGTCATTTCATAAGCAACCTGATCGGTGACATTCATGTTGGTTACCAACACATTCGGAATAGTCGCCGTAGATATGGCTTGAGTTTGACCTTGATAGGTACCCGCTGGAATCACACCAGCAATATATGCCGGATCGTTAATTTTAGCGACAACGCTTTCTGGTACAGGAATCAATACGATAGGCACGGAATTGGCCAAATCACGAATTGATGCAACACCGAGACCAGCTGATTGCAACGTGGCGTCAAGCTGACGATTTTTCATCAGTTCAACTGACTCACCAAAGCCCATATATTCAACTTTTCCTAAATCAGCATAGGTCAAACCAGCCGCTTTTAAAACAGCACGCGCATTGAGTTCGGTACCTGAACGTGCAGCACCAACTGAAACACGTTTACCTTTTAGGTCAGCCAAAGTTTTAATGCCTGAATCGGCTGATGCAACAATTTGAATATAGTTGCTGTAAATACCAGCAATACCACGTAATTTATCAAGCTTTGTTTTAAAGCCAACTTCTACGTTGCCCTGCCATGCAGCTGAAACGGTATCGGCCAAAGCAAAAGCCAACTCGCCACGACCCGCTTGAATTAAGTTCACATTTTCAGCACTGGCTTTGGTTGATTGCACCGCAATCTTTGCTTTTGGAATCGTCTTCTCGTAAATTTGCGAAAGTGCCACACCCATTGGGTAGTAAACGCCGCTGGTACCACCGGTTAAAATATTTATAAACTGTTGAGCGTGGGCACCCACGCTGGCAAGTGACAGACAAACTGCCAATGCAACATAACGTAATGATTTCATTTTTTTATCCTTGAATCGCCATAATTAGACATACCAAAATCAGCCTTATCTTAGCAGGACGAACGTCTTTACGACCGTCTATTTTTTTAGGGTAAACCCATAGTCACATCAGAGAAAAAATGCTAACTCATGATCAAAGAGCGAATAATACCTATGCCCGATATGATCATGATTAAATTCAAGACAAAAATACGATAGTCATTTGAAAGTGTTTTTTTAAACTTTTTACCGCCTAAATGTAAGCCTAGCATCATACCCAAACCAAGTACGGCAAGCCAAACCCATGAGTTGCTCGACCAAACCGATGATTGATGACCCGAGACGGTATTTATAACGCTCAAGCAAAACAGCGTGTATAAGCCAGAAAAAAACAACATATAAGCCATCGTTGCCCTAAGTGCTTTAGGTTGCACACC
>CALBMZ010000045.1 GCA_937896225.1 uncultured Alcaligenaceae bacterium | reverse complement strand
ATTATGGGGGGGGATCATACGGCTGTTTCGCTTGATACGACTGATATTTATGTTGAAGCCGCTTTTTGGTGGCCTGATGCGATTGCAGGTCGCACACGTCGTCTTAAATTGAACTCTGAAGCAGCCCATCGCTTTGAGCGCGGTGTTGATTTTGAATCGATTCCACAAGACATCGATGCATTGGTTGCCTTGATCGTTGAGGTATGCGGTGGGCAAGCAGGTCCTGTGCAAGATTTAGTCGTTAATTTACCAAAACGACCAGCCGTTAACATGCGTTTGTCGCGTTGCCAGCGAGTGTTGGGTATTCCCGTTGAAATGACTACGGCTGAAGGTGTTTTTACCCGTCTAGGTTTACCTTTTGTGGTGAGTGGTGATGTCTTGAGTGTGACACCGCCTGCCTATCGATTTGATATTGAAATTGAAGAGGACCTTATTGAAGAAGTGGCTCGTATGGTGGGCTTTGAAAATATTCCGGCTAAGCCACCTGTTACGCCTGCCAAAATGCGAGCGCAACCTGAAACCCAACGTACATTTCATCAAGTTCGGCATACAGTTGCAGCACTTGATTATCAAGAAGTTGTTAATTTTTCATTCGTGCAAACTGAATGGGAACGTGACATGCTCGGTGCTCAAGAGGCCATTCAATTGCTCAACCCTATTGCCAGTCAAATGGCAGTCATGCGTTCAATGTTGATACCAGGTTTGTTGCAAACGGTGGTTTACAACGCAAATCGACAGCAGTCTCGCGTGCGTGTGTTTGAAGCAGGGCGGGTTTTTAAGCGCAATGAAACTGTGCTGGCGTCTGAGCAAAACGTATCGGGTGTTGAGCAACCCATGCATGTTGCAGGGGTTGCCTGGGGTGGTGTCGCACCGGAACAGTGGGGCTTAAAATCTCAACACGTTGATTATTTTGATGTCAAGCACGATTTAGAAGTCCTAATGGGGGTCAAGCGCCATGCGTTACGCTTTGAGCCTACCGATTCACCTCTTTTCCACCCCGGGCGCTCGGCATGCGTTTGGTTTGAAGGCCAAGTAATTGGTTGGGTGGGCGAAATTCACCCAAATTGGGTAAGAGAGTTGGGTTTATCTTCTGCACCTGTTGCGTTTGAATTATCGCTTGACGCTTTGTTGCCGCAACGTTTGCCGCGACCAACTGACATATCACGCCAGCCTGTTGTGCAACGTGATTTGGCATTATGGGTTTCGCCAGATATTCCGGTGCAAGCTTTACTTGATTCCATTCATACGCTAATTAAAAATGATTCTTCAATATCGGCTGTGCGTCGGGTAGAATTATTCGATGTATGGCGACCAGTTGACCAAAATGAAACGAAAGAAATCAGTTTGGCTTTTAGGTTTTGGTTGCAAGGCTATGGTGTAACGTTGTCTGACGAGCAAGTTGATCTTTGTATGACTCAAGTGCTTAGCATGCTTGAAACCGCACATTCTGTTCGTCAACGTTAATTATTGAATATTTCAGGAATAAAAAATATGTCTGATGCCCGCACGTTAACCAAAGCCGAGTTAGCCGAATTGTTATTTGATAGAGTGGGGCTGAATAAGCGTGAAGCCAAAGATTTAGTCGAAATGTTTTTTCTTGAAATTCGTAATGCGCTGTCACAAGGCGATTCAGTAAAGCTTTCTGGGTTTGGTAACTTTCAAGTTCGCCAAAAACCCGCTCGTCCTGGCCGTAACCCTAAAACGGGTGAAATGGTCCCTATTGCCGCGCGTCGTGTGGTAACTTTTCATGCAAGTCAAAAACTTAAAGATGTGGTTGAGTTGACCCATGAACCTGAAGTTTTGGTTTAACCTAGAGTCTGAAGGCTTTGAATAATATACCGAATATCACGTTGTTAAGGTTGATGTAAATCATGCAAAGTACCCCAGTAACCGTTGATTCACTGCCCCCCATACCGGCTAAGCGCTATTTCACTATTGGTGAAGTAAGTGATTTGTGCGGTGTTAAGCCGCATGTTTTAAGGTACTGGGAACAAGAGTTTACGCAACTTAAACCTGTTAAGCGTCGTGGTAATCGTCGTTATTATCAACACCACGAAGTACTCTTGATTCGCCGTATTCGAGAGTTGCTATACGAGCAGGGTTTCACCATTAGTGGTGCTCGTAACCGACTTTCAGATGCGCGCGACAATGTTGTTGACCCCGATGCAGCCGTTCGTTTAACTGGTGCTGAGTTACAAGCTTTGCGCACTGAGCTTAAGTCTATTTCCGATTTGTTAATGAATGTTACTTAACAAACTGTCTATGTTTTGTTAATTGTATTTTTAGTCATATTTAACCCTTTGAGTGATCGATTTGTAAGTCTCTGATTCAGAGCAATACTGTCTTTTTTAGCACCTGTAATCTGCTACAATTACCGACTTGTCGGGGCGTAGCGCAGCCTGGTAGCGCACTTGCATGGGGTGCAAGGGGTCGAAGGTTCGAATCCTTCCGTTCCGACCAATGAATTCAAGGGGTTACGGTTCAAAAGACTGTGGCCCTTTTTGTTTTGTGCGTTAAAGGGGTTAACAAAGGGGTTAACGAGTTTTGGGCTTAATTGTGCGCTGTAACAATACCAAATGGCATCGGTTAGGGGATGGGGTGAGTCTAAAGTCGATGTGATATCCGCTAAGAACCGACTGTGATACCTGCACTTCTCTTTCTATAACCAGAAAGTCAATTTTTGCTCACAAATTGAGCAATTTATTCAAATTGTCGACTCGTATATTCATCGGTACAATAAAAAGGAATCAAAATATCCTTTGGATCGCGCAGCCCTTTAGAATATCGAGAAAGTCTCGGTCTTGCAGCATAACTCAGTCCAAGTATTTAGTCGTACCCCCCCACAGGTGATTATTCAACAGGCATCAACAAGGATATAAAATGTCTTACCAAAACATTGCATTTTCTTCTGATAACTTTACCTTACGTGGCAGATGGTATCCCTGTGATTTGGCATCGGAAAAGCCATGCATAGTCATGGCACATGGAACATCAGCAACTATAACGATGGCATTAAGTCATTACGCTGAGGAGTTTCAAAAGAACGGCTTTAATGTATTGTTATTTGATCATGCTGGTTTTGGAAAAAGCGACGGAAGACAAACATTAACAATTAACCCCTGGGTGCAAGCAAGGGGAATATGTGACGCAGTTGCATATGCCCAAAGCCGTGATGGATTACACAACGGTAAAATAATATTGTGGGGCGACAGCTTCGCTGGAATGCTTGTCCTTGTGGTCGGGGCGGTAATTGAGGGTTTGGCAGGTATTGTTTCATTTACGCCGCCGTGCGGGTTTGAAGAGATTGATCTTAAAGACCCC